>JBJKZN010000040.1:0-16533 GCA_045560315.1 Fidelibacterota bacterium | reverse complement strand
TTGTAACAGATTCGAAAGATAAAATTTTAAGAGATTTATCAGATGATTTAATTTTACTTCCAAAAACGAATCAATATGTTTTTGTTATCTTAGCTACAATTTCTCTACAATTATTTGCATTCTATATTGCTGTAGCTAAAGGCTGCGATGTAGACCAGCCACGGAACCTTGCCAAATCTGTGACGGTGGAATAGAGATGACAAAAACTAAAAATCGACCTTCTTCATTTGATTACCGTACAATAAGCCTAAAGGTGGGTGATAGAATTTCTCAAACTTGTGGTATCAAAAATGAAGGTCTTAAAAGACTTTTATCTTATCTTTATATATTAGTTTTAGTTTTTGGAATATTATTCTTCCTTGGTGGTGTAATTACTACATTAATTGTAGGTATTGATGAATATAGAATTAGAGTATGTTTTCTAATTGGACTTGGTGTATTATTATGGACTCCTGTTTATCTTTTAAGTCTAATGATTTTTTTTCAATTATTTATAAATCCAATAATTTTTATTATTGAAGGATTTTTTCATGGAAAAAATAAATAATCACTCAAACCCCAATCGAAATCCTTTATAGTCCCAATTGATTAATTCTTCATTAAATTAGATATAAATGAAAAAACTTTTAATAACTTCATTTTTTGCATTATCCTTTCTTTATCCTCAACAGCAGTTGAGTTCAGAAGGAGCTGTATTTGGTGTTCTCAATAATAATATAGAAACAAGAATTGTTAAGGAATATTACGACGATCTTAACATTCATATTAAAATGATACGTACTGTTAAAGGCAATATGAGCCATGGTTTGTATAGAGATTATTATGAAAATGGACAAATTCGTACTGATGCAATATATAAGAATGGAGCATTAGATGGACTTTACACTTTTTATCATGAAAATGGTGAGATTTATGTTCAAGTCAATTATGATAAAGGTGATTTAGATGGACTTATTACTTTTTATGACCCTAATGGAAAAGTTATAGAAAAAGTTATGTATGAAAATGGAGCTCCAGCTAAAAAAAGAAGAAGATAGCTTCATTTTTTATTATGATTTCTTATCTCATTCATTACTCATTGCATTTACTATCACCCTTTGTATTTGGTAAACTCTTTTTTAAAAGTCATTGGTGGAATGCTAGCTTACTAATGTTAGCAACAATGGCTATAGATATAGATCATTTATTTGCTAATCCTATTTTTGATGCCAGTCGTTGTAGTATAGGGTTTCATCCATTGCATACCATATGGGCAGCAGTTATCTATACAATGTTATTGGTTATTCCTTCTTGGAAATGGCGTGCAATTGCGATAGGATGCTTGTGGCATCTATGTACAGATTTAATTGATTGTCTGATTTAATATTTTTATAATGAATCCTATGAAAAAAATACTCTTTATTCTGTTTATTTCACTAGTCATAGCGCAAGATTCTAATACTGATTTTTTAAAATCAGAATTAAATCTAGCTTTAGAGGATATTAACAGTAAAAAATTTAGTAGTGCAATTTCTAGAATTGATAATAATGACTTTTCTGATTCAATATTGCTAAATCATGCTTTGATTTTAAAAATGAAAGCTCTTCATGGGAATGGAGATCTAGAAAAAGCTCTCTCAGTAAGAAAAAGCATTAATCTTAATACTCTAGAATCGAATCTTAATACCATCTATAGCATAGAGATGGGAGATATCTTTTCAGAAAAAGGTTTCTTTGATAAATCTTTTGAATATTATCTAATTGCTAACAAGAGCAATATTGATTCAAAGTCAAATAGGCGTATCAATCAACGCATTAAAAAAATGGTTCGTATGGAGTTAGATGAGCAGCAAATTGGTTCATTGTTATTGACTGAAGATAACCCTATTAATAGAAATATATTATTATTGGCACAGTCTTTTTCTATGGCTAGAAATAATTCAAATAACTTAAAAGATGTGTTTGATTTAATTGATTATGATTTATTGCCAAGAGAGCTAAGATCATCACATAGATATCTTAATAAGAATATCTCAAATAACAATTCATTTGGATTAAAAATGGGGGTAGTGCTGCCATTATCTGGCGAATATGCAACACAAGCTAAAGCATTTCTTTCTGGATTAAAAGAAGGGAATGAATTATCAAACAATACAAATAAAATTCAATTTATTGTTGTTGATAATTATGGGGAACAATTAAATACAGTGCGTGCATGCAATGATCTAGTGAATTTCCATAAAGTTGATGGTATTATTGGACCTTTTTCTGATCAAAATTTAATATCTGCTGCAACCGCATTATCTAATTCTGATACACCTATTTTTGCACCAAATTCAAACAATGAAAGCATTCATTCAATTAATCAAAATGTCTATCTATTAGATTCTTCTCTAGATATAAAAAGTCAAGTATTAGCAAATCATGTAGTAAATAATCTTAATTTAGAAAAAGTAGCAATTATCGCTCCAAGAACGAAAGAAGGTGTTGAGGAAGTTGATTCTTTCTTAAAAGAAATGGATAAGCTAAATAAAGAGCCCGTTTCTATTCAATGGTATGAGAATACTGATCCTATTGACTTGCGAGGATTATTTAAAAATCTAAGAGAAGTTGCTTGGGAAATTAATGCGCAAGATGAATATCAAGAATTCTTAGGAGTAGATATTGATATCTTAGATTCAATGTTTGATGTTGACTCAGATGAAGTGTATGATATTTTTGATATTCAGGAAGATGAGAGCATTGATTCTACTAAAGTTATTTTGGAGTCTATTGATGGAATTTTCTTTCCATTAGCAGGAGAAGGACTAACCTATGTTGCTACCCAAGTTTCTTTATCAAATCTTGAGACACAATTACTTGGAAACGACTTGTGGCTTGATATGGATTTTATCAATCAAGAGAATATTTCTCCTCATATATCAGGAATGTATTTTGTTAGTAGCTTTAAACCTAATTATAGAATTGGTAATCAGTTTGATTATGACCATAAGTTAAATAATCTATTCCATTATGGACTCGATTTTGCTCAATTTATTATTAATGTTGAGACTGAGAGTAATAATTTCTTTTTCTTCAATGATAGTGAGCCAAATAAGTCTTCAAACACAAGATCATTTAATTTTAGCACAGGAACAATAAATCAAGGTGTTAACATATTGCAATATTCAAATAAACGCATTATTAAAACGAATATAGCAAACGAATAGCATCCTATGTGGATTGATTATTCAGAAAAAATCGGCATAAAGAATCTCAAAATAGTATTTAACACTGAAGAGGGATTGCCATCAATATCAAACGATATTATTAGCATGAATCAGACACACTCCACGAATGCAAGTTTTATAAATAAGAATAGTCCTATTGATAAACCTAATGATGCTATGTTTACATTAGATAATAGGATTGCAATAGAGATTAAGGTAGCAGATTGTATGCCAATATTCTTATTTGATAAAAATTTATCTTTCTTTGGAGCTATCCATGCTGGTTGGAAAGGATTAGCAAATGGCATTATTGAGAATAGTATTAAATTAATTAAGAAGAATAATCTTGACCTAGAAAATGTAACGGTTTTTATTGGTCCCTCTATTAGTCAAAAGAATTTTGAAGTTCAAAATGATGTTTTATCTTATTTTGATTCTAAATTTTCCATAGTGAAAGATGAAAAGATTTTTTTAAGTTTACAGCAAGTTGCAATTGATAAATTTGCTTCTTATGGTATTGATAATGTTATAGATGCTAAAGAATGTACGTATGATAATCTAAATTATCATTCATACAGGCGAGATAAAACAGATAAAAGAATGAAAGGTTGGATCTATTATGATCAATGAGTTACTTAATTACTTAATCCTCGGATTTGTTCAAGGTGTAACTGAGTTCTTTCCTATTAGCAGCTCAGGGCACCTAGTTTTATTTGAGAATTTTCTAGGAATTAATAATGCAGGGGCTTCTGCAGAGATTATTGCACATTTTGGTACACTTTTTAGCATTATTCTTTTTTATAGAGCTACGTTTTTTTCAAACAAGAATTCAGATGACTTTTTTCATATAAATACCTTAAAAATGCTTATTATATCTACGATTCCTGCTGTACTATGCGGTTTCTTTTTTGATTTAGAAGTATTCTTTAATTATGATTTTGTTAAAACTGCTTTATTATGTAATGGAGGGTTTTTAATTGCATTAAGTATCTTAAGAGGTTCAATGGAGAAGTCCCCATGGAAATGGGACTATAGAACGTCATTTTTCTTAGGGCTTTTTCAAGCTCTTGCTATGCTTCCTGGAATATCGAGATCAGGAATGGTCATTAGTTATGGGTTGTTCGTTGGTTTAGAAAAAAAGAAAATAATTCAATATGCTTTCTTTATGGCAGTACCTGTGATTATGCTATCAATTGTTTACAAATTGTTGTTTTCTGATGGATTTGAAGCGATTGCTTTTCAACCAGGTTTAGTTTTGTTCTTATCATCATTTATATTTGGATATTTCAGTTTAATATTCTTAATCAAATTTCTTGAAAGATTTAGTTTTGCTTGGTTTGGATTATACTGTATAATTATTAGTTTAGTTTTATGATTGAAATAATTTTTACACTCTATTTACTGTTGATAATACTAGTTGGTATTTTTTCCAATAGGTTTATTAACTCTCAACTTGATTTCTTGTTAGCAGGTCGAAGGCTCGGTCCTTGGGTTACAGCATTTTCTGAAAGGGCCTCTGGTGAATCTGCATGGCTATTATTAGGGTTGCCAGGAGCTGCAATTGCAGTTGGATATGGTGAGGTATGGGCTGTAATAGGAATCATTACTGGAATTATACTTTCTTGGTTTCTTATAGCAGAGCGACTAAGGTCTGAGACAGAAGAATATCAAGCACTTACTATCCCTGATTATTTACACAAAAGATTTAATGATAGTTCCAGAATCATTAAAACATATTCTTCGATAATTATTGCTGTTTTTTTCACGTTTTATGTTTCAGCCCAATTTCATGGTTCTGGTAAAATCTTAAATACTATTTTTGATATTGAGCCTCTATACGGTATATCGTTGAGTGCGATAGTAATTATACTCTATACAATTATGGGAGGCTTACTAGCAGTTGCTTGGACAGATCTTGTGCAAGGGATACTGATGATAGGTACCTTGGTTATCCTTCCTATTGTTGGTTTAATGGAGCTATCATCTATGGATTTACCTATTAAAGAATTAATTATGAGTGCAGATCCACAGAAAAGTGCACTCTTTCCATCTGGCTTAGGTATTTTTGCTACATTTTCAGTAGTTGTAGGAGGTTTGAGTTGGGGTCTTGGTTATTTTGGCCAGCCACATCTTTTGATTAGATATATGGCGATTAGATCTGTTAAGGAAGTAAAACAAGCACGTATTATAGCTGCATTATGGGCTATACCTGGTATTTCAGGAGCTTTTTTAATTGGTGTAGTAGGTATGGGATATTTTGGAGAAGACTTCTTTATAGGAAAAGATGTAGAAAATGTTATGCCTATGCTTGCAGAGGCTTTATTGCCTGCATGGTTAGCTGGACTGTTGATATCAGGAGCAGTTGCTGCCATGATGTCTACTGCAGATTCACAGTTATTGGTTTCAACATCTGCTATTAGCGAAGACTTAGGAATTAAAGTTTCAAAGAGCGATGATAAGCTATTCAATAGTAGAGTTGTAACCATTCTTTTAGGAGTGTTTGCTTATTTTGTTGCAATGTATTCAGAATGGAGTGGAAACACGATATTCAGCATTGTGAGCTTTGCATGGAGTGGGCTTGGATCTTCTTTTGGTCCTGCACTTTTACTTACTTTATGGTGGAAGGGCATTACAAGGCAGGGTGTTATTGCAGGATTATTAACTGGATCAATAAGTACAGTTATTTGGGGAAGTAGCCCATACTTGCAATCTATTATTACAGAGAGATTTATTAGTTTTGCACTTGCTTTTGTTGCTATAGTAGTTATAAGCAAGTATAAAAAAAATGATATAGACTTTAAGAAGGACTCTAAAAGATCTGTATTGGAATCTGGTAGTTATGGTGTAGTGATTGATGAGTCTGAAAAGTAATAGAATATGATTAAAGCAATACAGGCAGTTGAAAATATTAAGAAAAATCCAGATAATAACTATTTGTTAGTTGGAGACAGCGATTTTTTATATCTATATCTCAAAAAAATAATCAAAGAGTGCGATGCAAATCTGGTTGAAACAAAATTATTTGATTTTTCAGATAAAGGAACATCTCAAGAAGATCTATTAAATGAATTAAATGCAATAGACTTATTTGCAGATAAGAAATTTATCATTATTAAAAATATTAATAAGGTATCAGCTAAGAATAAGGATGTTTTTAAGAGCGCTTTATCTAATGGTGACAACCCTAATAAAATATTATGTGTTGATCATAGCTTTCTTGGTTTTGATTATGGATCAAAGAGTAATTTTATTAAGAACACTTCTACAAAAGATATCAGCGATTTATTTGTAGTTGTTGATATTAGTACTCCTTTTGAGAGTGAAATGATTAAATGGATTAAGATATTTTCTCAAGATTTAGGATTTAAAATGACAAGAGATATTGCTAATAGTCTAATTGACATATTTGGCACCAACTTTTCTGCTATATATAATGAAATATCTAAGCTAAGTATTTTAGCAGAGGATATGGACACATCTAACGATGAATGGCTAGATAGTTTTTATGATTGGAAAAAAAATAAACAGATATGGGAATTTAATTATGCTGTATGCGATAAAGAGGTAGATAAGATTTTAGTGTTTGGTTCTTCAATTATGAATCAATTTGGATTATTGTATATGACAAATTCATTATTTACCATATTTGAAGCATTATTTTATGCAAAATTAAATAACGGAACAATTACAGATAATAGTCGTAAGACTTTAAGAGGTAAAATTGTTAATAAGATCTCTTTATCCTCAACTAAGTATACTTTAGAAGAGATTGAGACGGGCATTAAGCTATTAAGTGCATTAGATAAGAAAATTAAAACGAGAAATATTATAGATGAGTCAGAATTTACAAACCTTATCAGTGGGATCTTCAGAAATGGATAATCCTTTTAAATTAACTGACGAAAAGTTAATTGCTAGGTTCCAAAATGGAGACGTTAATGCTTATAATGAGCTCGTTAATAGATATAAAGACAAATTATTGAATTTTGTTTTTAGATACTTTAATAATAGAGAGCAAGCAGAAGATGTTGTACAAGAAACTATGATCAAGCTATATACTCATGCGAGTTATTATAAAAATATTGCAAAGTTTTCAACTTGGATTTATACAATTGCTAAAAATAATGCATTGACAGAATTAAGAAAAAATAAAAGAAAACAAACGACTTCTTTATGGACAAATGAAGGAAAACCTATCGATATTGAGATGAAAGATGAATCATTAGAGAAAACTGTTCATAATCAGATTGCCGTCGAAGAATTAAATAAATATTTAGATGAAATACCTGAAAATTTTAGAGTTGCAGTAGTATTACGAGATTTTCAGGAACTTTCTTATGAAGAAATAAGTAAGATACTTGAAATACCGATTGGAACTATTAAATCGAGAATTAATCGAGGTAGAATTCAATTGAGTAAAAAAATGAAACATTTTAAGGAGCAGTAAATGGATTATAACAAATTTGAAGATAGAATTTCTCGCTGGATTGAGAATGATATGGATATAAAGGAAAGAAAAGAATTCGAAAAATTCTTATCGGATCATCCAGAATATCAGTTGAAAGTAGAGGAAGTACGTAAGACTATCTCATTAATGAATGAAGCTCCTTCTTTAAAGGTTTCTTCTGATTTTGATTCCAATTTAAGTCAAAGACTAGAAGCGCTGAATCTAAACAAAGCTCCTAGCAAAGGGTTTTTTGGATTTTCTAATCAGAATTTTGCATACCTTACTCTTGCATTAGGAGCAATTTTTGTTCTCACATCATTTCTCCTTCAATCTAACTCAGCATATACATTTGCTGATCAAGATTCTGATAATCAAGAATTATTGAGCCCATCAGATTCTCTAGAATCGGAAGAAGAAATGGAAGATATGAAAGAGATCGATATGTTAAATAATATCGATGGATCATTTGTAAACGATCAGCAATAATCATATAAATACAGGCATCTATTATTTCTGTAGATTGATTTAACAAAATTGAATATATCCATACTCCTATGTAATTTGCGTTCATATGTTAAAACAATCTAATATCCTTATATTATTTTTTCTTTTTGTATGGAGCTGTAGCGCTTCAAAGACAAGCATTGAGATTGTTGCAGATTCTCCTACCAATATAACAAAAGATATAACCATAGAAGAAGCGCAGGATTTATCCGGAATCCAATTTTTTATGGATGGTATGATGTTTATGGAGCAAGGCGAGTATTCAAGAGCTATTATTGAATTTCAGGAGGCTATTGAAAGAGGATCTAACTCTGCAGAAGTATATCATTCTATATCAGAAGGGTATTGGATGATACAAAAGTATGATAAAAGTATTTACTATGCATTAAAGGCCATAGAGAAGGACTCGATTAGTAGAGATTATAAGATTTCTTTAGGAAAGAAATATATTGCTTTGAATAAACTTGATTTATCATTAGAAATTTTTGAGAATTTAGCTAAGAATGAAGATAAGAATGCTGACATTCTATTTATTATAGGTGATTTAAAATCAGAGCTAAGAGATATTGATGGTGCTTTAGTGTATTATCAAGAGGCATATGAAAAAGATAACACTCTCATTCTAGCGCTAGAGGTTGCAGCACAACTAGCTATCGATTCTAAACATAGAGATGCACCTATTATTGTCAAGAAATTACTATTATCAAATCCTGCTAATCCAGAATACCTCAAGTTATATATTGAATCAATTGAGCAGGGAAAAAATCTTAGCGACATAGAATCTCTATTAGAGAATAAAGAGATAAGATCAAATCCATTCATTAATAATTTATACAATCAATTAGCTTATGAATATTTAATAAATGGATATTACGATAAATCTGAAGAATTTTTTGAAAAATCATTAGAAATGAACGAGAAAGATCGTTTTGCTTTATATTACCTATCTACCTTATATAGAGAATCAGCAAAATTTGATCAGTCTATTCAACTATCTGAACAGCACATTAGACTCTATCCTAATGATAAAGAGGGATATATAAATAAGAGTCTATCCTTATTAAACCTACAGAGATTTGATATTGCCAAAGATCAGCTATCAGAAGCTTTAGAATTATTTCCTGAAGATTTTCAAATCAATTATTTCTTAGGATTAGCTCATTATTCACTAAAAGAATTTGAAAGTGCAGAGATTTTTTATACGAAGGCCTTATCAATCGATACAAGCTCTATTGCAGCTATGCATGCATTAGCAATGGCATATGACCAGAATAAAAAATGGGAAAAATCAGATCAGTTATATACCGAGCTAATTGCACTTAATATTAACGATGCTCAAGCATATAATAATTATGCATATAGCTTAATAGAAAGAAATGAAGATGTTGACTATGCACTAACTTTAGCAAAGAAAGCAATTGAGTTAAGCCCAAAAACATCGTCTTACTTAGACACAATTGGTTGGATATATTTTAAGTTAAATGATTTAGAAAAAGCAAAAGAGTTTATTGGTGAAGCTATTGTATATGACGAATCTAGTTCGGTAATCTTAGAACATTATGGAGATGTTCTAATAAAATTAAATGAGATAGATGAGGCATTGATTTTTTACAATAAAGCTCTTGATTTAGACAAAGAGAATGCAGATTTAATAGAAAAGATTTCTAATTACAATTCTAGAGCACCAAATGAATAAATGGCTACTATGTCTATTTCTCATTTTAATTGGTTGTTCATCAAATCAGAATTTTGTTTCTATTGATAGTGGAAATCATGCAGATATCAAAATTTTAGAAGAAGATTTTTCCAGAGTTTTTGGATCTGGTAAGCTTACTGGAAAAGGAAAGTCAAATTTTTCATCAAATTTTGTATTCGAATCAAAAGATGATTTCTCATATATTGTTTTCAAAGATATTATAGGAAGAAGGTTATTTTTAGTAGAAGTAGATAAGAATAATGCTCGCTATGTCAATATGAGAAAAAATGAAGAGATAGAAATAGAAGATTTTAATAAATTTTTTCCTATAGCTACCGAATTTGATGCTAACACTTATAAAAGATTATTATGGGGGACACCCGATGTATTTGAAGATTTGCAGGTTAGGACTGAAAATCTTTTTTTGATATCGACAAAGTTAATTAGCCTTGATGGTGTTAACTTCCTAAATGAATTAACATTTTCTTTGAATAATGATAAGCAGAAATATACAATACTTTTTACAAGAAGAAATTTTGAGATATAGATGAAATTGTCCATTATTATTCCGATTTATAATGAACAAGAGTCTTTAGATAGTTTATTTAAAGAACTTTCAGATATTTTTGCAAATCAATCTGAAACTGAGATTATCTTTATCAATGATGGATCTACAGATCAAACTCTATCTATATTAGAAAATAAAATCAAAGATTACTCTAGATGGAAGATCATTAATCTTTATCGCAACTATGGAAAATCTGTTGCATTGCAAGCAGGATTTGATACAGCAAGGGGAGAGACTATTGCTACAATGGATGCTGATTTGCAAGATAATCCTAAGGAAATATATCGTTTAATTGATGAATTAAATAAAGGATATGATGTTGTCTCTGGTTGGAAAAAAAATCGAAAAGATCCACTTGAGAAGAGAATTGCATCAAAAGTATTTAATTTTTTTGTTAGAATTTTTAGCGGGCTTAGAATACATGATTCCAATTGTGGAATAAAAGTATTCACAAGAGAAGTAACTGATACGCTCACTCTCTATGGAGGAAGACATAGATATATACCTCTACTTGCCCATCAGAAGAAATTTTTAATTTCAGAAATTGTTGTTGATCACAGGGAAAGAGAATTCGGTATTTCTAAATATGGAAAAAAACGTTATTCAGACGGATTTTTTGACTTTTTAACTATATTATTCTTAGGAAGGTATATGGATCGTCCACTACATTTTTTTGGATCCCTAGGATTTGTTTCAGTTCTATTGGGGCTTATTACTGAGATTTATATTTTATATCTAAAATATATTTTATTGGATTCTTTCCAACAGCATGTGGCATTAATCATTTTTGGAGCAATTTTGATTATTGTAGGACTTCAACTTTTTACTTTCGGCTTAATGGGTGAATTAATAGTCAACAAAAAATATAAAGATAGAAATTATATCAAAGAAATAATTGAGTAGTCGATTAAAGATTGTTACTATAGGTCCATTTCCTCCTCTAAGAGGTGGTATTTCTGATTTTCATGAATCTTTAGCCAAACAACTTAGCAGAAGAAATGATGTTAAAATCTTAAATTTCAAATCATTATATCCAAAGATATTTTTTCCAGGAAAGTCTCAATACGGAACTAATAAAAGTACATTTAATAATGTTTATACCATTCTCAGCCCTTTAAATATTATTAGTTGGATTAAAGGTAGGTCTTTTCTTAAGAAGAATAATCCAGATAAGTTAATTGTTTCATATTGGAATTTCTTTTTTATTCCATTGTATATATTTCTGCTTAGCTCTGTAAAAAGAGGTAATAGATATGTTTTATTTCATAATGTTGTTTCTCATGAAAACAGATTCTTCGAGAATTTTTTTCTGAAATATTTTCTTAATAAGATTGATTATTGCATTGTTATGAATGACTATAATAAAGGATTGATTAGAGAAATCAATTCTAGAGTTAATATTATTAGCAATCTTCATCCGATATATGATATCCCTCAATCAAATACTCTAAATATTGTTCATAAACAAGATTTAGATATAGAAGGAAAGAAAACTATACTATTTTTTGGACTTATTAGAAAATATAAAGGATTGGATCTCTTAATTAAGGCTATTGCATTAAGTAAAGAAAAAGTTGATAATCTTAAAGTTCTAGTAGTTGGAGAAAGTTATGATTCTTTAAAGCCATATTATACAATGATTGAGAAATTTGGCATAGAGGATCATTTTATCTTTATTGATAGCTTTGTCAATAAAGATGATATTGAAAAGTATTTCCTATCTTCAGAATTAGTAATTCTTCCTTATAAATCCGCATCTCAAAGCGGAATTCTTTCTCTTGCATACAATTTTAATCGACCTGTTATTGTAACAGATGTTGGAGGGTTATCTGATTATGTTTCAGATGAAAGATCTGGATTCATTGTTGCACCAAATCCAAAAGATATCAGTGATAAAATTAACGTATTCTTTAATAGTGGTTTGTTTAACAGTATGAGCGATTTTATTAAAGGATATAAAAATAGATTTTCATGGAAATTATTTGAAGAAAGATTGAATCTCTATGAATAATATTAATCTATCAGATCCAAAAGTTCATCTTATTGTTTTGAATTGGAATGATAAGGAAATAAGCAAGAAATGTTTGTCTTCTATTGAGAAAGTTTCATATTCAAATTATAAAGTTCTAATTGTTGATAACAATTCTCAAGATGGATCAGTTGAATTTTTTAAAGAGCATTTTCCGAAATATGATATTTTAGCTTTAGATAAGAATTTAAAATATGCTGGAGGAAATAATGCAGCAGTAGATTATTTGAAACCAGAAGAAGAAGATTTTTTAGTTTTTATTAATAATGATACCATAGTAAGCTCAGATTTTCTTGATCATTTAGTATTTCCATTCTTAAACGATCCTAATTGTATTATCACAGTTCCCAAGATCCTTTTTGCAATGGATATTAATAAAATATGGTATGCAGGTGGGATAGTCAGTATGTGGAAAGGAGCAATAGACCATATAGGTATACGCGATTTTGACGGACCAAAGTATTCATTTATGATGGATACTGATTATGCTACAGGTTGTTGTTTTTGTATTAAATATGATGATTTTAGAAGATTAAAATATTTTGATACTACATTCGACATGTATTGTGAGGATGTAGATTTGAGCATAAGAGCTAAAAAAATGAACCGTAAAATTGTATATAGCCCAAAATCGATTATATTGCATAGTGTATCTCAGTCATTGGGAGAAAATTCGCTTAAAAAAATAAAGAATAAGTTATTAGGACAAGTAAAACTATTTTGGAAACATGCATCAGGTTTACAGATAATAACGTTAACTTTTCACTGGTTATTATTTTATTTACCAGTAGGATTTCTAAAATTGATTTATTTTAAATTGAGAGAGAGATGAAACAGGACAGCTTAGGAAAGAAAGTCGCTAGCGAAGCTATTACATCATTTGGAGGAATGAGCACAGGATCAGTATTTCGTTATCTATTCTCAATTTTTATGGCAAGATGGCTGGGTCCTCAGATGTTAGGTTTATACTCTCTTGGTAATGCATTGACTCGTATTGGAGAAATATTTGCTATAATGGGTCTAGATAATGGAGTGCTTAGATTTGTTAGTCGAGAAGACGAAGATAATGTAAATGCTAAAGATAGTATCTATTCATCTCTGAAGATGGGATTAACATCAAGTATTCTATTTGCCATTATTTTATATTTTTCTGCAGAATGGATTGTATTGAATTTTTTAAAAGAAGATCCATTTTTAATTAATATTATCAAGTTCTATGCTTTCACACTACCATTTACAGTAACGACATTAATTGCATCATTTGCTACACAAGGATTTAAAGTATTAAAGTATAAAATTTTTGTTAATCATATTGTTAATCCTTCAGTATTGCTATTCTCTATGATCGCTTCTTATCTAATTTTTGGTGCAAAGATAGCTATTCTAATTCCTACATTTTTATCTGCAATTATTGGTATGATTTCCATACTAATTTTTCTAAAGAAATTTATAGCGCTAGATTTCAAAAAAATTATTTCTACTCCGTTTAATCTAGAGATTCTAAGATTTTCTATACCACTTATGTTTGTTTCAGCAATTGGAATTGTTATGCATTGGATAGATGTTCTAATGCTCGGTATTTTTGCTGATGCAAGCGCAGTAGGAATGTATCATCCTATTGAAAGAACTGCTGGCCTTATTAGAATGATACTATTTGCATTTGCAGGTATATTTGCACCACTTTTTTCTCAATATTTTTATCAGAATAATTCAGAAAAAATGAAAGAAATATACCAATTATCAACCAAATGGATATTTGCAGCTTCACTACCTTTATTTATTTTCTTAATAATATTTTCGAGTCAAATGTTAATGTTATTTGGAAGTGAATTTGATAATGGATTGGCATTACAAATTTTAGCAACTGGAATAATGATTCAAGCTTTTTTTGGTCTAGGTTCTTCATCACTGACAATGAGCGGATTTTCAAATGTAAATTTATTCAATGTGCTAGTAGCTCTTATTATTAATATTGTTATGAACATTGTCTTGATTCCTCAATATGGAATCATAGGAGCAGCTTCTGCTACTACAATCGCTTTATTCTTTATTAGTTTCTTAAGATTCTTTGAGAACTATTATATGCTCAGCTTAAATGTTTTTTCAATCAAACTATTTAAACCTCTGTTTGCTGGAGCTCTAACTTCAGGATTAGCTATTATGTTCCAGAAGCATGTGCTAATTTTTCTAGACTATTCATCCTCTATTTTAAATTTAAGCTTATACCTTTTATCTGCTATATGCTTCATTTTTATCTTATACTTTTCTTTTTATATCCTATTAAGAGTGGATGAAGAAGATAAAGACATGATTGATAGTATAAAGCATAAAATATTTAATAAATCATGAACAAGTATTTATTGATTATTATTTATTTGTTATGGATTATTTTATTTTTTTATCCAGTAATCTTCTATGACAATATATTTGGTTCAGGAGATACGCTCAATCCTTATTCTGCTAATCATATTTTAGATATATATAAAGAAAAGATAGGTCATTGGCCTTTGTGGCAACCATGGATTTTCTCTGGTATGCCGACTATGGAGGCATTCACTTATATTAATGAATTATACTTTCCAACTAGAATCATGATTGGATTAGGCATTTCTGATCTTAACATTCAATTAATACATTTAGTATTCTCTGGACTAGGAATGTATTTATTATTAGAGCAATTTAAGATTTCTAAATTAATAGCATTTTCTATAGGGTTACTATGGATATTAAACCCTTATCTTATTACAATGATTGTTTTTGGCCATGGTAGCCAAATGATGACTGCAGCTTATATTCCTTGGATATTATATGCTATTAATAGATTGAGATATTCGGTATCTATAGAATCTGCGTCTATGCTTGCTTTATTAATAGGGCTTCAACTGCAAAGAGGGCATGTACAAATAGCTTATTATTCTTGCATGTTAGCCGGAGCATATTTTTGCTATTCTCTCATTAAACAAAAGCACGATAAAAATAAGTATATTTTATACTTTGTTCTTTCATGTCTCTTAGGATTTTTGTTGGCATCACATATCTATTATCCATCATTAGACTATTTAGGTAACTCAATCAGGGCTGGTGGAGATAATCATTATCAATATGCTACTAATTGGTCTATGCATCCGAAAGAGTTAATCACTTATATTTTCCCTCACTATTATGGCTTTGGTGGCCAATCTTATTCTGGTTATATGCCTTTTACTGATTATCCTAATTATATTGGATTTTTTGTAATTCTTTCATCTTTGTTTTCTATAATTAAGCTTAATAAGAAGAAGATTTTCTTTATAAGTATTTTGTTGCTATCTATATTTTTATCTTTTGGAAAATATTTCGATATTTTATACAATTTCTTTTACTCTTTCTTTCCCTATTTTAGCAATTTTCGAGTACCAAGTATGATTTTAATTCTATCAAATTTTGTTTTATATATACTTGCAGCTTTTGGTTTGAAGGAGATTATCAGCAGTATATTAAATACCGATAGATTTAGAAAAATTTCATCAGAAACAATCATAGCTATATTTTTAATCTTATCAATTATTGATATTTATAGAATAGATAAGAATATTATTTCTCCTTCAGATAGCAGTATGCAAAAAACACAAATAGTTTCCAAAGAAAAATTTCATTCATTTTTTAAGGAAGACGAAGCCATTAGATTTTTGAAGAATGATTTAGATTTATATAGAGTTTATTCAGCAGGAGAATTATTTCAAGACCCTAAATTGAAATTTCATGGAATTCAGTCAGTTGGAGGTTACCATCCAGCTAAATTTAGACATTATACAGATCTATTAAGTGAGACCAATAATCTATTATCGATTCCTGTCTTGAAATTTCTAAATGTTAAATATTTATTAAGTCCAGTTGAGCTAAATCATAGCGAATTTGAATTATCTTTAAACACAGAATACTATTCTGCATTTGGTAATACAGATTTACATATTTACAGATTAAAAAATAATCTTGATCGAGCATGGTTTGTAAAAAATATTATCAAAGAAGATCGCAATTTATATAGTTATTTAACAGCTACTGCTTTTGATCCTGAAAATATTGCAATCGTTAAGGATTTAGATTCTCAATCGTTATCAA
>JBJKZN010000039.1:0-47076 GCA_045560315.1 Fidelibacterota bacterium | reverse complement strand
CTAGAAGAATATTGGGATTGTACGCTACAAGCTTTGACTTTTGATGGAAATTTAGGGCCAAATCTAATTGTTGATGATGGCGGAGACGCTACACTTCTTATTCATAAAGGATATGAATTAGAAAATTATTTTAATGAACATGGTAATTATCCTGATATAACAACAACTAATGCAGAAGAATTAGTTATTGAAAACCTTATTAGAAAAGTACACAAATTAAACGATAGTCACTGGCATAATATTGTTCCAGATATTATTGGAGTATCTGAAGAAACTACTACTGGCGTTGCTCGCTTAGTACAAATGGAAGAAGATAATAGATTATTATTCTCTGCTTTTAATGTTAATGATTCTGCTACTAAATCAAAATTTGATAATCTTTATGGTTGTCGTGAATCTTTAGCTGATGGCATTAAACGTGCGACAGAAGTGATGCTAGCTGGTAAAAATGTAGTAATATGTGGATATGGCGATGTCGGAAAAGGCTGTGCACAATCTATGAAGTCTTATGGATGTAAGGTTATTGTTACCGAAATAGATCCTATATGTGCTTTGCAAGCCTCAATGGAAGGTTTTGAAGTCCGTACACTTGAAAGCGTTCTAGATAAAGGTCATCTCTTTGTGACTACCACAGGAAATAAAGATATTATTACATTAAAACACATGAGACAGATGAGAGATCAAGCTATTGTTTGCAACATTGGTCATTTTGATAATGAAATTCAAGTAGATGCATTAAATGATTCAGACGCTAAAAGAGAACAAATTAAACCTCAATATGATAGATATACCTTTCCTGATGGTAAAGCAATATTTCTTCTAGCAGAAGGTAGATTAGTTAATTTAGGTTGTGCTACAGGGCATGCAAGTTTTGTAATGTCCACATCATTTTCCAATCAAGTTCTAGCTCAACTATTTTTGGCTAAAGAGAAACCTGAAGTTGGATTATATAACTTACCTAAACAACTGGATGAAGAAGTTGCCAGATTACACTTACAACACTTAGATGCTGACCTTACCATATTAACAGAAGACCAAGCAGCTTATATTGGCGTTAATGTTAAAGGCCCATTTAAAAAAGATGAATATAGATACTAGGTTTATAGAGAAAAACCTGATTTCTTTGCATCTTCATAAAACATTTTAACAGTTTCTAGAGAAAATTCATCAAGATCTTTACCAAAATCTTTATGATATGCTTTAATTAGGGAAAATGGGAGAGTAATAATATCCGTTTTTGTTCTTGCTGCTTCAACAATATTAAAAATTTCACGTGAACTTGCCCATAGCGTTTCTATTAAAGGATGATTTTTTGTTAAATCAGACGCAAATTGCATTGTTGGCTCTGGATCAATACCAACATTAGCTATTCTGCCAGCAAAAATTGATATAATTGAATTGATATCTGGATTTAATGCATTATAAACTTTTTCAATATGTTCTCTTGTAAATAAAGCTGTTGCATTAATCTTAACACCTTCATAGCTGAGTTTGTTTATCAAATCATAGGTGTAAACCGATTGTGTGTTTGTAACAGGTATCTTTACCCAAACATTTTCTCCTAGATCTCTTAAAACTAGTGCTTGCCTATACATATCATCTAAATCATCAGAAAAAACTTCAAATGATATAGACTTATCTTTGACTTCCGATAATACCTCTTTTGCAAAACCAAGATAATCTGTAATACCTAATCTTGCCATGAGCGTAGGATTGGTGGTAAATCCATCGATAAAGTTATCATTCGACATCTTAATAATTTCATTAACATCTGCTCCATCTGCATAAATCTTTATACCTAAATCATTCATTTTACTGACTCCCATTTCATTTCATTAGCTAATAACATTGGATGGGCAACTAATAAGTGCCATACTACTGCTTGAAAAGCCTCAGTATGTGGAGTAATATTTGCTTCATTGACAGTTGGGACAACAATACATGCATCTGCAACCTGTGCTGTATATCCACCATCTCGACCTACTACACCACAAATTTTTGTACCTCTATCTTGACCTAGCTGTAAAGACTTTAAAATATTAACACTAATATTTTTCTCTAGATTCCCCCCGCCAACAGAAAAGACAAATAATAAATCTTTCTCACAAAGCTGAGATCCTTTTAGCCAATTAACATACGATGTATCCCATCCATCATCATTAACTCTTGCCGTAAGTTCAGATACATTGTCAGTCGGAGCATAACTTTCAATTGAACAAATTTTACGAAAATCATTAACTGCATGACCTGCATGACCTGCTCCACCACCAACTCCTAGGAAAAATATTCTACCTTTATTTTCTCTTATGGAATTAATTAAAGAAGCCATCTTCTCTATTTCTTGAGGGTCAATTTTGTTACAAATTTCTATACATTCATTAAGATATTCTTTTGAAAAACTCATTACATTTTCTCCTGTTTAACAATTAAAACTTACAATCATTTTATTATGTTATTAAATAGTATTATTTAACATTTTATGAAAATCATTAAGACTATTTATGCAAGAAGTATGATCTATTTCTTGATTATGCTCTCGCTTAACCAATATAAAAGATACATTGGCATTTTTAGCACATTCTATATCTACTAGTGAATCACCCAAAAAATAACTCTCTGATAAATCAATATTCCATTCATCTCTTGCATCAAATATCATTTTAGGAGAGGGTTTTTTTGATCCTCCAATTACTACTTTGCTATCAAAAGAATAATATATTTGATCAACATGCAGTTTTTTATTTATTGCAATATCTATCTTGTTTAATTCTTTAATTCGCATTTTTTTTCTAGATATATCTGGTTGATTAGAAACAATAAAAATTAAAAAGCCTTTCTTAGTTAGAGAACTAATACACGAACTTATATCTTCATAAAAATCAAACTCATTAAATGTTCTAGGAGAGAAAAATCCATTGTCTCTAGTTACAAGCTTATTGATAACTCCATCTCTATCAAAAAAAATTGCTTTGTTTTTATACATCTACAGGACGATTTTTTTCATTAGACTTATATATAGAGTCTACAATTAAATTTGCTTGATAACCGTTATCAGAACTTTTTTCTTTCCCAATTAATTCTGTAAAAAACTCCCATTCCTTTCTCCATGAACTATCTTTCCAAATAGATTCTCTAGAAGGAAAAGAAAAAATTTCTATTTCTGGTTTTCCGCCCTCTAAATTTCTAGTACCCAATACTAGCTTTTCTTCACCATAAGAACCTCCCAAACCGGTAATACTTATGAAAGCATCAGATCCATAAATACTAAATTCAAATTTATTTTTCCAATAAATCCAACCTACAGAGAACAAGCAATTAATGTTATTATCATATTGCAAAATAAAAGATGCAGAATCTTCTACTTCAGATGCCCAAACTAACTGTCCAACGCTACCAAATACACTATTAGGAGTACCTTTAAATAAAAGGGCTAAATCAATTAAATGAACTCCTTGATCTAATAATTCTCCACCTCCACTTAGTGCTGGATCCATTCTCCATTCTTTCTCCATCCCCTTTCTGCCTCCATGCCCATAATGTCCATGAATATGTAGAATATCTCCTATCCTATTATGATCAATTAATTCTTTTGCTTTTAAAATGGCAGGATGGAATCTATGATTGAATCCAGTATATAAAACTTTATTATTTTTATTTGCACAATCTGTTATCTCTTTACTTTCCTCAACATTTTTTCCTAATGGTTTTTCAGATAAAACATGCTTTCCACTATTTAATGCCTGAATTGCAATGGTTTTAATTAAATAATTAGGCGTACAAATAATAACAATATCAATACTCTTATTCTTTATAATATCATTATAATCATCGGTAAAGTTTGCATCTACTTTTTTAGATAATCTTTCAGCTTCAACAATATTAGTATCACATACAGTTTCAATATTTATTGATGAAGGCATGCTTACAGCTCTCTTCCATCCAATTAAACCACAACCAATAATAGCAACGTTCATAACTTATTTTTTTCTATAAAGTTTTTATTATCAACTCTTTTCAGAGTAAATAAGTTTTCATTGTTAATTAATTCATTCATATCATATTCATCTAGATTATCCCATTGGGCTGCAAATAAACGCCCCGAAAGTCCGTTACTTTCTTCAGAAAGTAGCAATCGACATAAGTTTAAAACTCTTTCTTTATCTTGACCTCCGTTATTGAGTGTTTTTACTGCTTCTGAATACTCATCTCCAATAGAGTCTCCATAATCAATGACTTCCTGTGTCATATTTGACTTAATTGCGCCTGGAGCAATCAGATTAAAATCTATTTTTTTTTCTTTATACTCTAAAGCTAAAATCTCAGTGAACTTATAGAGTGAAATTTTCGCAATAGAATATGCAGAGAAGTATTTTCTTGGAAATGTACATCCTCCCCCAGAAAAATTAATCACTTTTTTAAGTGAGTGATTTGAATTAAGAAATAGATGTAATAAAAAAGCATAGTTATTAAAGTTAGTATTCAGATTATTTTCCCAAATTTTAAAATCTGTTTTTTCAAAAGAACCTATAGGATTCTGAATGCCATAACAATTAATGATTCCATAGATATTACCTATATCATCGATTGATTTAAAAAATCTATCTACATCTTTTTGTTGATTAAAATCAACCTTATAAGATGAAATATTTTGATTATTTTTAAACAACTGACAATCTAATCTTGTAGTGGCAATAACTTCAAAATCATTAGAAAGATTATTAGTTAAATAAGAACCAATAGAACCAGAAGAACCTAGAACAAGTATTTTTTTCATCGATGGTTGGCAATAATTTTTGAACCGTCCAAATCAAAAGAGTATTCTAATTCTTTAAGTCCTTCTGCTTTCATTGCGTCTCTTAGCTTCTTATGTTCTTTATTGCAATAAAAAGTAAAAAATCCGCCACCGCCTGCTCCAGATATTTTCCCACCGGTAGCACCACTTTCTAAGGCTATATTATAAATAGAATCAATTGCGGAATTTGTTACTCCTGAAGAAAGTTTCTTTTTCATCTCCCAATGATCTTTAAACATCAATCCTAAATCATCAATATTCCCAGATTGTATAATATCTAGTATTTTATATCCTGACTCCTTGATATAATGGAGAGAATTTAATACTTCTTTTTTATTATTTTTTGTTGAATCATCTTGTTCTTTTAAAATTTTATTATTCTTTCGTTGTTGGCCAGTATAAAAAATTAATAGATTCCTATTTAACTCATTCATAATAGATTTTTCTAGATTGATTTTTTTTGATTTTACAGTACCGTCTTTATCAATTTCAAGAACAACAAATCCGCCTAAGGCAGCTAAATATTGATCTTGTTTCCCCATAGGTTTATTTAATATATCCATCTCTATTGTACAAGCTTCATCAGCTAAAAATTCTAAACTCTTATAATTCCCATTTAAAGAATGTAATCCATTTAATAATCCTACAGTATACGTGCTTGAACTTCCTAAACCTGATCCTGCAGGAATATCTGATAAAGAAGCAATTTCAATCTTAGAATCAATACCTATCCTTTGTAAACATGCCTTTGCTATATCATGCTGCAAATCATCTATAGATTCGACAGATTCAGATATACTATATTTCAGTCTAATTAAATCATCGGCTGAAGGCCTATTAATGCATACATACATATATTTTGATAAGCAGAAACTGAATATAAATCCACCATGATCTTTGTAATAGCTAGGTAAGTCGGTCCCGCCGCCGCCTAAAGTAATTCTGAATGGTGTTCTTGAAACTATCATGATGATGAAATTACATTTTCTTTTATATAATCTATAGATTTTTTTAAACCAGTCTTTAAGTCTGTTTGAACATCCCATCCAATCTTTTTTGCCTTATCAATATTTGCTAAACTATTCTGGGCTTCAAAAGAAAAATCTTTGCCAAAAGATGGTTCAATATCTGATTCAAGCAAATTTTTTATTTCATTGTAAATTTCATTGATTGAATAATTTTTACCTGAGCCTATATTAAATATCTCATTATCGGTTCTATCATCTTGAATGCATATCAAATGGAAATTATTAACATCATCTACATAGACAAAATCTCTTTTCTTGGAACCGTCACCAAATATAGTTGGTTGTTTACCTTTGAGTAGATTGATAATAAAAGCACTAAATACTGGTGGGATTGTTCTTCTATAGTCTTGCCTTGGACCATAAACATTAAAATACCTCAATCCAGTAGTTATTAAGCCTTTAGATTTTTCATACTCTTTAGCAAGAAAATTTGTCGTAATCTTAGATATAGCATATATGCTTTCTGGAAATACTTCTGACTCATTACTTGGTAAAGATGTTGCACCCTCATACACAGAAGAAGATTCAGCATAAATGACTTTTTTTATATTCTTTTTAATCGCTGCTTCAAAAATATTAATTGTACCATTAACATTAATATCAAACGTTTCCATAGGATCTTCCTGGCAATCTGTTATACAATTCTTAGCTGCTAAATGAAATACATAATCGATATTATCAAAAATATCACTAATATTTTTGTCTCTGATATCTATTTTATGAAATTCAACATCTTTTGGTACTTGATCTAATACGCCATATGAAAGATTATCTATGCCAACTACTTCAATATTCTTTTTTAGAAGCGAGTTAGCTAAATTACTCCCTATAAATCCTGCCACACCTGTAATTAAAACTCTCAATTATTAATTATCCTCCGATTCAACTATTTTTTATTGAAAACAACGATTTTTTAAGTAATCATTTATTTGATTTGAATCATTATTTTCAACAAGTTCTGATAATAGTTTTATTTTCTCATCTACATTATTGAATTCTATATCAGAATCTTTTGATTGTAAAATTTTTCCTTCAATAGTTGGTTTACAATCAAATTCTGATAATTCTTCATGAAGTTTTTCGCTTTTTCCAAGACCAACAATTTTAATCTCAATATCTCCATCTGGGTTTTGTTCTGATTTAATTGTTTTTCCGCTTATGTGAATCATTTTTTTAGCAATATCTAATATTTTTTTTGGTTCACCCATATCTAGAATAAACATTTCATTTCCTTTTGATATTAGAGAAGCTCTTATTACCAAATGTACTGCTTCATCAATGGACATAAAATATCGGGTAACATTTTCATCTGTTACCGTTAAAAAACCTTGTTGTTTAATTTGTTTTTTAAAAATAGGTACAACAGATCCTGAAGAATTAAATACGTTTCCAAACCGCACTGCAGAATATATACAGTTTTTACTATTTTGAAAATTAAACATCATTAGTTCACAGAATTTTTTTGTCATTCCCATTATAGTGGTTGGCTTCACTGCTTTATCAGTGCTAATAAGAACAAAGTTGCTCACATTATTTTTTTCGCATGCATGAAGTAAATAGTATAGACCAATAATATTATTTTTAACTCCTGATAATATATTACTCTCTAGCATATTAACATGCTTATATGCAGCTGCGTGATAAACCATATTTATATCATGAGAATTAAATAGATCATCCAAAAGATTCTTATCTGACAAATCAATTAGTTTGGTAATAATTTTTATGCCACTATTCATTTGTTTTAATTTTTGCTCAATAGCAAATAGTGCAGATTCTGAATGATCAAGCAATAACAGAGATTTTGGATTGTAAGATATTATTTGACGAGACAATACGCTACCGATTGAACCTCCAGCTCCTGTAACTAACACATTCTTATTATTAATCAATGTGTCAGCATTATCCAAACTATCTAGGTTATACGTTTTTCTATCTACAATATCTTCTAATGACAAGTCTTCTAACGAATCAAAAGAATATTTGCCATCAATAATGTCATCTATATTGGGAATTTCTATAATTTTTAATGGCGCATTTGATAGTTCATCCAAAATAGTATTTTTTAATTCTATAATATTATCCTGAGAAGCAATAAATAATTTGCTGAGTTTCTTCTTTGAAATAAGATTTTTCAGATCTGAAATATGATAGACTTCTACTCCATTTATATATAAACCTTTGTTTTCTTTGTTGTCAACAATGATAGCAGTGATAGAATATTGATTAAGATGATTAATACTATCTATCATTGCAGAACTATAGTCCTTATTGATATATATGGCAATATTTTCTGCTTTATAAGGAAATTCATATAAAATGGATTTAGCAAGCATCCTTGACAGCAAGATGAGTGCAAATGTTACAAAGAAATTAAATAATACAATTAATTCATAACCAGAGTTGTTAACAAATTTTTGTAAGTAAAAAAAATAACAAAAGTGAGGTATAAATAAGGCAAATATTAGTCTATATATGTAATTACCCCCTATGTGCTTTATAACATTGTCATAAATTCTAAACAATAGAAATAACGAGACTATTCCAATTTGAAAGAGTACAAAAGGCAAGTCATAAACTATTGATCCTTTGATTAAAAATGAAACAATGCCAAATATACTGATGTTAATTATTCCATCATTGATTATGACAATCAGTCTTTTAATATGCCTTTTTTGACTGATAATTTTATTTAATATATTTTTTATATCCATTTGTACAAATTATAAAGAAATATTTTTTGCAAATAGGACTTTATTAATGGTCATTAAAATGATTTTTATATCCATAATAAATCCTCTATGATTTAAATAATAATAATCTAAATTTACTTTTTCTTTTATAGATAAATCATCTCTTCCATTGACTTGTGCCCATCCAGTTATACCAGGTTTCAACATGTTGATACCAAGTTTTTCTCTTAATTCAATTAAATCATCTTGATTATATAATGCAGGCCTAGGACCGATAAGAGCCATATCACCAAAAATAATATTAAACAATTGTGGCAATTCATCTAAGCTAAATTTTCTCATAAAATATCCAGATTTTATTATATACGAATTTCTGTCATGCACCAGATGTGTTGGAAGATCTTTCATATCTTTTTTCATTGTTCTAAACTTATATATTTTAAATCTAGATTGATTAATTCCTATCCTTTCTTGAGTAAATAAAAATGGATAACCATCATCTAACAATATTATAAGAGCCAATAATAATAAAAGTGGCATCAATAATAGAACAAATAACAAAATAATTAACCTTGTAATCATAATGGTATTAATCTAACGATAGCAATCAACTCCACAAATATTATTTATTAAGATAGAATTCATATGTACATTTTCTTAAAATAGGCACATGATTTCAAAAAATCAAAAAACAGATGCGCTTCTTGAATTTATCAAGTCTGAAAAATTAGATAATTTTTCCTATAGTATATTCGATCTAGATCAAACATTGTATGACTATGAAATATGTAATGAAAATGGCATATCTCATGTTATTAATTATATCAATAATAAATTTCATATTGATAAAGAAATGGTTTTAGGAAAATATCTCGAATCAAGAAAATTAATCAATCAAAATCTTAAAAATACATCAAGTATGCATTCTCGATTTTTATATTTACAGAAAATGTCAGAAATGTTATCTATCGAAAATTCTATTAATAATACTAATGAATTTTATAATATCTACTGGGAAAACTTTTTTGAAAAAATGGAATTATTTGAATGGGTACTTCCGACATTTAAAAAACTGCAGAAAAAAGATATCTATATCATTATTGCTACCGACTTTAATGTGAGAGCACAGTTCTTAAAAATTAAAAACTTAGGTATAGACTCCTATATACATAGAGTTATTACTTCTCAAGAAGTGGGCGAAGAAAAACCAAGCAAAAAATTTGCAGAAATTGTATTAAATGCGACGAATTCTAATTCTAGTGAAATATTCTATGTTGGGGATAATCCAAAAAAAGATATATTTTTGTCTAATTATGACGTAAAAACTTTCATAATTTAAAATATGAAAAATTTTATAAAACCATTAGTAATTGTAAGCATCTTCAAGATAATTCTAGGCTCATTATTTGCATCACAAGATGCAAAAATTCTTTTAATGCCATTTGTAGATCATTTTGTAACAAATTTTGACAATCCATGGCAATATTTTTATAATTTAGGAGAGCTTACTATTTTCCCATATGGACCAGTAATGCTGTATCCACTAGCCTTTTTCTCTCTCTTGCTAAGTCCACTAACTTTTGTCTTCGGAGAAAATATCACATTAATTTCATTTTCGATAACACTGCTGGCTTTTGATATAGGAATATATTTTCTATTATTAAAATTATTGCAAAATGAAGAAAGAAAGGTATTCTATCTGTACTTCTGTTCTCCTATTGTACTATATATTAATTATTTCTATACACAATTAGACATTATCCCAACATTTTTGATTTTACTCTCTCTGTTTATATTATTTAAATCAAAAGATAGCTTGAAGATTATACTATTATCAGCAGCTGTATTAGGATTAGCCATCAATGCTAAATTTAGTTCTCTAATTGCTTTAGTATTTACTGCAACTTACTTAAGTAAAAAATCTAGAAAGATATCTTTAATATATGCTTTTATAGCATATTTTGTGTTTTATATATTACAATTTCCATTTTATAACTCTGAAGGATTTATTGAAATTGTAAGAAAATCGAGTGTCCAAAGCTGGATATATGATTTATACATTGGTTATGGTGATCAATCATTGCTATTACTCATAACTCCCCTATTGCTCGGAATATTTTATTTAAACTTTATAAGCTATAATAAAATATCTAAGAGCACTCTTATTATGTATTTAGCACTAGGCTTTATGTCACTAGTGATGTTTGTTGCTCCTTCTCCAGGTTGGTATATGTGGGTATATCCTTTCATTGTATACTGCTTTATTAGATATCCTGATTTCCCAAGATTTGCTATTATTAGTGTAAATGGGTTCTATTTATTGTACTTCTTACTATCTACAAAATATTCTTTGTTCAATACATTTGAAATATTTAATGGTATTGAAATATTAAACTTCATACAAACAAATGAAATTCAATTTAATAGTTTGCTTTTCACTCCATTGTTAGGATCAATGATATATATTATGTTCTTAATATCCAAGCTTGGCAATGAACATAATAATTTAAATAGTTATCGTAATAAACCTCTAATGATTGGTGTAGGTGGTGATTCTGGAAGCGGAAAAGATTATACATATAAAGTAATTGATTCAATATTCTCTACCAATACTCTTTGTGTTCAAGGAGATGATGATCACAAATGGGAAAGAGGTCATCAAAAATGGAAAGCTTTTACACATTTAAATCCAAAAGCAAATAATTTGTATCTTCAATTTGATAATACGAAAGACTTAAAAGAAGGAAGGTCTATATATAAATCAAACTATGATCATTCAGATGGAAAATTTTCCAATCCTACTGCAATACCATCCAATGATACAATATGTTTTTTAGGTCTTCACGTACTTTATTTGCCTCAAATGAGAGGATTATTTGATTTAAAAATCTTTTTAGATCCTGAGGAAAGATTAAGACAAAAATGGAAAATTGAAAGGGATCATAAAAAAAGAGGATATAGCAAAGAAAAGGTTAAAGAAAATATTGCACAACGAAATCCTGATTCACAAAACTATATAAGACCACAGTTAAAATTTTCTGATTTAATCATTAGAAAACGTATTGACAAAGATGACATAACTCTTCAATTAGTTATTAAGAATAAATGGGATTTAAGCTATCTAATAGACTACATAGAAAATGATCAGAATCAAGAATGTCAATTTAACCATTACTTTGACTATAATAATGATTCTCAAATTATTGAGTTAAATGGAGAATTTTCAAAAGATTTCTTTAACAAATATATTGGCTATATGAAAGATTCCTTAGATTTTATCAACAAAGATTTTGGCAAAAATATGTCTTCAAATGATTTGTTAATTCAAATTACTATACTGACAATGCTTTCAGGTGCAGCTAAGAAATAATCTGTAATGGATTATATAAAAAAAACAATAGACCTCCATAATCACTTTGGTAAAAATGATAACTATGTCCAAGGCGCTGGTGGGAATATATCTATTAAAGAAGATGGTATAATACATATCAAAAAATCAGGTAAACACTTTAGAGATATCAAAGACGAGAATGATGTTATTTCATGCAATATATCAAAAGAAGATATTCGAGGAGTTTTAGAGATATATAATAAGCAAAATCTTGAGAATCAATATAATGCATTAATTGAAGAAAAAATTTCTGGTAAAGATAGACCTTCCATCGAGCTAAGTTTTCATGTATTTGGAGATAAATATACGCTTCACCTCCACCCTACTATAATCAATATTTTTACCTGTACTGAAGAGGGGCAGGAAATCATTAAAAAACTATGTGAAGACAATGAGAATATGTCATATGTTGATTATTGTAAGCCAGGAATCATACTTACCGATAAAATCATGGAAAAACGATCTATGTTGAATGAGATTACATTTTTATTTAACCATGGAATCATTATTACTGGACCATCGGAAGAATCTATCAAAGAGAGGTATGAATTCATAGAAAACCGATTAAAAAAAGAAATTATCTATGATGAGTACAAGCAGGATAATGAATTGCTTAGTAAGTCTTTAAATCCAGAATATTTTCTTATTATTAATAATTTTCTTCAACAAAAAGGATTAGAGATTTTCAAGAGTAAGTCAGAAGATAATATTCATGAACTACCTCACCTATATCCAGATTCTGCTATCTACAATGCACAAGTTGCTTTTCCTACTCATACATCTGCTATCCCTCGTAACGTCCTAAATTATACAGGAGATGTAATTGTTTATGGATTCATATATGATAAATATCAATGGGGAATTAATGTTTCTAGCGAAAAAGAAGCAATGTTTAAAACAGAGCTATTTATTAATAAAATCAAAATTGAATATTTTGCAAAACTGAATGGTTTTACTCCATCCTACCTAGATGAACAATCTGTAGATGAACTAGTAAATTGGGATGCAGAAAAATACAGGCAGGATTTATTAAAATGAATATCATTATTCCAATGTCAGGTCTTGGTACAAGATTTATGGAAGCTGGTTATGAAAAACCAAAATTTCTTATTGAGATTGAAGAAAAACCTATCATACAACATGTAGTTGATAGATTTGACAAAGATGATAATTTTATATTTGTTATTAATGAACTGCATGTTGAAAAACATCAGCTAGATAAGATTCTTAAAAGTATAACTAAAAAATGTGAGATTCATATTGTTGATAGAAGCTATAATATTGGTCCAGTTATGGCAGTCTTACAGATACTTGATCATATAGACGATGAAAAAGAAGACTTTATCGTCAATTATTGTGACTTCTCTTGGCGGTGGGATTATAAAGATTTTAAAGAGTTTATAAAAAAAGAAAGTCCAGATGGAAGTATTATAACTTATGAGGGATTTCATCCTCATCTCTTAGGACCTAATTATTATGCTTCAACACGCTGCAAAAATAATACAGTATTAGAAATAAGAGAAAAATTTAGTTTTACAGAAAATAAAATGGATTGCCCGCAATCTTCTGGGACATATTATTTTAAAAAAGGGTCTTATATAAAAAAATACTTTAATGCTATTTATAATGATGTAAATACTTTGAGTGGAGAATATTATGTTAGTTTAGTCTATAATTATATGATTCAAGATAATAAAAAAATTAAAATTTATGATATACCATACTTTATGCAATGGGGCACTCCGCAAGATTTACAAGAATATCTTTATTGGAAAGAAATATTCTTTAATTCTAGCGTATAAATAAAGATTCTAACAATGAATGATAAAAAAACCTTATCAATATGGCTATTACCAGACAGAAGCATAATTAATTACAAATCTATCATAGGAAATATCTCTAAAAGCCTCAATTCTGTAGAAATTATTCCACATATTACGCTTATAAGCAGCTTTAATAACTCAAAAAATTATAGTATACAAAAATTACAAGGGATACTATCTAATCAAGCACCCTTTACGCTAGAGCCGGAGAAAATTGATGTTGGGAATACTTATTTTCAATCATTGTGCGTTACTATTAAAGTAGATCCAATTATTAGAGAATTAAGAAATAAATCTTTAGAATATTTTAAGTGTAAAGAAAAAAATTGTTATAAACCTCACATGAGCTTGGCTTATGGAAAACATAAAAAAAGTGAAAAAGATGGTGTTATTGATAAGTCTGTCAAATCGTTATTAGATCATAAAATAACTATATCTTCTGTCGCAATTGCAGAAAATGATGAGTATAATTTAAAATGGAAAATTATAGAAAAAGTGTACCTAAATGATTGATACGATACTTATAGCTATGGGAGGTCAAGGTCAAAGATTTAAAGATGAAGGATTTACTGATCCTAAACCACTGATTAAGGTAGATAATCAAGAAATGTTTATTAAAGCTACTACATGCCTACCCAAAGCAAATAATTATATTTTTATCACAAAAAAAGAATTTGAAAAAAAATATAATGTTAAAAAAATCATTGACCATGAATTTTTAAATAACAAACTAATTTTAATGGATAAGCCAACAGACGGACAAGTTAGTACATGTTTATTGGCTAAGGATAGTATACCAAAAGATAATTCTCTGCTAATAAGTCCTTGTGATTCTTCAGTTATATGGGATAAAAAAAAATTTAGCAATCTATTGGAAGATCAAGATTTAGATGCAATAATATGGACATTCCGAAATAATGCGACAGTAGCGAGAAACCCTCATATGTATGGCTGGGTAAAAACCAAAGATGGAAAACTAGTAAATTCTATATCTTGCAAGAAAAGTATATCTGAAGATCCAGTGAACGATCATGCTATTGTAGGAACATTTTGGTTCAAGAATGGAAAAAACTTTGCTCATTACGGTGAAAAACTAATTAGAAAAGATATAAGAATAAATGGCGAATTCTATGTTGATGAAATGATGAACTTATTAATTAAAGATGGACTGAAGGTTGGAATATTTGAAGTAGATAAGTATATATGTTGGGGAACACCTGATGACCTAAGAACCTATAATTATTGGAAAAAATTTTTTAAGGAAGACTATGAAATACATTGATAAAAATGCTATGAAAATATCTTATAGTCCTTACGAAATTATGTTATTTGTCACAATATGGACCTATGGTATATTTGGGGCATTTCTAACACGATCAGATAACTATTTAATTCTTATTTTTGGTTCTTTTGTTCCAATATTGTTGAGCTATATTCTTTTGACGATTGATCATCATGAAAATAAAAAAACTTTGGAGATAGAGTTTGATTCTTTAAAAATAGTTTCCATCTTTTTCATATCAATGCTGATCTTGATTAATGACGGTCTGTTTTCTTGGTTCTATAATGATCAATCAGCACATGTTACAGAAACTTTTAAGCATGGGATATTGCTTGGAACAATGTTACCAGGAATTGAAGATTTTTCATATAAAATATTAATTCATATAACTAATATTTTAGTTCTTATCTTTTTTATTTCAGTAATAATTTTTCTGAGAAATCAAAAAAATATTTATGTAAAAATTTTCTTAGTAACCATAATATTTTTATTCCTTAGAAGTATTATAATATATTTTGGAGGAACCCAATCGATTCACCCTCCATTAAGATTATTTCCAATTTTTGTTTCAAGTACATTTTTTGGAATCAATGAATTTGGAATTAGAATTGTCCAATTGATATTAGCAAGTAGTTTCTTAACATATTTTTTTACTATTTTGAAAAAACATTTTTCTAATTTAAATAGCATTTTATTTACAACTTTAATCTTAACTACTCCTTTATTTTTATTCACATCTTTGTCTATTGAACCATCAATTTATGCATTTATTATTGTTACTATTTTTCTAATTGATATATATAACCACTTAGAAGGTCAAAAATTTAGCTTTTCTAAATGGATTTTTATTATTTCAATTGGATCACTAATAAGGCAATCCATATTTTTATTATTTATTCCTCTTTTTATGGCATATTTATTACAAAAAGAGTGGAACATAAAAAGTGTTAACATAAAAAGTGTTGGTAAATTATTATCACCTTTCTTTGTATGTTTACCTATATTTTTAAACAGCCTCTTGTCAGGCACTCCATCTACGAACAATCTGCAAATGAATGGTTTCTTAGATAATAATTATTTAGAAATCTTTGTTAGTAATTTTGGAATTTTATTATCTCTGTTTATTATTATTTCTCTAATACCAAATTTGAAAAAATTGAAATCAAGCTTTATTTTAACTACCACTTTTTTAATATTATTTTATTCATTTATTATTGTCCCATTTTACGGATATGAATTTACATACAGATACCATGCAGAGTATGCTCTACCTTTTGCATTTCTTGGATTATATAGAACTTGTTTATATTTAGTAAAACTATCTTATAATAGACTAATAACAGGAATTCTTCTACTTTCTATTATAACGAATATAACAATTTATTTACCTGTATTTTTACCTAAGAAAATTAGTTTCCAATCTCTTCTAGCAAACAATTTTTCAAATTATAAAAATGTTTACAGTTTTATAGTTAAAGAAAATTATGAAAATCAATTTTATTACATTGGTCCAAATCAAAGATTGATATCAAAAATTATGTATGGATTATCTATTAAAAATTCAATTAATAGCACTAATCCTGAACATTTTAATATAGAAACTTTCGCCACTAATTTAGATTTTGAAAATATCGATGAAATTATTCGAAATTATAATATAATCATTATAGATACATTTGAAACAAATATACAAAATCATGATGTATCGCCTTATGATGTATCGCCTTATACAGTGGATATAAATAAACATAATAATTACAAAAATACAGTATTGTATGATATAAATAAACATAACAAAATAATTAAATATTTAGAATCAATACCGTTTGAAGAGAAAAAAATATTTAATGGCTCAATGGGTTTCAAAACTTTAATTTTTATAAATGAAAAAAATTAAATATTCTATTGTTATTCCATGCTTCAATGAACAAAATAATTTAGAATTATTATTAAAATCACTTACAAAAATACATGATAAAAAATCACTTGAAATTATTATCGTAGATAATGGATCCACTGATAGTTCTCAACAATTATTAATTGACCTAAAAGAGAAAATTAAAATTAATAATCTCAAAATTGTATCTCTCAAAGAAAATATTGGCTATGGACATGGCATCATGAGTGGGCTTAAGGCATGTAGCGGTGATTTTTTAGGATGGACACATGCTGATTTACAAACAGATGTTTTTGATGTCCTAAAAGGATTTGATTTAATTAAGAACAGTTCAAAAAATATTATAGTAAAAGGAAAAAGGTTAAAAAGAGGTGTTCTTGATAATATATTTACATTTTTAATGGGGGCAGTTTGTACTGTTGTCCTAAAAACAACTTTTTATGATATAAATGCTCAGCCTAAAATCTTTTCTCGAGTTTTTTATGAAAAAATTAAAGACAAAGCTCCAAATGACTTTTCTCTTGATTTATACTTACTATATACTGCTAGAAAAATGCATTATGATATAGTAGATTTTCCCGTCTTATTTAAAAAGAGACTATATGGAGAGGCTAAGGGGGGTGGATCAATTAAAACAAAACTGAAACTTTCTATTAGAACTTTTGCTTATATTTTAGATATTAAAAAAAATGAAAACTGATAAAACCATATTTATAAAACATCGAATTAATTCAATTGAAGATCTAGAAAATATACCTCAAGAGTATGGTGTTGAAGTGGATATAAGAATATATAACAATGAAATTATATTAAATCATGAACCATTTAAGAGTGGAGCTTCCTTTGAAAATTTTTTAAAGCATTTTAAACATTCGTTTTTGATTATCAATATGAAATGTGATGGTGCAGAAGAAATGATTATAAAAAAATTAAAAGAAAAGTCTATCAAAAACTTTTTTTTCCTAGACTGCTCAATTCCAAGAACTGTAAATTTAATTAGAAGAGATTGTAATAAGATTGCAATAAGGTATTCAAAATATGAGCCTATTGAATTTGTTATGAAATTTAAAAATCAAGCTGAGTGGGTATGGGTAGATTGCTTTGATAAATTTGAATTAAGTGAAAAAGATTACACTACTATGAAAGAACATTTTAAAATATGCTTAGTATCTCCTGAATTGCAAGAACATTCAATAGAAATGATAGATGAATTTAAAAAGTTATCTGAAAATATGGAATTTGATGCAATATGTACAAAGTCTCCAGATTTATGGAAAGACTAAAATTTACTTTCTAGATATTACAACTCTCATACCTAAGGCAAAGATTCTTGGAAATAGCCTTACAAGTATTTTATCTAAATAATTAAAGCATTTTAATATAAAGATTGGCAGTCTTGGCATAGGGGTTTTAGCTGTAACTCCACCAGATAAAGGAAAAATAGAAAATTCACAGTACTCCTTTAAATCAATTTTTAAATTTGTAAAATAATTTTCAAAATCTTTCTTATTTCTGAATAAAATTTCAGGCACAGCACAATTTGCTGACCATAAATCTCTTTTATCATTAACAACTGATTTCAAATTAAAAATATCAATATCATAAGAATATCCTTCATGTCTCATCGCAGTAAGAAGAAATCTCATAAAGAAAGATGTGTGTATTTCAGATATTACTATCTTACCTCCCTTCTTTAGAACTCTCTCACATTCAAAGAAAAACATTGCAGGATTATAAAAATGATGGATAGTATGAGAAGCAATGATAATATCAATAGAAGAATCTTCAAAATCCATTTTTGTAGCATCAATATACTTATCAACCCATGGATTGTCTACAGCGTCAGTTATTAAAGGTTTTTGATTTAAATATAGTTCCGAGAAACCAGATCCTGATCCAACTTCAACTATCTTCATTCCCTCTTTAAGATATTTATTCATCCAATCATATCTACTTTTTAGTAAAAAATCTACATTGGTAAATCTATTTTTTAAAAAATCTTCTCTCGCAGCTCCTAAGTCACCTTCACTGCTCATAAGATTTTGATCATGGGAAGGAAAATATGGCCCTTTGAATAACAGTTTTTTTATTTTTCTCATTGTTAAAAATTAACTTTAAAAAAATTTATTACTAACATAATTCTATTAATTAAGATTATTTTATTTGCTATTATTATGTTATAATTAGAAAAAGATTAAGCTAATTATTAAATAATGAAGGTTATATAGAAATGAACGCTCTACTTATCGGAGATTTTATATTAGATAATTATATTTTTGGAGATGTTAACAGAATATCTCCTGAAGCTCCTGTTCCTATTTTTCTAGAAAATGCCACCAAAAATAAAATGGTTCTAGGCGGAGCATTAAATGTGGGAAGAAATCTTAACAATTTAAACAATTCTGTAATTCTTCTTGGTATAACAGGTATAGATATTGCCGGAGAAAAAATGCTTGAATTGATAGAAAAAGAAGGTTTCAAAAAAGATTATATAATTCGTACTGATAAATCAGTTACATCTCAAAAAACAAGATTTATTACTAATAATCAGCAACTTTTAAGATGGGATTTTGAAGAAAATACTTATTCAGAGCTAAATGAAAAAAAATTGATTGCAACAATGCACTCTCTAATGGATAAAACCGATTTTGTTATTATAAGTGACTATAATAAGGGCGTATGTAGCGATTCCCTTATTAATGAGAATATAGAAGTTGCTAATAAGAAAAAAATAAATGTGTTTATTGATCCAAAAGGTTCAGATTTCCATAAATATAAAAATGCATACTGTATTACCCCAAATATCTTGGAAACTAAAGCAGTTTATAAAAAAGATCTTATAACTAATAAAAATTTTGAAGAAGCATGTAAATTTATTTGTGATACTTTTAATATTGAAACTTGCATTATAACAAGAGGGAAAGATGGTATGACTGTTTATGACTCAAAAAAATTCTGTCATATTAAATCAAAAACAAAAGATGTATTTGATGTTAGTGGTGCTGGAGACACAGTCATTGCAACATTAGCTACATATACAGCAAGAGGTAAAAATCTAATTGATGCTGCTAAGATTGCTAATATTGCTGCTCAACATGTTGTAGGTAAATTTGGCACTACCCCTATTACAGAAGAAGAATTGAATAAATATCTCTAATGATACTTGTTACTGGTGCTGCAGGATTTATAGGGATAAATACCGTAATATCTTTGAATCAAAAAGGTATTAAAGACTTAATTCTCGTTGATAACTTTGAATTAAATGAAAAAAATAAAAAATTAGAACTATTTGAATATCATAGCTCTTTTTCTATAAGTGAATGTGAATCTTTATTAGATAATAATAGTAATTTCAACATTGAATTAGTAATTCATCTTGGAGCTATTACTGATACTACATGTGAAGACTCTAAATTACTTAATAAATTAAATATAAATTTTTCAAAAAAAATCTGGCATTACTGTACAGAGAATAATATTAAGCTTATTTATGCAAGTAGCGCAGCAACCTATGGTATAGGTGACCAGGGCTTCGATGATGATGAAACACAAATAGATAAACTTAAACCATTGAATAAATATGGAAAATCAAAAAATGATTTTGATTTTTGGGCAGTAAATCAATCTAAATCTCCATCAAGTTGGGTTGGTTTGAAATTCTTTAATGTTTATGGGCCCTATGAAGATAATAAAGGTAAGATGGCGAGTGTGGTCCATTGGGGTTTAAGGAAAATATATGAAGAGAAAAGTATCAACTTATTTAAGTCTCTTAATACAGAATTTAAAGATGGATATCAGACTAGAGATTTTGTATTTGTAGGTGATGTTGTAAATATAATCCTATTTTTTAAAGAAAATGAATTGACTGGAATCTATAATGTGGGAACAGGGAATCCTCAACCCTTCTTAACTCTTGCAGAAACATTGTTTGATTCTCTTAATATTCCAAAAAAAATAAACTATATAGATATGCCAGAATCTCTTGTGAATATCTATCAATATTACACTTCCGCTAATGTTAAAAAACTGCGTAGCGTGGGTTATCATAAAAAATTTACTAGCCTAAAAGACGGCGTAGAGATTTCTAAAGATTATTTTTTAAATACTGTTAAATAATATGATATATTTCACAATAGCTCTTATATCAGCTTTACTCAAAGTTCAAAATGCTATATTGCGAATTTTACAAAAAATAATATGGATATCTCCCCCTTCAACTGTAAACAATATTATAATATATAAAAATGGTAATATTGGAGATATAATCACTGCATATCCAGCTATTACATTAATTAAATTAAAATATCCTCACGCGAAAATTGTACTTTTAACTTCGCCTGGATCAAAGGATTTAATTTCAGCTGCTAGCATTCTTAAGTCGCAAAATCTTGTAAATGAAATACTGTACTATTATGATGGTAAAATATTTCCTTTATTTGGTGCAATTCGTCGCAAAAAATTTGATTTATGCTTTATGATGAGTGATGATAGAAGTACTTTTTTAAGAGAATTACGTAATTTATTTTATTTTTCTTTTCTCAATATTAAATATCTAGATGGATTTTCTGTTAATAGGGTAAAATTTGCTGAAAATAGTTTTTCTCAAAAAATTCCCTATCCTTATGAAAATGAAGTTAAAAGAAATATTAATACGACTAGAATAAATAGTGATGAAAATAATTTATTTCAATACAATCATAATGACATATCAGATATAATTTCTGATAATGTGAAAATACTTCATAATGCATTAATCATTGCTACCGGAGCAAAATTGGAATCTAAAAAATGGAATGATGATAATTTTTTTGAAATAGCTAAGCTATGGATTCGCAATAAAGGTGATATTGTTTTTATTGGCAATAAAAACGATGGTATCAATGCAGATAATATTATTTCAAGATTAAACAATTGGAAAATGAGAACTGATCTAATGTTTAAGTCTAACAACAATTGCTATAATTTTTGCAATAAAACAACATTAAGTGAAACTATATTTGTAATTAGTAAGGGTGTTGCTATGATTGCGAATGACAGCGGACCAGGCCATCTTTCCTCTTTTACTAATACAAAAGTAGTAACAATACAAGCGCCGCAAGATTTCAAGATCAAATGGGATCCTTATTTTTCAAAAGAATTTGTATTAAGACCAAATAGAAAACATATATGTTATTGTAGCATAGATTCATGTGGATATTGTATCAATGATATTACACATAATGATGCATGGGAAAAACTAAAGGGTTTTGCATAATGTGTGGTATAGCAGGAATAATAAATTTTCAATCTAGAATTAATAACCATGAAGATATTGTCAATAAATTTCATGGTGATTTATCCCATCGAGGTCCAGATGCTAAAGGCTATTATTTTTCATCATCTTCCAATGCGCTACTATGTCATACAAGATTATCAATCATTGATACATCAGAGAATGCTAATCAACCTATAGAATCATATGATAAAAGATTTAATATTATTTTCAATGGAGAAATATATAATTATAAAGAATTAAATAAGCTTGTTTATAAAAAATTTAATGTAAAAACAAGAAGCGATACAGAAGTGCTCCTTTATATGTATATAGAATATGGAGAAGATTGTTTAAAATATCTTTCTGGAATGTTTAGTTTCGCAATTTGGGATAATTTGAAAGAAGAAGTATTCATTGCAAGAGATTCTTTAGGCATTAAACCACTTTATTATAATTTTTCAAATAATAAGTTATCTTTTTGCTCAGAACTGAGATGCTTGATGAAATCAAATCAGTTTAAATATAAATTAAATCATAAAGCAATCAATTCATATTTACTTACTGGATATTTTCATGAGCCAGATACTATTATAGATAATATATTTATGTTAGAATCTGGTCATTATCTTGTTTTTAACAAAAACTCATTTTCAAAAATAGATTATAGTAAAAACAATACTGCAAACATTAATAAAAGCATAAATCGAAAAGATACGATAAATATTGTAAAGAATAGTTTTGAAAAAAGTGTAAAATATCATTTAGAGAGCGATGTTCCAACAGGTGTTTTTTTAAGCGGAGGAATTGATTCCACTTCTGTGCTATCAGTTGCTTCAAAATTTACAAAAGTTAATACGCTGACAATAGGATTTGAAGAAGAAAAATGGGACGAATCAAAAGTATCAAAACAGATATCTCAATATTATAATACAAATCATCATGAATACATTGTAAAGGAGCAAGAAGCAGTAGATTCATTGAATAATTTTATTAATACTTTAGATCAACCTACAGTTGATGGATTTAATACGTATTTCATATCAAAATTCAGCAATAAAAGTGGTTTTAAAGTGGTTTTATCAGGATTGGGGGGAGATGAGCTTTTTGGAGGATATCCATCATTTAAGAGGATGAAGATTATAAATCAATATTTAAATATTAAAAATAATTTTCCTTTAGACAATCTTATAAATAAAGTAATTCCTAATAAATTTTTTAAAAGATATAATTCAAGAATTATAGACATAGTTAATTCAGACAACCTTTTAGATTCATATATTGCATTAAGAGGAATATTCTCAAAGAAAGAGTCTTTAAAGATTAGTAGTCATGTTTTAAAAGATAATTTTAATGGTTTTTCAAAAAAGAATCTCTCCTTTCACAATAATAGTGGTATCAATTCAAAAAGTAGGCAGCTTGAATTGAATAATTATCTTAAAAATCAATTACTAAGAGATTCAGACATATTTGGTATGAAATGGTCTACAGAAATAAGAACGCCATTTATAGATAGAGAGTTTATTAATTCAATTCAATCTCTTCCAGACAAATATATCTTTGAAGATAAAAAAGCAATATTAAGAGAAGGATTAAATTTGCCAATGCATATTATAAATCAAAAAAAACAAGGCTTCACCTTCCCGTTTGAATTATGGCTAAAGCAATCTCTCGGAAATGAGATAACAAACGAAACTGATGCTATTATTGGATCAAGTAATGAATGGTATAAAATTTGGACTGTTTTCGTCTTAAAAAAATGGATATCAAAAAATATATAGTTTTAAAATATTTATAAAAAAACTTTTTCTAAATAGACTTATATCAGTTATTTTCTATTTATATTATGGAGATTATAAAAGCAACAATTCATATTATAAAAACGAAAAAAAGAGCCCTATGGTATTTATTCTTTTTTTTATCTTCTATATTTATACTTCATTATAGCATAACCGATAGGATTTATATATCTAGTATAAAATTAGCTCATAACTCCCAAGACGGTTCATATAATTCATCAGGTCTAAGCAAAATTGTATCTTCTTTTTCATCAAGTAATTTAAATTCAGTTTCATCTTCAACAACAAATTTTGATATGATTCCAGAAGTGCTATCCAGTAGAGATTTTTTAAATAAGATTCTTGATAAGGAATTTCGTTATAATGGTAAAATGGAAAAACTTTATATGATATATTCTAAGAAAAATTCTGATAATCCTAATATACCGCTTTTGAAATTAGATGGAAGAAAAGAGTTATTAAATAATATTTCAGTAAGTAAAAATTTAAATAATCCAATTATAGGCATAAGTATATCATCAAATAATAGACAATTATCTATGGATATAGCTACATCAATTTTAGATCAACTAAAATTAGAATTAACTAACTTTCAATTAGAGAGACTCGATAAAAAAATAGGTGTTATTAAAAACCAGGTTCAATCAACTTCTGAAGAGCTTGCATTATTAGAAGAAGAGTTAAGAAAGTTTCGCGTAAACAATTCTAACATTCTTCAATCACCTACATTAAGGATGCAAGAATCAAATCAACTAAGAGATATACTTGTTCTTAGTAATACATATAGCTCATTAAAAGTAGAGTTGGAGTTAGCAAAAATTAAATACTTTGAAGAAGCCAATGTTCTTCAAGTGATTGATTCTCCAAATCTCCCTTTGAAAAAAAGCGGCCCTAGGTTAAGATATATGCTTTTGCGCTTAGTGTTTGCATTTTCATTTATTACTCTTTTCTATGTATATGTTACTCTTTTATTAAAAAGTGACTTTGGCAAAGAGATGAAAAATACCATTTCTGGTAATAGAGAATTAGATTAATAATCTAACTATGATTAAGGCTATTAAAAATATTTATACTGAAACAGTATGGAGAATATCTAGAAAAATATTTCTCAAAATCCGCAATGATTCTCCTTCTATGCAATTGGACATTGGTGAAAAAAATCTTTTAAAACACTTTCTCATTAATAATAAAAAAGAAAAGAAAATTCTTTTTGATGTTGGAGCAAATATTGGTAGTTGGTCAAAGTTGGCATTAAAATATGACAACAAGATATCTATATTTGCATTTGAAGCAATAAATCAAACATATTTAAATCTTGAAAAAACTCTAAATAAGCAAAATGCAGATATACAAATTTTCAATAAAGCAATTTCAAATGAAACAGGTGAATTCAAAATATATAATTTTGGAGAAAATGAAGGTATAAATTCTTTTTTTGACAATTCGATATCTTATAATAATCAAAATGTTAACTCTCCAAAAATAGAAAAGGTTTTAACTACAACGATTGATATTTTTTGTAAAGAAAATAATATAGACTCAATTGACTTTTTAAAATGTGATACTGAAGGCAATGATTTTAATGTGATTATGGGTTGCAAAGAAATGTTCAAACATAATCGAATTATTGCATTACAATTTGAATATAATTGGAGATGGATAAACTCAAAATCATACCTAAAAAATGTTTTTGACTATTTTAATGATAGTAATTACTTAATTGGAAAAATTACATCTAATGAGGTTCAAATTATCAATGAATGGAACCCTGAATTAGAAAAATTTTATGAATCAAATTATCTAATTATAAATAAAAACCACATCAAAAATTTTAAACACAATTTTTATTACTTTAATAACAAAAATATCTTACAAAGAGTTTAGTTTTTTATAATAATCAAAAATTTGAAAAAAAATAACATATTGAAAGAAAGTTTGTGGTCTTTCTTTGGTCAGCTTATAAGTGCTGTTGCGATAATTGCTGGTATTCGAGTAATTACAGAATATGTAACTCCAGTTCATTACGGCCAGTATATAGTATTCTCCGGAATTATTTTATTATTCTTTAATGTTATTAGTGGATCAATTTTTCAAGCATTTCTAAGAATTATTCCTGAAAATGATAATGATACATCTTATAAAAAATCTATTCTACTTTCATCAAAAATATCAATGTTATATATATTCATTGGCTTAGCATCTTTGCTAATGAGCTTTTTACTCAAATCACATTTTTTATTTTTAATTTTTGTTTTCTTTCTTTGCTTGATATCAGAGCATCTTGTTGGATTATTTAAAGTATTAATGAATGTAAATAGAGAGCAAAAAAAATATGCTTTTTTTCAAATATTGATATCAATTCTAAGACCAATTTTTGCCGTTTTACTTTATATATATTATGAAAATAGCTTTATAAGTATTTTGTATGGTTTTTCTATAGCAAATCTTTTAATTAGTTTTCTCTTTTTTGGTAAAATTATCACAGTCAACTTGATTAAATCATCAAAAACAAAATTCTATTGGCATAACTTTTCTGAATTTTTTGATTTTTCAAAACCTTTGGTGCTTCAAAAAATTTTTGGTTGGAGTTTAAGTAATGCAGATAAGTATATTGTAGCTTTCTTTTTAGGAACTGCTACTGCAGGTAAATATGCTCCTATTGTTAGTTTAGTATCAATGTTATTTTTAACAGTTTCTGGTGCTATTGAAATTATTTTTAGACCTTATTATTTTGAGCATATCGCTAATAATAAAAAACAAAACAGTAGAAAAGTCTTGAAAATATATTCCATGATGCTTGCTGTTGTATCAATAATCTTTATTAGCTTTTTTTCAATCTTTAACAAACAAATTGTATTGCTAGTATTAGGAGAAAATTTTCGTGAATTTTTTTATCTACTCCCTTTGCTTTCTGTAGGGTTTTCATTTCTTATTTTTGGTTATCTTTTTGAAAATATTTGTTTTGCTTATAAAAAAACATGGAATGTATTTTTGATTGAAGGTATGGCAGCAATAACAAATATTATTATACTTCCTATTATGATATATAATTTTGGTGTTAAAGGTATTCCATTTGCGCTATTATGTGCCTATATAGCTCATTTTTTATCAGGTTATATTATTACAAGAAAATTATTGAGAAATGAATAGAATACTCGAACAGAAAACATCTACTTTACTTTTAGGACTTTTATCAGTTTTTTTATTTTTCATTTTTTTGTTTTTCTTTTCCTTTTATTATTCCCTAGTACCAAATTATCAAAACTTTAATATTGCTATATTAAGTAGTATCATTATTTATAACACACTTTATGGAATAATTGTATTTAATGATAAGAATATAGCATACATACTTTTCTCTCCTTTATTTTGGTATAAATTTATCTCAACTTTATTTTATGGAATTGGACCACTTGCTTACTACTTTGGTAGTAGCGTAACTATTGAAGTGATGAATCTTTATTTTTTTATTACAGATCAAACATTAACTAAAATTGCATTAATCTATATTGCCGTTATTTGTTTAACAGACTTTATATTTTTGATATTAAATCATTCTTTTCCAATTCCAAAAAATCTTTCACATCAAACAATAAATAAAAAATTATTGCTTTTTTACGCGCTTGGAGTTGGTTTATTTTCAAAATATTTAGTTATTTTTCCATCAACATATCTTGGAATAAATGCTCCTGGAATTTTTCATGCACTTACTACATTCATTTATGTTGGAATCTTTCTCTTGTATAACATAGGCCAACAAAATAATTCATATAAGATGTTTTTTTATCTTCTTGTATTTTTTGAAATGGTATCCTCTTTTCTTGTTCTTTCAAAAGAGTACTTATATATGTCAATTATTTTTGCTTCATTTGTTGTCTTTTTTCATAATAAAAATATTAAAAGTATATTGATTACTGGAGCGATTGCAGGCATTTTATATGTATTTGTAATACAAAACCTATTCATTTTATTAAGGAATGCCGAAGAAGGTAGTTATGGAATTACATCAACTACTGAACTTGAAAGTGCTTTTGATACGGCAAAAACGCTAAGAAATAGCGGTCAAGACGCTGTAAGCTTTCAAGCTTGGTGGGATCGCTTGTCTTATGTCAAATATCAAGGTTATGCTGTAGAAGCCTATGATATGAAATATGAAGGAAATACATTTCAACAATTCAAATATATATTCATTCCTAGAATTTTATATCCTGAAAAACCTAATTTAAATCCAGGCGGTGCGTACAACAGCTTAGTTCAAAATAGCTTTAGTGAAAAGAATATAAATAGTACTGGCCCAGGATTGTTCGTTGAGGCTTATTGGAACGGAGGCTGGACATATCTAACATTAACTATAATTTACTTTTCCTTTTTACTATTCTTCTTCTCGAAGATTATAATAAAAAATCTTAAAGAGAAAAATTATCTTATATTAATGCTTGCTGTAAATGCTCTTTACATTGGTCGCAGTATAGATGATTGGTTTGTGGGAAGATATGGTGGATTTATATTAAATATGATTATTTTATATTTATTTTCTGTTTTTATATATAAAGGATTAGAAAGTATTTTAAACACAAGAAATATGGAGTTAAATGAATAGTTTATTATCAATACATCACATTTGCTCTTTTATAATTGAAAATCAATTAAGCGGACATTCTTATTCTGTTCCTGCTTTATGTGAAAGCTTATCAGAGAATATTGATATTCAATTTCACACTACCGGTAAAAGTCATCTAACATTTAATCCTTCTTTTAAAATTCATGAATACAAGGTTGATCCATTCTTAGGATCAATTTTATCTTCTAAAGATTTTAAATCTGGTTTAAAAAAAACAGTTAAAAATGGAAACATAATTCATAATCATGGTTTATGGAGAATGCCAAACTTATACCCACTGGCTATAAAGAAAGAAAAAAATATAAAAATAATTGTATCTCCAAGAGGTTCTTTATCACAAGCTGCTTTAAATATATCTAAATATAAAAAAAATATTTTTAATACTTTATTCAGGCAAAATGATTTACTAAAAGAATGTGATAGTTTTCATGCTACATCATTAAAAGAAAAGGATGAAATAAGAGAGCTAGGATTTAAACAACCTATTGCAATTATACCCAATGGTATAGATATACCTTCTTGTACAAAAAAAACATTTAGTAAAAATAAAATTAAATTTCTTTTTTTGGGAAGAATACATCCTATAAAAGGTTTAGAGCTTCTCATAAATGCATGGAAAGAAATTGATGATAAAAAAACAATTTTAGATATTTGCGGTTATTGTGAAGATGAAAATTATTATAAATCATTGAAAAATCTTGTAAAGAAATTAGGTATATCAAATATTATTTTTTCAGATAAGGTATTTGGAGAAAGTAAAAAAAACAAGTTTCTAGAAAATGATATCTTTGTTCTACCTTCAAAGACAGAAAATTTCGGTTTAGTCGTTGCAGAAGCTTTATCATACGGCTTGCCAGTTATAGCCTCAGAAAATACACCATGGAAAATAATTGAAGAGAAAAAATGTGGTTGGATAGTAAGTCTAAATAAAGAAAATATAATTTCAACTATAAATTTTGCAAAAAATCTATCATCCGAATCTTTAAAAAGAATTGGTAATAATGGTAGATTGTTTGTACAAGATAAATATAGCTGGAAGAAATTAAATGCTCAGTATGTTGAATATTACAATTGGGTTAATGCTGGTGGTAAAACACCAGAGTTTGTAGATTTATTTTAATATGAAAGTATTAATATTGGGCGGTAGTGGTATGGTTGGTCATGCATTAATCAAAAATCTTTCAGACAAATATGAAGTTTTTAGCATTTTAAGACAAAGAACAGATCTAGAATCAACCGAATTTTTTAAAAATATCTTAGAGAAAAATAGATGTATTTTCCTTGATGATATCAATCAACATAGAAAGCTAAGTGATGTTATCAAAAAAATATCTCCCGATATTTTAATTAATTGTATCGGTGTAATTAAGCAAAGAGGCGATGTTAAAAATATCCTAAATATGATAAAAATCAATGCTCTCCTACCCCACATATTGAACGAAATATGCTTTAAAAATAAAGTTAAACTAATTCATTTGAGCACTGATTGTGTATTTTCTGGAAATAAAGGGTATTATAAAGAATCTGATAATCCAGATCCCGTGGATAAATATGGAGCATCAAAACTACTTGGGGAAATTGTTGAAGGAGATGCTTTAACAATAAGAACATCTTTCATTGGACCTGAACTTTTCAATAAAAAAAGTTTATTTGAATGGATTAAATCTCAAAAAGATGGTGAAATTGATGGATTTGAAAATGCGATTTATTCTGGATTAACCACATATGCATTTGCCAACGTAGTTGAACAAATTATTAATCAACACCAGGATTTAAATGGTTTATGGCAAATATCATCAGATCCAATTAGCAAGTTTGATTTAATTGCATTAATAAATGTGATATTTAAATTAAATATTAAAATTAATCGTAATAGTAGTTTTCAATGTGATAGAAGTCTAAATTCTTCAGAATTTAAAAATAAGACAAAAATCATGGTTCCCTCTTGGGAAGAAATGATAAACGATTTATATGAAGGTAAAAATTGAAATTATTAAAAAATAAAATTGTTCTTATTACTGGAGGAACTGGATCTTTTGGTAATGCAATATTAAAAAAATATCTAAGCTTAGATGTGAAAGAAATACGAATTTTCTCTAGGGATGAAAAAAAACAGGACGACCAAAGAAAATTTTATAAAGATGAAAGAATTAAATTTTATATTGGAGATGTAAGAGATAAGGACTCTATAAATGATGCAATGGTAGGTGTTGATTTTGTTTTTCATGCTGCAGCATTAAAACAAGTACCTTCTTGTGAGTTTCATCCATTAGAAGCCGTTAGAACCAATGTAATGGGAACAGCAAATGTTATTGACTGTGCTTTTTCTCATAAGGTTTCAAAAATTGTTTGTTTAAGCACAGATAAAGCAGTTTATCCAATAAATGCTATGGGAACCTCTAAAGCTATGATGGAAAAAGTTGTTGTAGCCAAATCAAGGAATGCTCCAAATAACACAAACTTATGCTTAACTAGATATGGCAATGTTATGTCATCACGAGGTTCAGTAATTCCTCTTTGGCTTTCACAAATAAACCAAAATATTCCAATTACTGTAACCGATAAAGATATGACAAGATTTATGATGACACTAGAGGATGCGGTAGATTTAGTAGAATATGCTTTTCTTAATGGAAAAAATGGAGATATTTTTGTTCAACAAGCACCTGCTGCAACAATGGAAACATTATTGAAATCTATACTGGAATTAAAACAGTGTGAAAATTACCCAATTCAAGATATTGGCATTAGACATGGAGAGAAGGTTTTTGAAGTTTTGTGCAGTAAAGAAGAAATGTATAAGGCTGAAAACTTAAAAAACTACTATAGAATATCAAGCGATAAGAGAGACTTAAATTATGATAAGTATTTTGAAAAGGGTAACAAAGAAATTCGCAATATCGAAGAGTACAACTCAGATAATACAAAGCGATTAGACATAAAAGAGATGAAAGTGTTGCTAAAAAAATTAGAGGAATTTAAATAGTATGAAAGTTTTAACAGTGCTGGGAACGAGACCTGAAATTATTAAACTCTCAAGAACCATTGCATTACTTGATAAGTTTCTTACTCATGTTATTGTTCATACTGGACAAAATTATGATTATGAATTAAATCAAATTTTCTTTGAAGATTTAGGTTTAAGAAAACCAGATTATTTTTTAGACGTTGCAGAAGAAGGATTAGGAGAAACTATCGCAAATATCATAAAAGAATCAGATAAAATCTTTGATATTGAAAAACCTGATGCTTTGCTTGTTTTAGGAGATACAAATAGTTGTTTAGCAACTATAATGGCTAAAAGAAAAAAAATACCAATTTTTCACATGGAAGCAGGAAATAGATGTTTCGATGTAAGAGTGCCTGAAGAAATTAATAGAAAGCTAGTTGATCATATAAGTGATATTAACTTTCCTTACAGTGATCATGCAAAAAATAATCTTCTCAATGAAGGCTTACATCCTTCTACTATTATTAAAACAGGTTCTCCCATGAAAGAAGTTTTAGACTTTTCAAAAAAATCAATTAGTAATTCTAAAATTTTATCAAAATTAAAAATTAAAAAAGAAGAATATTTTGTTGCCAGTATACATAGAGAAGAAAATGTAGACTCTCCTGAAAAATTAAACCAAATTATCAAATTCTTGGATGAAATAGCTAGTAAATATGACTTTAAGGTAATTTTATCTCTTCATCCTCGTACTAAGAAAAAAATTTCAAAAGAAAATATTAAGTTGAACAAAAATATTTTGCAATATCCACCATTTGGCTTTAATGATTATATACATTTACAGCAAAATGCCTACTGTGTGATATCTGATAGTGGGACAATTTTTGAAGAATCCTCTTTATTAAGCTTTCCTGCTATAACAATAAGAGAAGCAAATGAACGTCCAGAAGGAATAGACGAAGGAACTGTGATAATGTGCAATGGATTTGATAAAAACACTATATTAAAATCTATCGAAATATGTGTTTCTCAACATAAAAATACCCCCCCTTCTATACCTTCCGATTATAATGTAAAACAAGTTTCATGGAAAGTTTTGAAATCTATACTCAGTTACAAAGACTACGTAAATAAAAAGACCTGGTTTAAAAATTAAAATAATTTTGAAGTGACTGAACAAAAAAATAATATTTTAATTATTAGTCCACTTTTTAATCCAGAAATGAACAGAGTAAATGATATTGTAGATTATTTACTAAAAAAAAATTATAAAATAACAGTTCTCTGTCCTATACCCAACTATCCAAAAGGAAAATATTTTAAAAATTATGGTATTTTTAAAAAAAGATATGAAAAGATTAATAATCTTAAAATTTTTAGAATTTTAGTATATCCAAGAAAAAATGGTTCAAAAATAAATCTGTTTTTAAACTATCTTTCCTTTATTGTATTTAGCACTATACCAGCTCTTATACTATCTTTTAAAAAATTTGATTTAATTTTTGTAAATCAATTGTCCCCTATTACAATAGCACTACCGGGAATTATTATTAAAAAAATAAGGGGGATACCTTTAATTATGTGGGTAACAGATTTATGGCCGGAAAGTGTAAAAGATGGGGGAAATTTAAATTCAGATTTCTTGCCAAAAATGCTCAACCCCCTTGTGAAATATATATACAAAAATTGCAGTGAAATATTAGTCTCTTCAAGGAGCTTCGTTCATTCAGTTGCCGAAAAAACTAATAATAAAGATATTTCTTATATGCCTCAATGGAGCGAAGAATTATTTACAAACAATGACCATAACTATTTTTCTTATAAACCAATGGAAAGAATTAAAGGATTTAAGTTATTATTTGCAGGAAATATTGGTGTTGCTCAAGACTTTGATACCATTATCTATGCAATGAAAGAAGTTAAAAATTTTGATATTCATTTGGTTGTTTTAGGAGAAGGAAGAGCAAAGAGTAGTGCTTTAAATAAAATTAAAGAAAATAACTTAGAGGATTCTATTTCAATGCTTGGCTCTTTCCCGCTTGAAACAATGCCATACTTTTTTAATCAATCAGATGCTTTATTAATTAGTCTTAAAAAAAGTAATATATTTTCTAAAACAATTCCTAGCAAAACTCAGCCGTATATGTCTTCAGGTAAACCAATTCTAACAAATGCAGATGGTGAGGTTTCAAAAATTATTAATGAAGCCCAATGTGGATTAACATCTAATTCAGGGGATTTTAAAACATTATCAAAAAATATAATTCAGCTAAGTAACCTATCTAATGCAGAACTTATATCGATGGGACTAAATGGAAAAAAATATTCTGAGCAAAACTTTGATAGAAAAAAAATACTTAATGACCTAAACAATTTATTTAATAATTACATAGAAAAATAATGGGGAGGGAAAATGAAAGTTTTGTATTGTGGCCCTAACAATGGAACATCGAGATCTAGAAAAAATGGACTTTTATCGATGGGATATGATGTTAGTAATTTTGAATTAGAAAAAAACATAATAACCAACTTTAAATGGTTCCAATTCTTGGAGCAAAAATCATTAAACAACCTAAATCTAAGATCTGTAAATTTTCGTTTATTCAATAAAGTAAAAAAATTAAATCCTGATTTGATTTGGATTGATAAAGGAACTTATATTTACAAAGAAACTCTTGAGAAAATTAAAGAGTTTAATCACAAAACTATACTTATTCATCATAATACTGATGATATTGAGTCAGATAAACATCAATTTAGTAATTATTTTAATAGTTTAGACTTATATGATGCCCATTTTACATGTAATAAATTTAATATTGATTATTTAAAAAAAATCTCAAAGTCATACTTTTTTTATAATGAAATTGGCTATGATCAGAATATTTTTTACCCAAATAAACAAAATAAAAAGTATGATTTATTCTTTATTGGACATCATGAGCCTGAATATGAAAAATATATTTCAGAAATAATTGTCAAAGATATCAACTTCTTTCTTGGAGGGCCTGGATGGTTCTCTTCTAACATTCCAAAATCAAAAATATCTTTTAATAACTTCAATGAAAGTATTTATCCAAAGATTATAAATCAATCTTCTGCGGGATTGGGTCTTTACTCTTCATGGAATCGAAATATTTCCTCTGGAAGAATATTTGAAATACCAGCAACTGGAGCTGCATTAATTGTAAAAAGAAATACCTTTATTGAGACATTATATAAAGAAGATAGTGAGGCAATATTTTTTGATAACCCTAGAGATTTTAACTCAAAACTTGAATATTTATTTAAAAATAAAAATCTATTACAGGAAATTGCAAACAGTGGCTATAAAAGGTGCTTGAATAACAAATGTACTTGGGATGATAGAATTCAAGAGGCAATTGATTGCTTAAAACAAGAGAGAATTATTTAAATAATTTTTCTCTAATCTTAGTTGCTGAGATTTCACTGACTTTCTTAGGAGGCACATGTTCTATAATATCATAGCCAACACCTCTACCATAATTTACTGATTCAATATCGGGAATAATGATTACCTTTACTTTCCCTTCTTGAACTAAGTCTTTTAGTTCTTTTTCAACATTTATTTTAACTTCTTCAGGTGTATATGGGTTATTTTCATCTGTTTCCATATCTCTAATACATATAAGAACATTTTTCTTATCATTTAATCTTTGATCTATCAACCAACGATGTCCTTTATGCCAAGGCTGCCATCTACCAATAAACATTGAGTATTTCATCCAAACTTTCCTCTTCTGATTTATGTGTTGTATCCATATCCAAAAAATTTTCTTTTGGTGGCTCATAATTTTCTGCAAAATAGTTCTCTCTTCCCCTAATCTCACTAGTATGTAAATAAATCTCTAGTACTTTATACTTAGATTTAAATTCTTCTCTTAGAGTGATATATGGAGATACTAATGAAACAATAGGAATACACCCTTTATTTATTAAATATGCAGCAATGCTCATTCCTAATCGTATATTTGCTTCCCTACCTTTCCTTGAATAATCCTTATTTTGGAATAAGTCCCTCAAATCATCACCATCAATATTAAAATATTGCTGACTATTTTCATTTTTGGATAGTTTTTTTAGAAGTAAAGTAGCTAAGGTTGTTTTGCCGCTTGCTGGTTGTCCAGTCAACCAAATTGCATCATATTTTCTCATTCTTTTTATAAAACCCCCTAATCATCTTCAGATACAGCTCTTCCCTTAAATTTTTCCCAATCTTTTTCAGGTCTTACTTTTAAGTTTGTTTTCCATGCACCTTTTAAAACTGTCATATCTATATCAAGGCTATCAGCAAAATGAATGATAGCTTGCATATCTTTTGGGAAACAAACGCCACCAAATCCATATTTTCCATCATGCCCTGGTACATTCAAGTGAGAGTGGCCTATTCTTCCATCTCGAACAAATCCTTCAATAACATCATCCCAATTTGCATTAGACTTTTCACTTAATAATTTCATATCATTTAAAAATGAAATCTTAGTAGCAAAGAAGGTATTAGCCATATATTTAATTAATTCTGCAGATTCAAAATTAGTTTCCAAAATTGATAGCGATTCACCAAATCTCCATCTAAATAAATCAGCTACTTTACTAGTGTTTTCTTTCTTCCCACCAAAAATAGATCTTGATTGATTGATAAAATCAAAATTTGCAGATCTTTCAGTCAAAAATTCAGGGTTGAATACTAATTTAAGATTTTTAAATTTTTGCTGCAGATTTCTTGTTGTTCCTGGAATGATAGTAGATCGAATTAATATAATTGTTTCCGTGTTAGTGCATATATCAGCAATATCATTTAATGCACTTTCTAAAATTCTTAAATCTGCGCTACCATCTTTCTTTGAAGGCGTAGGAACAGATACAAAAACAAAATCACTCTTGTTAATAGTTTCATCAAGTGAATTTAGTGATTTAGATGGATTCTTATCATATACTCTAACCTCAGCATCACATCCAACATTTGGAGAAAAACCGTGTTGAACAGCGCTTCCTACAAATCCCTTTCCTACAATTCCTATCTTAGGTTTTCCCACGGATAAATATAATGTAAAATATTATAATAAAATAAAAAATTCGCTTAAGTTTTTATTATATTTTAAATGAGTTTTTAGGGCCCATAGCTCAATTGGTTAGAGCAACGGACTCATAATCCGCAGGTTCGGGGTTCAAGTCCCTGTGGGCCCACAAATGAGCAGTCATTCATATATATCAAATCCAAAAAATGAAGATATTTTTATTAATATCAATGGAGAATTATTTCATAGAAATAAAGCAAAAATATCAGTTTTTGATAGTGGATTTTTATTAGGAGATGGTGTTTGGGAAGGAATTAGACTTCATCAATCTACACTTCTTTTTATTGATGAACATCTTGATAGGTTGTATGCAAGCGCAAAAGGTATTTCCTTAGATATTGCTCAATCTAAACAAGAAATGATTAATGAGATCAATAAGGTGTTAGATAAAAATAATATGGATAATGATATACATATCCGCTTAGTTGTTTCTAGGGGCGATAAAATTACTCCTTATCAAAATCCAAATGCTAATGTGGGTCCAATCAATTTTGTTATAATACCGGAGCATAAAAAAACAGATCCTAATACCTATATTAAAGGAGTAGCGATTGGTAGAGTTCCTAATATTAGGCCAAACGAAAATATACTAAGCCCACACTACAACACTCTTAGTAAGCTTAATTGCATTTTAGCAAGTATAGAAGCAAACAAGCTTGGGTATGATGAAGGAATTATGAATGATATTCATGGCAATGTCAGTACATGCAACTCAACTAACTTATTCTTTATAAAAAATAATGAGGTTTTTACTTCTACTGGGGAATATTGTTTAAATGGCATTACAAGAGGAAAAGCTATTAACCTATGTCATAAAAATAGCATCAAATGTGTTCAAGCTAATTTTATATTTGAAGATATTGAAGATTGCAATGAAGCTTTTGTAACAGGTACGTTTGCAGGTATCATTCCAGTATCAAAATTAGAAGGTCGACAATTAGAATCAACTAATTCTAATTCTTTAGTTAATAAAATTAGAATGTTATACAACAGCCACATTGAAGATTCTATAGCTTAATATGAAAATTGCTTGTTGGTCAGGTCCAAGAAATATATCTACAGCGCTTATGCGCTCTTGGTCTTCAAGAAGTGATATATTTGTTTCTGATGAGCCTTTCTACGCTTATTACTTGAAGGAAAAAAAGTTAAAACATCCAATGTATCAAGAAATTATAGACTATTATCCTAATCAATATAGGGATGTGGTAAAAAATCTTACTTCAACTATACCTGATAAAAAGAAAATTTGGTATCAAAAACATATGGCACATCATTTAATTGATTTAAATAATATCGATTGGATTAAAAATTTTGAAAATTGTATTTTAATACGTCATCCTAAAGATGTAATCAAATCTTACGTTAAGAAAAATACTCTCAACCATGTAGATGAGCTTGGATACCCTCAACAATATAAAATCATGAGATATTTGGGTAGGATTGGTAAAAAATTTATTGTGATTGATTCGAATATTTTACTTAATAACCCTGAAAAAATATTATCGCAGTGGTGCAACAGTATTAATTTAGAATTTGATATCTCTATGATGAGATGGGAGAAGGGAAATTATCCTCAAGATGGTATTTGGTGGAAACATTGGTACGATAATGTTATCACTACAACCCATTTTCAGAAGTTTCCATCTAACGAACAACAATTAGATCAAAAATATCAACCAATTTATGATGAAGCATTAGATTATTATAACAAATTGTATTATTTTGCAGAACGATGAATTTGTTGCTAAAGCTCTGGAATCAACCTAATTGGGTAAAATGGATAGTCTATTTTGCTATTGCTTACATACTCTTTGCAATAAAAGAAGCCTTTGCTATTGTTCTTTGGTTTTTGTTTTGCATTCTATTGTACTACATCATTTTTGCTAAAAATATGTTTCAATCAACAACCCACTATGAAAAAAAGATATAGCATACTCACATTTTGTATCTTGCTAATTGCTTGTAATTCAAATGTTGCTAATTTGAGACCTCATGGATCTCAGACCAATATGCCAGAATTAACGCGTAATAATTATTTGATGGGATTTTTAAATGAATATCGCAGCTCATACGATGTATCATATTATGATATCAATATAGACTTTGATATTCAAAAGAAGTCAATAGATGGCTTTGTAACCATTAAAGCAAAAAGTCTTGATGATATTGACACTCTGCAAGTAGATCTAGCTAAAAATTTAAATATTACGAAAATTACTCATCAAAATAGTTCTGTTGAATATAGTCGAGAAGAAGACGCTGTTATTTTAGTCTTCAATGAAACTATAGATAAAGATACATTATTCGATTTTACAGTTCATTATTATGGAATACCTCAAAGTGCTGATAATCCACCTTGGTCAGGAGGATTCACATGGTCTAAAGATAAAAATGATAGAGATTGGGTAGCGGTTTCGTGTGAAGGTGAAGGCGCAAGAATTTGGTGGCCTAATAAAGATCATATTACTGAAGAACCTGATAGTGTTCGAATGGCTTTTACTGTACCATCTAATTTAGTGGGCGTTGGTAACGGTCAACTAAGAAGCGTTATAGAAAAAGAGGATGACAAGACTACCTACGAGTGGTTTGTGAATAATCCGATTAATAATTATAATATTTCTGTTCAAATCGGAAACTATGTTGTCGTTCAAGACACATTTATTACAGAAGACACAACCCATTATATGAATCATTATGTGTTAGATTATAATGAAGAAGTTGCACAAAACTACTTTCCACAATCAAAAGAAGTTGTTCGTTTCTATGAAAAATACTTTGGAGACTATCAATGGTGGGATGATGGATATAAACTAATTGAAGTCCCATATTTAGGTATGGAGCATCAGTCAGCTGTAACCTATGGAAATGGATTTAGTATATATAATGGTGTTAGAAGTAGTAGTTGGGCTATGTATGGCGTCATTGATCCACTTATTATCCATGAAACTGGTCATGAATGGTTTGGTAATAGTGTTACTGCTGCTGATCCAACCCATATATGGATTCATGAAGGATTACAAGTTTATTCTGAAGCATTATACTTCGAAGATAAGTTTAATAGCTATCCAGCGAGTATTGATTACTTGAAGAGCATTAAATCAAGGATTCAAAATAAAATTCCTATTGTAGGTCCAGAAGATGAAAATTATTGGGCTTTAAATGGTGATACTTATATGAAAGGTGCTTGGGTAATGCATACCTTGAGAAGTGCTATCAATGATGACCCTATTTGGTTTGAAATACTAAAAGAATTCATGATAGAAAATGCAAAAGGCCATGTCAGCACAGAAGATTTCTTCCTTAAGGTTAAAGAGAAAACTGGTACTGATTATTCATATTTTTCAGATCAATATTTTTACACTTCCAATCAACCTGAATTAGAGTATTATCAAACGGATTCTAGATTTTATTATAAGTGGAACAATATAAATGACAGTTTTGTTATGCCAATAGATTTATTAGTCAATGGATCTGAGAAAAGGGTCTTACCTAACAAAGAATTCCAATCATTTGATATAACAGAACACTCAACTATTGAAGTAATGGATTGGAAATTTTATGTTAAACCCATTCACAAAAAATAATATTCAAAAAAATAGTATTCTATTATTAGTACTATTTACAAAACTTTATTCTCAAGATTTTCACAATCAATATAGTCTTGAATTAAATTCTTACTTGTCTAATCAATGGTGGTCACAATACAACAGCTATGGACAGGAACCTTCAAAAATGAAGTTTGATTATAATGGTATGTATCAAAAAAATGGTGTTGATTATCATTTGTCAATTTCTGCTTCAGAAGATAGAACATACATTGGTGAATCATTTATTAAGTCTAAAATATATAATAACATCTATATCAAAGCTGGAAGATATTATAAAGACTTTAGTGTTTACTTAAATAATAATATCAGTTCTGGATCAATTTTAATAAGCAATAATGCTCAGCCAATGCCAAAAATAGGACTATTAAGCTCTTATAAATTGAAAAGAAATAAAAGTATTCATTTTACTTTGGGGATTGCTCATGGATTATTTGAAAAAAATAAAGTTTATAAAAATGCACCTATGTTACATGAAAAATTTCTTTACTTAAATTATATAAAAGATAATAATGAATTTAGTTCTGGATTTGTTCACGAAGCAATGTGGGGAGGAAGTACAGAAGAATATGGAGACTTTCCTAGCTCCTTCAAAGATTTTCTCAAAGTATTTATTAGTGCAGATGGACCGCTATTAGAAGGAGAGCCACATAGCAATGCTTTAGGTAATCACCTAGGTATTTGGGATTTTTACTATAAAAGAATAACAGAAGATAAAATATTAAAAATCTATTATCAGCATTTCTTTGAAGATACAAGTGGACTAAGATTTTCTAATAGAATAGATGGATTATGGGGGGTAGAATTAGAAAACTATATTCCGAAAACACATTTTTTAATTGAATACTTACAAACTACAGATCAAGATAGAACACGTCACAATGATGCATATTATAATCACTATCAATACAGCCTTGGTTGGAGCTATAAGGGTCATACTCTTGGAAACCCATTTATTAACCATTTGGAAGTATTACCTGTAAAAGTCTTTCATTTAGGAGTAAGTGGAGAAATTTATTCTAATTATCATTATCGATTGAAAGTAGCTAGAAAAATTAATGTTAGTGACAAAGCAAAATATGAGCTTCTCTTGACAAAAAAGTTTGATAAAAAAAATCAAATGAGTATTTCTGATTTAAGCGTTTATATATTGAATAATGAAGATATGAAAAATGGAATAGGAGTGCGTATCTCTTATAGATTATAAAGACTCTTCAATAATATCGCAAAGAATATGTCCAATCATAATATGCATTTCTTGTATTCTTTGGGTACTTGCACTCTTAATATTGATATTGTAATCAGAAAGTGCTAACACCTCACCTCCATTGTTTCCTGTCAATGAAACAACATCTATGTTTAAATCTTTACAAATTTTTGCTGCATTAATTTGATTCGCTGAATTACCGCTGGTTGTTAATAAAATCAGTACGTCTCCTTCTTTACCAAATGCTTTAATTTGTCTAGAAAAAATATTATCAAATGAGTCATCGTTTGACCACGCTGTTATAAAAGAAGAATCAGCATTTAAACAAATAGAAAAAAATGGGTCTACTTTTTTCTTATTTAGTCCGCCCAATAATTCAGCAGATAAATGTTCTGCCTGAGCAGCGCTTCCACCATTTCCACACCACAACAATTTATTCTCACTAGATAATGCGTGTATTAATACTTGAGATATTTTTTTTAATTTTTCAGGTAACAATTCAAGCATATCACTCTTTAAATCAAAATGATCATTTAATGATGTAGAAATTATTTTATCCATTTTTAGTCCCCTGTTTCATTATTGCTTTATTTTTTCTTTCTAAAGTTTCATCGTCAATTAAATATTTTTTACTGACTACATTTAATTTATCACTTAATTGATAAATAAGTGGCACTCCTGTTGGAATATTAATATCCATTATTTCTTCTGAGTTTAATCCATCTAAAGTTTTAATGATAGCTCTTAAAGAATTGCTGTGTGCAACAATCAAGTGATTTCCTATATTTGCAGTAATATACTCAAGATAGGTTTCCCAAAATGGATTTAAGCGCTGAATAACATCTTTTAAGCTTTCACCGGCTGGCAGTATCTCTTTAATATCTTTGAATTTATTATCAAATTTAGGGTGTCGTTTATCATTCTCAGATAGAAGAGGTGGGGGTATATTATAACTTCTTCTCCATATATGAACTTGATCTTCACCATACTTTTCAGCTGTTTCTGATTTATTTAATCCTTGCAATGCCCCATAATGTCTTTCATTCAATCTCCAGTCATATTGAATATTCTCTTTTGAAAATCCAATAATTTCTGCAACAATATCAGTTGTATGTGTTGCTCTGGTTAGTATAGATGTATAGATGCTATCAATTTTGATATTTGTTTCAAGTAATTTTTTTCCTGAAAAATGAGCTTCTTTGATACCGTCTTCTGTTAAGAGAACATCTTTCCAGCCTGTAAATTTATTTGCTAGATTCCATTCGCTTTCACCGTGCCGTAAAAGAATTAATTGCATAGAAATTTAGTCTGTATTGCTGTCAATTATGAAAATGATTGTTGCTAAATTAGTAAGAATACTTACTATGTCTGATGTAAGTCGTGTTACATCTAATTCTCTTGGTTCTGGATTTAGAGGAATTGTAATTATATCACCGGGCTTAACCTTAGCTAAGTTTTGTTTCAATCTATTTTTTACAAGAACAATCTCACCATTTGTACGTGTTATATATATATCTCTCATAAGAGTGTTATTTAGCACTCCACCAGATTTATTAATATAATCTTTTATAGAATCACCTTCATTATAAGTAACTAATCCTGGCGTATAAACATTACCAGACACTGTTACCACATTTTGAAGGCGCTGAATAACAATGACTGAGTTTTCATCAATCTCATAATCTAAAGTTGCAGCTTGGACTGTTTCTTGAGTAGTAGTTTCTACAAAACCATCTATAGATGTAATAGCTGTTTCTTTTAAAACAGTAAACGCTTCTTTATTAGCAACATCAGTGAATCCTTCTGCTAAATTAATAGCATCCAAAACTGTCATATTTTTTGAGTATGCATACGTACCAGCTTTATTGACTTCTCCCTCAACTCTAATGGTAAAAGTATTATTATAATTTGCATCCTCATACACAAAAATTTTATCATCAGGAATTAGATTAAATTCTGCAGATTCTGAATACGGTATTTTAAACTCTAAGCCATAAAATTGCGTGTTATCTTTTCGTAAAATTATAATTTCATCATCACGTATTGATGGCCTATAAAGCGGATCATTAAAACCACCTGCTATATCTAATACTTCTTTTAAATTTGTCGCTGGATAATATCCTGGAGACTTTACTTGTCCTATAATTCTTACTCGAGTTGCTACATCTTGTATAAATTCAACATATACCGTTGTTCCATTATTTAATTTGAAATTTGGTGCATCTTTTATATTTACAATTTTTCCTGAAACTGCATTGTCATCTGAAATTCGAGTTTCTGCTGGCTCTATTATATCAAGATTAATAAGGGAGCTAGCATTGGGTGTTAAACCTCCACTATATCTTATTAAATCTCCTAACGTCTCATTTGGTAATAGCTCATAGAATGCAGGATTATATACTGAACCCATTATTTCTGAGCGACTTAAGATTGTTGGCACATGAATAACATCACCATCCAATAGTCTTATATTAGAAAAATTACCTTTGCCACTAATCAAAAAATTATAAAAATCTATTGTATGAATAACTTGACCATTTCTAACAATCTCAACACTTCTTAAAGAACCATTTTCAGTAATACCTCCCGCTTGTACAATAGATGAAAAAATATCTGAAAAAGGATGTATAAGATGAATGCCGGGACTACTAACATGTCCAGTAAAATAAACATTAATAGATTTAATTTTTCCTAAACTTAAACTTAATTGAGTCGGATTATCTTTATCTTTCAATGTAGCATATGTAGAAGCTAGTCTGCTGGTCAAGATTTCTTCTGCTTCTTCTAAGGTCTTATTAGCAAGGTTGATAAATCCAACTTTTTCATAATAAATTGAACCTTCTCTATTGATAGTAAAAGTCTCTTGTATGTTGCGCTCTCCCCACAAAGATAAGACAACTTTATCTCCACTGCCTAATTTGAAATTTATTGGAGTAGGAACATTATCAAAGAAATTAATGTCGCGTAGGAAGTAGGTATATCCAAAATAATCTAATCGACTAAAAGGATCTTCTGTAGTAGTAATAGATATTTCCTTTATATCATCATCTAAATCGCCCGTTGTTAATTCTTCTTCTACAGCAATTGCAGTATCAGTCTTTAATTGATCTTTAAGTAAATCTAACTCTGAATTAGTAACACTCCCACCCATAGGTAGGGTTTGTCCATTAGCAAAGGATAAGGCAATAAATAAAATAATATATTTTTTATACATCAGAAGAATTTAGTTTCAAAAATAAATTTAACAAATCTTTAATATTATATTCATAAATACGCTCATATAGAAAGCCATCCAGGATTATTAAGCGTCCATTCAACAGTAGATTGTAATCTATCAAAGGCTGATTGAGGACTCCACCCCATTGCCTCCATTTTAGAACCATTTAAGGCATATCTTAAGTCGTGTCCAGGTCTTTGTGAGTGAAAATCTACCATCTCATATTTCAATTCTTTATTTTGTATTTTTGCAATAAACTGTGCTAACTCTAGATTGTTAATTTCGTCAGCTCCTACTATATTGAATTTTTGACATTTAGCGCCTGTTTCATCAGGTTTTATAGATGATATATCATAATTATATAGGAATAATAGAGCTTCTGCGACATCTTCAGCATGAATATAATGTCGAGACCCTGCAACCGTTTTCTCCGCATTCGCATGCACGGTTACTGTCTCATTGTCCCGAACTTTTTTTATTACCATAGGAATATATTTCTCGGGATTTTGTCGTTCGCCAAATACGTTCATTGTGTGTGTAATTATAGATGGTAGCCCATAAGTATTTTCGTAAGCAACTACTAGCTCCTCTGCTCCAGCTTTTGTAGCTGAATAAGGATTGGTAGAATTATATCTATCATTTTCTTTATAATTAACTCCTTTTGGAGCTGGGCCAAATACTTCATCTGTGCTAAAATATGCAAATCTTTCTAAGTTCTCTAGCTTTCTAGCGTAATCTAAAATATGTGCTGTCCCTACAACATTATCCATTACAAACTCTAACGGATAAGTAATAGATCTGTCAACATGTGATCCTGCAGCAAGATGACTGATGTAGTCTATTTCTCCAATAGTGGCTGTAATCTCTGGATTAATCTCTGCTTTTAAATCATGATGAACAATCTTAACTCTTTTTCTTTCAGAGGAAGGATAAGCAGTAACAATCTCATTTAGCCTGTTAAGATTTCCACTAAAATCTAGTCGGTCTAAAGTAATAATCTCCCAATCTGTAGTAGATAAAATTTTATCAATTACATGATGAGCAATAAACCCTGCACCTCCTGTTATTAATATTTTTTTACTCATTATTTTTTAATGTTTTTATGATTGTATCAATATCCATTTCGGCAAGATAAGGATGCATCGGCAAACTAACAATTGTTTGTGATAAATTTTCAGAAACAGGAAAATCTCCATTCTTATATTTTAAATAATCAAATCCCTTCATCAAATGAATAGGATATTTATAATAAATTACGTTTGGTATATTATTATGTTTCAAATTATTTATTAATTCTTCTCTTTTTTGATGAGAACCTAATGTAATTGAGAATAATGCATGTGCAGAATTGTAATTTTCTGGTATATATTGTGCATTATTCAAATATTTTCTATAATTATCATTTACTTTATTTCGCATTTCTAGCTCTTCATTAAAAATTGTAAGTTTTTCTAATAATACTGCTGCTTGCATACTATCCAATCGCCCATTTAATCCAATTACTTCACTATTATATTTATCTGAGCTTGTTCCATGAATACGTATTGCTTTACATTGTTCTGCCAGATTATCATTGTTGGTAAAAATAGCTCCTCCGTCTCCATAACAACCTAATGGTTTTGCTGGATAAAATGAAGTAGCCGCAACATCACCAAACGTTCCTACTTTTCTATCTCCAATAGCTCCACCAAAACTTTGTGCGGCATCTTCAATCACTTTTAAGTGATATTTTTTTGCAATACTATCAATTAAACGATAGCGAGCCGGAACTCCAAATAAATCAACTGGTATAATTGCTTTGGGCTTAAACTTTCCTGATTTAATAATGTCTTGAATAGCAATTTCAAGCTTTTCACAGTCAATATTAAAGGTAGAATCATAAACATCAACAAAAACAGGGGTTGCGCCCAATAAGGCAATGACTTCTGCAGTAGCAACATATGTAAATGGAGTAGTAAATACAGCATCTCCAGGACCTATTCCCCATGCCATAAGAGGAATTAATAATGCATCTGTTCCCGATGAGCATGAAATTGCATGTTTGACTCCACAATAATCTGCTAACTTTTCTTCTAATTCATGTACTTCTGGTCCCATGATATAAGCACCATGATCTAAAATAGTATTGAATCGTTTTTCTAACGGTTTACGGATACGATCTTGTTGTGTCTTTAAATCTAAAAATTTCATAATGATTGACTTAAAATTACCACAATTATTTCCTGAAAGAAAAAAATAATAATTCTATCATAAATTTAATGGTTGCGGTTCTGAATTAAATAAGTCAAATTTGCTGAGGGTGCATAGCTTGTATCCTTAAGTTAATATATTAATATATGAAGATAACCGAGAAAAAGGAGTTAACTATGAATCGTATGATTCTTGGTGCGCTATTTGGAATTGTAATGATTTCTAGCGCTC
>JBJKZN010000038.1:0-17149 GCA_045560315.1 Fidelibacterota bacterium | reverse complement strand
ATAACAATGACTGAATCAAGAAAATATTTCATCCTTTAACTATTTTCCAGTGAATTTAATTGGTTTATTGTATTGATTCCTATTACCTCCATAGGATTGCCAATTTTTTTTGCTTGTACTGCAGAATTTTCTTTAATCAACTCTATAACATCGGTTAAATAGTATTCATTTGATGCATTATTAGATTTTATTCTTTTTAATTCAATAAAAAGCTGTGGAATTTTAAAAATGTATATACCGGGGTTCCATTCTTTGATTTTTTTCTCATCTGGAGTGCAATCTTTTTCTTCTACTATTTTTAATAGATCACCATCTTGATTTCTGATAATGCGACCATATCCTGTTGGATCGTCTAGCGTTGCAGTAATCAAAGTTGCATTGCGATTTTCCTTTATATGTTCATCTATTATAGGGGATAGGGTGCTAGATTTGATATTTGGTACGTCACCATATAATATTAATAAATGACCTGATTGATTTGCTAGCTGATTTTCTAGTTGTAGCGCTGCATGACCTGTTCCTAATTGTTGTTCTTGAGATACATAATTTATATTATCATTTTGTATATGATTTTTCACACGATTTTTCTGAAAACCTACTACAAGAGTGATTGAATCTGGGTTTAATTTTGATGCTGTATCTAGCACATAATCAATTAAGCTTTTACCGTTTAGTTGATGTAAAACCTTAGGTAGTTCAGATCCCATTCTTGATCCCTTGCCTGCAGCCAAAATCCCAATATGTAGTTGATTATTCATTCAATATTTTGTCCTAAAAAAGGTATATCTCTTTTGGAGATAACACCACCACCGATACATGTCCCTTCTTTATCGTAAAAGACAATAGATTGTCCTGTGGTGATAGCTTTTTGTTTTGACTCAAATTTAATGAGATATGAATTGTTATCTAAAGAAAAAATATTACATTCCTTGTCTTTATCTCTGTATCTGACTTTTGCATAATATTTTTTTGGTAATATCTTAGGTTTTTTATTAATCCAATTAATATTCTTTGCTATAATTGTTTTACTAAATAGGGCAGGATGGTCTTCTCCTTGTACCACAAAAACAATATTATTCTTAATATCTTTTTTAGCTACATACCATGGCTTGTCTTCAGCGCTAAATCTTGCACCAATACCCAAACCTTTTCTTTGACCAATTGTAAAATAAATATGACCACTATGCTTGCCTAATATTTCTCCATCAAGTGACTGAATTTCTCCTTTTTCAGATGACAAATGTTCTCCAACAAAATCATTATATTTTCTTTCTCCAATAAAACATATTCCAGTGCTATCTTTTTTATTATGATTGATTAGAGAATATTTTTTTGCAATATTTCGTACATCTTTTTTTAGAATTTTCCCTAAAGGGAAGATAGTATTTTCTAATTCAGATTGTCCTAGCTGATGCAGGAAGTAGCTCTGATCTTTTGATTTATCTTTTGCTTTTTTTAGATAGCAATTTGATCCAGATTTGTAATGATCTGCATAGTGACCTGTAGCAATTTTTGTTGCACCTATTTCTTGTGCATAATTTTGAAACACTTCAAATTTTATTTCTTTATTACATAAAACATCAGGATTCGGGGTGAATCCGTTAATATGGTCATCTAGAAATTGTTTAAATACCTTATCTTTATATTCATCTGTGTAATCAATTTTTTTTAACGAGATATTCAGTTTTTTACATACACTAACAGCATCAGCATAATCATCTTCTGCAGAACAAATAGCATGCTTGTCATCCCAATTTTTCATAAAGACACCATGTACATCATATCCATCTTTTTGTAATAAGATAGCTGCAACAGAACTATCAACACCTCCGCTAATACCCAATACTATTTTTTCTTTTTTCATTTAGTTTACTTTCCTATCTTAATAAAAAATTCTATGACTTCAAATCAATCACATAAAGGTTTAGTTTTTGGTTCAATTAGCATCGATAAAATTGTTAATAGATACGGAACCTATGAAAATGTTCTAGGTGGATCTGCTTCTTATGCATTATTGGCAGCTCCAAAAAACACGTGTCAATTGATTGGCGTTGTTGGAGATGACTTTCCAAAAGAGCATTTTGATTTTTTAGGCAATCATTCTAATAATCTAGATGATTTAACAATCGAAAAAGGAAAAACATTTATCTGGGGAGGAGAATATCAGTTTGATTTTTCTAGCAGGAAAACTTTATATGTTGATCCTGGAATTTCAGAAAAATATAAACCTATTTTATCAAACAATTCAAGAAATTGCGATTACCTATTATTAGGTAATACGCTACCTCGATTACAACTTATGCTGTTAGAACAAATTGAATCAGATCCATTTGTTATTTTAGATACCTTTAAACTGTATATAGACATAGCTAATAAAGATTTAAAAAAAGCTATTTCTAAAGCTGATCTATTATGTATCAATTATAATGAGGCATTAGCGTTGTCTGGTCTTAATAATCCTACTATAAAAGATATGGCAGATTGTATTCTTCAAATGGGCACAAAAAGCCTAATTATAAAAAAGGGAGAAGAGGGAGCATCTTTTTTCAATCATGAAAAATATTTTTCAATAGGGGCATATCCTGTGAAAAAAGTGATGGATACTACTGGAGCAGGAGACTCTTTTGTTGGAGGACTTCTTTCAGCAAAGATGAAAGGAAAAAATATTCAAGAATCAATGATATGTGGGGCAACAATGGCATCTTTTTGTATTGAAGATATCAGTTGTAGAGGTTTATTATCGATTTCAGAAGACGAATATCAAATAAGAGAAGAATGGATTAAATCAAGTCTTACCTATTGAAATCTGACAATAATACTACTAACTTGTTCCTATAACTGGAGGATATATACTTATGAGAATTATAAAAAACTTTTTTCTTACATTAATATTGGTTTCTATGCTATTTGCTGGACAAGATTTAGAGTCTGCAAAAATTAGATTAAAAGATAAAGAATGGGACAAGGCAGAGGAATTTTTATTGAAGGCCTTAAATCATCCAAAGGACAAGTGGGAAGCAGCATTTCATTTAGCAGATAAAATTTATCCTAGAGCACAAAATTGGGCTAAAGTAAAAGAGTATATGGATATTGCAAGTACTGCTGCAGCAAGTACTAAGATTCGTCCTACTCCAAATGATAAAAAAATATCGATGTCTCAAGCTGTTGCAGCTTCAATGACAAAAAGTTATAATTTAATTTATTATAGAGCGTCTGGATTTTTAGGCTTGTTAAACAAGGTAAGCGATCCGGATAAAAGAAATGCATTGATAGACCAAGCTATTACAACTTCAATGCAAGCTAAAGCATTAGATCCTTCACAACCAGGTGCATATGCGCTACTTGGCCTATATTATTCAGTAAAAGGTGACAAAGAAAACACATTTAAATACATAGACCAAGCATTAGATTTGCCAGATATACCAGCCGATGTCAATTTAGCACTTCTTGTTAGCGCAGGACAGAGCGCAGTACGTTTAGGCGATTTTGATAAAGGATTAGAATATTATGAAAGCGCTTTATCAGTTGATCCTAATGAAGTATCTGCTCTTAAAAACCTAGGAGCTTTATATCTTGCAAAAGAAGACTTTGAGTCTGCATTGATACATCTTGATTCTGCAATCGAGCAATCTGAAGATGATAAAGAAAAAGTAGATTTATTCTTTAATAGAGGATTAGTGTATTTAAATATGAAAGAATTTGAAGAAGCAGAATATAATTTTGAAGAAGCATATTTTCTAGCCCCTGATGATAAAGAAGCTTTATTGGGTCTTGCAAAAGCACTTGAACAAGCAGAAAGATGGAGAAAATCTAGAACATATTATTTAGAATTGATTGATGCTGATCCAAATAATGCTAGCTATTATTATGGGGTATATCGTACCTATTTTGGAGAAGGCAGACTTGAAGATGCTACCGAGTATTTAAATAAAGCTAACGCGTTAAGATAAATTTTTAGTAAATAACTTGACCTACTTGTTCTTGATAGAATTGTTTAGTCGCATTCTCTAATACCACCCCTACTGCACGATAAGCATTGGCATTATCTCTAAAACCAGCATATGGAGTAGCTACTTCAATCGCATTAATCTTACCACTATCACTGCTACCATAGGTTTCTAAAGTATATCCTCCGGATGTGTATGAATTAGCACCTGGAGATGGATTGTCTAAGGTTGGTACAACACTAAAATTATAGCCATTGTATGATGAGGAAAATAATAAATTACCAAAACTACTATATCCTCTAACTACTTCTGAAAATGTAGCTGCAGAAATAGAGGCCATTTGATTAACGCTAGATTGACTGCTATATGAATTAAGCGCGCTATCTGATAGATTTAAATTATTTGCAGATAATAGATATCCCAATTCAACTTGTTGCACGGAATGATCATGCTCAACAAGATTGAGTAGTACCCCTGAATCAAAATGAGCCTCTACAGAATCAATAGCTGTTTGTAAATAACTGTGATATGTGCCATATGACAAAGTAGCGTAACTATTGCCTTGTGCCCCATCTGTTACATTTGCATCAGGATCTAATTTTGTACGACTAACGTTATTATAGATAATATGTGGAAAAAGACCATTCGAATTTGCATTAAAAAATACTGCAAATTGTTCTGCTACTTTTCTTGTATTTACTGCACGTGCTGTATCTCCAGTGCGGTCTGCCATTGAAGATGGAACCAATGTCCCATCATGAGGTACCGTAATAATCACAGGAGTATTACCAACCCTATATTGAACATAACCTTGACCGTCTGATACTATTTCTCCGGGCGTATAAATAACAGTAGGCGTAGGTACTGTTGATTGTGTAGCACGATTGCTATCGCTACAACCTAAAAGAATTATGGTTATTAGTAGTGTTATTGCAATTAACGATTTATTAGTATGTAATGCCTTCATTTTCATCATATTTTCCTCTTTTATCAAAACCTGTTATAAATTTATTATCTTTTAACTGTACTCCATGTGTTTGTGCAAGTCCATATACACCTCTTTCTACAGCACCATCATGTTCAAATATATGATTTAGTGCTTCTAGTTCACTAATAGTTTCCTTAGTGAGAGAATTTTTTTCATATCTTAAATTATCTGGTAACCATTGAGAGTGTGTTCGTGGTGCATCAATAGCTTCTTGTATGTTCAAATCATGATCCACAACACTAATAATGATCTGTAATACTGCAGTAATAATTCTTGATCCACCAGCAGCACCAATTGTTAAAATCGGAGTGCCTTCACTATCAATAATAATTGTAGGGCTCATAGAGCTAAGTGGTCGTTTAAATGGTGCAATAGCATTGGCTTTGTATCCAATTAACCCAAATGCATTTGCTGTGCCAGGCTTAGATGAGAAATCATCCATCTCATTATTTAATAAAAATCCAGCACCATCTACTACTTTTTTATTCCCGTAACTCATATTAAGCGTAGTAGTAATTCCCACAACATTACCTTGATTATCCATTACTGAATAATGTGTTGTTTCTACGCTTTCTTTTGAAAGATTTTTACCTGCTGCAATTTCTGTACTACGAGTAGCAGAATTCATTGATATCAATGATAACCGTTCTTTTGCATACTCTTTTGATATTAATATAGGAATCGGGCTAGGCCAAAAATCTGGGTCTCCTAAGTGTATTGCCCTATCTGCATAAGCCAGTCTTTGTACCTCCGTTAAAAGATGTACAAATTCTGTAGAGTTTCTTTCCATAGATTTCATATCAAAGTTTTCAATCATATTAAACATTTGTACTAATAATGCTCCACCTGAGCTTGGTGGACCCATAGAAATAATTTGATTGTTTCTATATGTGCCTATTATAGGATCGCGATAGATTGAATGATAGTTAAGTAAGTCTTCTTTTGTTATAAAACCATTATTAGCAACCATTTCTTGTATAATCAGTTCTGCTGTTTTACCAGAATAAAATCCAGCATTACCATTTTTAGCAATACGCTTTAATGTGTTTGCCAAATCTTTTTGTATTAAAATATCACCCTCTTGCCACTCGTCAATATTAGCTAATTTTTTTCCATACTCTTCTTGAGATAGTTCTCCATTTATAAAAGCTTGTTGAATATCCAAGATATCATTGTTTATATCTTTTATAAAAATTTTAGCAGATCCTTCATCGTTTAAAAATAATGCTTTATAAGAATCAAATCCTTGTGCAGCAACCCCATTAATTGGATATCCATTTTCTGCATAATCTATGGCAGGAGCCATTATTTCTTCTAATGTAAAATTACCAGAACCATAATCACTAAAAATTTTTAATAAGCCATTAACTGTTCCCGGTACACCTGAAGATTTATGAGAGTTTAAGGCAAGATCACGACTATATTGTTCATTCTCATCAAGAAACATTGTTTCATAGGAAAGTTCTGGAGCTTTTTCTCGAAAATCTAAACTAATTGCTTCCCCATCTGCGGTATAGGCGACTAAAAACCCTCCACCACCGAGATTCCCATTTGAAGGAGAGGTAACTGCCAATGTAAATCCTGTTGCAACAATAGCATCAAATGCATTCCCACCTTTTTTAAGAATATCAATGCCTACCTGTGATGCTATACTAGAAGTAGAAGACACTCCGCCTTGCATATTGTTTTGTGTGCTACAATTAGCGCACAGTAATGCAATGGCTGTTAATATGATATAGTGTATTCTCATGATATGAAAAGGTAATAAAAAGCCTCTACAAAAAATAGAGGCTTTTTATTTTATTCAGTTCTACTAACTCAACTATTATAGAGTCATATCTAAACGAGTGTAAACATAACGTCCGTTGAATCCAAATGGACTATATCCAGAATGCTGGAATATTCCATTGAAACTATTTCTTTTAATAGTTTTGTCTGGGTAGACATCGAAAACGTTATTCATACCAAATGAAACACGAACTTGACTATTTGCCTGGAATGAATATTCCATGTCTGTAGTCCATTGTCCACTTAGTACTTGTTCTCTTGCTACACTTCCTGAAGGAATTGTTACTTCACCCCAACGGTTCATTTTAACCATCCATGTTGATGTTGGTCTTTGAACTCTTGCTGAGAACTGGAACATTTCTGAAGGAGAGGAACTTTCAAATCTCACAGTGTTAGAACGACCTAACAAAGAAGCGCCTGTATAATCAGCTAGCGCTGCTGGAGTTACAAGATCACCTTTATTAGTAACCTCAGTATCATTGAAGTTCATAGCTGCTTTTAATAATAGTGTACCATTTGCAAGGTCACGATTCATAGTTGCAACTATGTCCAATCCATTTGTTTCAGTATTAATTCCGTTAAAGAAATATCTACCACCAACGGCAGGGATACCTCTTTCAGCAAAGAATGTTGCCATATCAGAAGTAGCACCAGAACCTTTAAAGGTTTCACTCATAGTAATACGATCATCTACAGTAATGCTATAAGCATCTACTGCTAAACTAAACGTATCATCTTTATAAGTCATACCCATTGAAATGTTCTGTGATGTTTCAGGTTCAAGTGGTTTAGCACCTAAAGCCTTAGCTGGTTCTGTATCAACTGGGAAAGTACCTACTTCGTAAGGTATTCCGTCAATAAAGTTTGTTGCAATAGATGAGAAATACGCTTCTTGTAAAGCTGGCGCTCTAAATCCTGTGCTAATTGAACCTCTAGCAGCTAGGCCGTCTTGTATTTCATATCTCATAGCAACTTTACCAGTTGCGTGATTACCGAAGTCACTGTAGTCTTCTGCTCTTACGGCAACATTTACTAATAAGCCGTCTTTAACATCTGCTTCAGCATCAACGTAGAAACTAAGCGCGTCTCTATCACGGTCTTGCTCATTATTAGGAGCTAATCCTGGTAAACATTGACAACCAACTGCTGCGCCTGCGCCTGCATTTGGACCGTCTAATACATCAAAACCGCCATCAGCATAACCTGCTTCTTCACCAGCGTCGATAGTATAGTTTTCCGTACGAATTTCAGCACCCATAGCAAGACTTACTGGTCCAGCGAACCCATCAATCTCTCTTTGAGTAGTTAAATCAAAATTTATAGTAGTTTGACTATAGCCTAATGTTCCTAGGTCGAACTCAGATTGCTGTCCAGCACTAGTTCCATAAGTAGCGTTATGACTGTTTACCATTCCCCATGCAAAGTCATTTGATCCATTTGTTAAACTTAGATCATACGCATAATCTCCCATAAGACCTTTCATTCCAACCGCGAACGATTTGTCTGAAAGCTCTGGGCTAATTAGAGGTAAGAATCCATCTGGATACCATGCACGAAGAGTACGATTATCTTGCGCTCTTCTGTAGTAACATCCACTTTCACCATCTCGTGTATTATATCCACCAAATGTGTAGAAAGTACCACGTTCCATAGGGAAACTACCATTCCACATTAAACTTACTTGTTCAAACTTACCAGCACCAATACGGTGATTTTCTCTATCGAATGCATGTTCTTCTGCATCCATACCCGCAAAGTACTGTCTTCTTGGATCAAGCCCTGCACGATTTGTACGACCACCGTCACGAATTTGACCACTTAAGTATAGATTTCCACCAAATATTTCCATTCCGTTACCAGCATGAATAATTAGGTTTCTTCCATCTTCTTTTAAAACTGTTTCAAGACCTGAACGTGCATAACCACGGTCTGCACTGTATGGTAAATATCCAGTACCTTCGTGATCTGTATCAAGATCCCAAGAATAGGTATCTGCATCTTGTCCATCAATTAGGCCTTCGCCTGCAGCATAACCTCTTTCAAAATAAGAATAATTTTGACCGTAGGTAACGCTCATATCGGCTCCACCAGTTTCTTTTAATATTAAATTAATAACACCTGCAACAGCGTCAGATCCGTACTTAGCTGCAGCACCATCACGCAAGACTTCAATTTTAGAAATTGCACTTGCTGGGATAGCATTTAAGTCAACCTGAGTTGAACCACGACCAACTGAACCATTTACGTGTACTAATGCACCCTGATGACGTCTTTTACCATTTACTAGTACTAGAGTCTGATTTGGTGCCATACCACGTAAAGTAGCAGGTCTCATATGGTCAGAACCATCTGTAATATAGCCTTTAGGCGAATTATAAGATGGAACTAATGCTTGTAATAGTTCATTGGTTTCAGTGTAACCAGATGCACGAATTTCAAGCTCAGTAATGACTTCTACCGGTACTGCTTGTTCGTCTACATTTCTTGCAAAACGAGATCCAAGAACTGAGACAGAATTACCAGAAACTGCACTAGATGCTAGTGAGAAGTTTGCGGTTGCAGAACCATCTACATTTACAGAAACACTTGCAGATTCATATCCAATGTATGAAGCAGTTACAGTATATGAACCACTTGAAACACCGTCGACTGAATATGATCCGTCGGCTGCTGTTGCAGCACCAGATGATGTTCCTTCAACTGTTACATTTGCACCAAAAAGAGCATTACCTGCTCCATCAGTCACGGTACCTGAGACTGAACCTTGTGCAAACATAAAGCTAGACATCATAACTAGTGCTATCACATTATATAGCTTTCTCATTGTCTTTCTTCCTTTGTTTATGTACATATTAATAAAAATTTGGCATGCACCTCCTCTATAAATAGAAGTGCTTCTACCCTTAGTTGATGTAACTTAGTTGTAAGAGGAGATTAATGTCAATATTTTAAAGAGGAGCGTATATTATCTTCTGCTACGCAATTTCATTAGCAGATTTAAAATTTCAACATAGAGCCAAATTAAGGTAATCATTAGGCCAAATGCACCATACCATTCCATATATTTAGGAGCACCATTTTCTGCTCCTTGTTCTATAAAATCAAAATCTAATACCAAATTCATTGATGCAATTCCAATAACAAATAATGAAAATAAAATACCAGTTGTACCATTACCAAATAATGATCCCATAAATGAAACTCCAAAAAGCGACAGAATCATGTTTAATACATAAACAATGAGAATACCAAATGTTGCTGAGAATACACCTAATCTAAAATTATCTGTTACTGCAATTAATTTGCTTTTATATAAAAGAAGCAGTGCAGTTAGAATCCCAAAAGTTAAACAAATAGCTTGATTAGCAATTCCAGGATACATTGACTCTGCCATTGCAGATATTCCTCCAAGAACTACTCCTTCAGCCAGACAATAAAGTGGAACAGTATAGGGAGCAGCTTTTTTATTAAAAATAGTAATCATTAATAATATGAATGTGAAAATAGTAATTGGCCAAAATAACATTAAAGCAGTAGCTGGATTATTCCAGCTATAAATAGCTGATGTCATTAATAAGAGTAGTCCTAGAGCAGTTTTATTTACTGTTCCATCAATAGTCATTGCTTGCGTTCCAGAAAAACGCCCAGTATTTCTAAAAGTATTATTATTTAATGCAGGATTAGCAGATCTCATAGCATTTCTCCTATTTATTTTCGTTAATAAATATAGCTATTTTATCGATTGGTACTCGTGTTTGTTGCATTGAATCTCTTTCACGTATTGTTACTGAATTATCTTCTAATGTATCGTGATCTAATGTAATACCAAACGGCGTTCCAGCTTCATCTTGTCGATAGTAACGCTTTCCAATAGAGCCTTGCTCATCATAAATACAAGGAAAAGCTTGGTTTAGTTCATTAAATAGAGACATAGCTTTTTCAGGTAGGCCATCTTTTTTTACCAATGGACATATTACTGCTTTAATAGGGGCCAATTCATATGGTAGGCGCAATACAATTCTATTATTGTCAGTATCTTCAAAATAAGCTTCGCATAATATCATTAAAAATAGTCTATTTAACCCAGTAGATGTTTCAATAATATATGGATGATATTTTTCTTGAGACTTGGTATCAAAGTAAGTCATATTCTTACCGGATAGATTTTCATGTTGTTTTAAGTCAAAGTCTGTTCTATTATGAATACCTTCAACTTCACCCCAGCCAAATGGAAAATTATATTCAATATCATACGCATCTTTTGCATAATGAGCTAGAGCATCTTTATTATGTTGATGAAATTTTAAATTTTCAGCATTTATGCCTAAGTGATTAATATAGAAATCAAATCTTTTTTGTTTCCATAAATCCATGTTTTTTTCATCTTCTGATGGATGCACAAAATATTGCATTTCCATCTGTTCAAATTCCCTAGTTCTAAAGATAAAGTTTCGTGCTACAATTTCATTACGAAATGCTTTACCAATTTGTGCAATACCAAATGGAACTTTTAAGCGCATCGTGTTCTGTACTAATAAATAATTAATAAAAATTCCCTGTGCAGTTTCAGGGCGTAGATAAATATTTTTACCCGTTTTTTCTGAAGGGCCTGAGTCTGTTTTAAACATCAGATTAAATTGTACAGCAGGAGTCCATTTTCCGACTGAGCCAGAATGAGGATCTATAACACCAGCTTTTTCTAGTAATCCATCAGATTTTGATCCATTATTTAATATAGTTTGAGCAATGTCGTTATATATATCATCGCCATCTGTATTTTCTATGTTTAGTTCACTGCAAATAGCATCAATAATTTTTGACTTTTGTTGTGATAATAAGTCATCTATACGATATCTTTTTTTATTATCTTTGTTGTCGGTCATAGGATCATTGAAGTTTGCGATATGTCCACTCGCTTCCCATACATCAGGATGCATCATAATTGCACTATCAAGCCCTACAATATTTTCATGTGCTTGCGTCATTTCTTTCCACCATAGTTCTGATATTGATTTTTTTAGCTCTATACCTAAAGGTCCATAATCATATGAAGCTTTGAGTCCGCCATATATTTCAGAATTAGGAAATACAAAACCTTTTCTTTTGCATAGTGAAATAATTTTATCTAAGTGTTGCTTATTCATTTAAATAATTTAAGTATAGTAGTTAAGAAAATAAATACCTGTACAATATTATTAATCCAAGGAATCCAAATAATATAGGCCCAATGAAAACAAGAGTATCAAATCCTGTTTTAGGTGGGTCTGCTAGTATATATATTCCATATTTTTCTACATAATAATTTTTAATTTCTTGATCTGTCATTCCTTTAATCACCATTTTTTTAATTTCTGCACGCATCTCTACTGCAATATTTGCTTGAGATTGTTCTAAGGTGAGACCATCACATACTGGACACATTAATTGGCGATTTAATGAATATAAACGATTTTCTAATGAAGATTGAAAACTAAAGAGTAAAGTAATAGCGCTAAAGGTTAAAACAATTTGTCTTATCATTTTTTTTCTGCTATTAATTTAATTGCCTCTTCTAATGTGACATCTTCAATTGCATATCCTTTAAGAGATACATTTTTCTTTCCATCTGTTACATAGGGCCCAAATCTACCTCTTTTAATTGCAATTTCTTTTTTTGTTTTTGGGTCAGATCCTAAAATTGTTGGTTCAAATTTTAATTTTCTATCCTTAATGAGCTTAATAGCTTCTTCTAAAGTAATCGTTAGTGGGCTATCAGTAGATTTCATAGATGCATTAATCTTACCACACTTTACATAAGGTCCATAAGGACCAAATGTTGCTAGTATATCTTCTCCAGTTTCAGGATGAGTCCCCAATTTTTTAGGAAGGCTTAAAAGATCGGATGCCATTTTTTCATCTATATCTTCGGATGGTGTTCCTTTTGGAATAGAAGCTCTTTTTTTGCTATCTTGTAATTCTACATAAGGCCCATATCTTCCCACTTTTAAAAGAATATTTTCTTCATTATTGAATTTCCCAATAATATTATCTTCTTTTTGCATTTTACCGAGTTTATCAATCTCAGTTTCATTTAAGTCTCCTAAAAACAAATCTTGTGGTATTGTGATATTTCCACTTTCTTTTTCTATATATGGACCAAATTTTCCAATACGTATATCAGTTGTATCTGATATCTTTACTGTACACGCTTTTGCAATATCAATTTTTTCTTTTAATAGCTTAGCTACACCCGCATAATCTCCTCCGCCATTATAAAATTCATCTAATACGCCAGTATAGCTATTTTCAGATCGAGAGATATCGTCTAATTTTCTTTCCATGCCTGCTGTAAATTCTTCATTAAATAAGGGCAAGTAATGATTCTCTAATAATTGGCTAACAGCAATACCGACAAATGTTGGAATAAGAGTTTTATTTTTCTTAATCACATATTCTTTTTTTACCAGTTTATCTAATATAGACGAATAAGTTGATGGACGTCCAATACCCCTAGCTTCCATTTCTTTAACAAGCATTGCTTCCGAAAATCTTCTTGGCGGTGTAGTATTTTTTTCCAAGCTCTCTATATTAGCATGTGTAATATTAGAATTTTCTTCTATAGGAGGTAATGCAGCAGTATCAGCACTCTGATTTCTGGACAATGCTTGTTCATATGCCACAGTATACCCTTTAAATGTTGTAATATTCCCGCTAGCACGATAGATAGCTTTTCCATTTATTATTTCAACATTAGTTCTTATATATTGTGCTGGTTTCATTTGAGATGCTAATGTTCTATTCATGATTAGTTCATATAATTTTGCTTCATCTTTGCCAAGCACATCTAATATTTGTCCAGGGTTTTTAAATGTTCTTCCTGCAGGTCGAATTGCTTCATGCGCTTCTTGAGCATTTGCAACTTTATTTTTATAGATATTAACAGAATCAGGCAAAAACTCTGCACCAAATTTATCTAAAATAAATTTTTTGGAAGCAGACAAAGCTTCTTTAGATAGGTGTGTAGAGTCTGTTCGCATATAGGTAATAAATCCTTGTTCATATAATTTTTGTGCAAGGACCATTGTTCTCTTTGGAGAATAACCAAATCTTCTAGAGGCATCTTGTTGCAATGTGCTTGTTGTAAAGGGTGGAGCAGCAGAGCTAGAAGTAGGCTTAGATTCAATTTTGTTGATTTTCCAACCATTCTTTTCTGATTCGGTTTTTATGTTATCAGCTTTTTCCTTATCTATTAATAGCAGTTGATTATCTTTTAATCCACTATCAAATTTCCCAAAATCACTGCTTTTTGCAATTTTTTGGTTATCATATGTTTCAAGCCTTGCTTTGAATGTTCCATCATGATCATCTGATTTAAGATCAGCTTCAATAGAATAGAATGTATTTTTTATAAATTTATTACGATCTTTTTCTCGATCTACTAATAACCTTAATGCTACAGATTGAACTCTCCCTGCAGATAAGCCAGTATTTTTTATTGATCGTAGTGTTTTCCAAAGAACAGGAGAAAATGTAAATCCTACAATACGATCAATTGCTCTTCTTGCTCTTTGCGCATCTACTAAGTTATAATTAATGCTTCTACTATTGTTGATTGCATGCTGTACTGCTGTTTTAGTAATCTCAGTAAATTCTACTCTTTCAATTTCTTTTTCAATTTCTTCTGCTATATCTGCTGCAATAGCTTCTCCTTCTCGGTCTGGATCTGTTGCAATAAGAATCCTATCTGCTTTTTTTACTTCAGCTTTTAGTTGAGTAATAAATTTTTTTCGATCAGGCATTGTTTTAATTTTCATCGCAAAATCATTTTCAATATCAATACCCATTTCTTTTTTTGGCAAGTCTTTAAAGTGGCCAACACTAGCGATTACAGATGCATTATCGATATATTTTGAAATCGTTTTAGTCTTAGATGGCGACTCAACAATGATTAATAGTTTTTCTTGATTGGACATAGGTGTCAACTTACGTTCATTAAATTATAATTGTCAAAAATTTATATATATAAATATATATAAATTATTGGGATTTTAAAAAATTCAATAATTCTTCAAAATTAGAAAAAATCAACTCTTCATTTGATTTAATATTCTTGATAGACATCTTATCATCAATAATGATTATAGATGATGCATTTTTCTTTCCAGCATCTTTGATTTGATTTTTTATATTCTTTTTATTTGTGTCAAAAAATACTTTATAGTCATTTTCTATCAAATTATTTATCAGAGAAAAACACTTTGTACTATTTTCTGAATCATTAGAGCTTATATATATATCAATATTTTTATTTTCAGCTTGATGTTTTGATTCCATGATCATGCGTTCCATGCCAGCTGCAAATCCAATTGCTGGAGTTGATGGCCCACCCATTTGCTCCACTAAGAAGTCATATCTTCCTCCTCCACATAGTGCGTTTTGTGATTGGTTGCTTTGTGTTGTTATTTCAAATGTAGTGCCATTGTAGTAATCTAACCCACGAACTAAATGTGGACTTTCTTCATACTTCACATTCAATGTATCTAGATTCGATAGAAGAATACCAAAACTTTCTTTTTCTTTGTCTGTTAATAATTCTTTAATAATGGGTGCATTATTAATAATAGATTGATCCTCTTCTTCTTTGCTGTCAAGTATACGAAGTGGATTAGTATCAAGTCTTTTTTGAGATAGATTAGACAACTCACTTAGATTCTGTGCAAAATATTTTTTTAATATTTCTTCATATTTTTTTCGCGTATCTGGTGATCCAATATTATTAATGTGTAAAATAGTTTCATTAATGCTTAATGCCCTTAAAGATGTGTTAGCTAGAAGAATAACTTCTATATCTTGTTCGATATTAGGAGAGCCAAAAGCCTCTATTCCAAATTGATGAAATTGACGTTGTCTACCTTTTTGCGGTTTTTCTCGTCTAAAAAGAGAGTCAATATAGTATAAGCGACATAAAGGGTTGCTTCTAAAAAATCCACCTTCAATATAAGCACGGACTACAGGCGCAGTCATTTCAGGTTTCAATGCTATATGTTGATTAGAAAGATCTTCCCATTGAAACATTTCTTTTGAGACATCTGTTTCATACCCAACATTTTGTTGGAATAGATGAATTGATTCAAGTGCAGGAGTGCGTATTTCTTCATAGCTAAATTGTTGACTTATATTGTGAAGGATGCCTTCAACCTCTCTCCATAGCTGAGTATCAGGAGGAAGAATATCAAATGTACCTTTAATTTTTTGATATTTAGATTTCACAAAACAACATTAATAATTTTTTTAAGCAATAACACCTAAAAACTTGACCTAGTGTTATATAGCCCTGTTTTCTGTTCTACTTTCAAGTCTTTTAGTATATCAGACTTTAAATTTAATCTAAAGTAGAGACCTTTTGCATACCCTGTAGGGGTCCAATCTACAAATAGTTCCCAACAGTCTATTTCTCGATATAAAGTAATATTATGTCGAACAATATTTTTATCGCTAATGCTAAAACGTGCATTATAATTTAATTTCCAATTTTGAGTGACATTCATGCTAGTGTTAGTATTGACCCAAAAGTTTTCAATAGTATTGGAAGGATTAATCTTATTTACAGTATAGCTAACCCCTATTTTGCTTTGCCAACTATTATTTGATAAGTCTGTTAGAAATTCTTTTGTTCTATCTGAAAATTCTTTTTCAGATTCTGGTGGTGATTCGTTTGTTTTTCCTAACAATGTAAAGTTGGTTGCTAATCTGATACCAGTTAATCTAGGAAAGCTATCTAGCTCATTGATTCTCATCTGCGCTGAATCATCAAATTTATATAAATCATGTGTCAAATTCGCATCTATGGAAACACCATTTTTTAAATTACTTCTAATAGATGAACTAATATTAGATAATTTAAATTGTTCTGCATTAAAATTATAACCACTGGAGATTCCCCATGACAGTATGTTTATTTTTTCTTCTTTATCTCCATCTTTAATTTTTGCCTGAAAAACATTACCTAAGGATAAGCTTAATTTCTTGGTACTTGTAGTAGGAGTAGATCCAATAATAGAGCTATTAAAATAGTCATAGTATTCATCATTGAATGATTGAAAATAATTATCATTATTTAAATAATCTGGTGAAAAGTTAAATCGCATGCTGGGAGTTATCACATGTCTTATAGATTGAATTTTATTAAATCGTATTGGCAAGACTCCATAAATCTTGGTAGATAATGACAATCCTACATTACCTGTTGTTCTATTTTTTATTTCATCTTCATATCTAAAGCTTACAGCATTTGCTTCATCGTATTCTGCTACCCTATATCGATTTACAAAATCTGAATTCAATTTAATGCTCGGGTTAATAGCGAGATATTTAAAAGCAGTAAAAGGAGCGTTAATAGAAAAAGCATTTTTAAGCATTGCATCCAGCTTGTTTGAGCTCTCAGGAT
>JBJKZN010000037.1:0-17688 GCA_045560315.1 Fidelibacterota bacterium | reverse complement strand
CTGAAATTATTGGCGAGGTAAGCAAACATATTGAGTCTAAAAAACATGGAATAGTTAACCATAATTTTTGGGAGAAAAAACAGCTAGCATATCCTGTTAATAAACACAAATATGGGAACTATATCCTTTTAAACGCTGAGTTTAAAAATTCAAACTTTGTAAATGAATTTAAGGTGTTTTTAAATCTTAACTCAGAGGTGCTAAAATATCTTATCATTAAACTGGATGATAAACCTGCACCACCTGAAGAAGAGGTTGTAGAAGAGGCTCCTGAAGATAAAGAAGTCAAAGAGGAGGAAAGTTAAGATGTTGTCTAGCAGAAAAAAATCCTGTTATTTTAAGAGAAATAACATTCATGAAATTGATTATAAAGATACTAAACTTTTAAATAAGTTTATTAATGACCAGGGAAAGATTACTCCAAGAAGAGTCACTGGCACTAGCAGTAAGATGCATAGAAAACTAGTAACAGCAATTAAGAGAGCGAGAAATATTGCCTTGCTTCCTTTTGCAGCTATTGATAGGGATTAAATATGAAATTAATACTTAAAAAAGACGTAGAAAATGTTGGCAATGAGGGCGATGTAGTTGATGTAAAGCCTGGATTTGGGAGAAATTTTCTGATTCCACAAAAACTAGCAATTACATTTTCTAAACCACAATTAAAACGCCTAGAAGAAAAACGAATTCAAGAAGATCGTAAAATTGAAAAAAAGAAAGATGTTCTTTTAGATCTATTGAAGCAGATTTCAGATTTAGATATTGTTATTAAAATGAAATCAGAAGACGGCGAAAAACTATTTGGCTCAGTTACAAAAATAGATATTGAAAAACTTCTAGTTGAAAAAGACATTATTTTTGATAAAAAATATATTGACTTATCCTCCCCTATTAAAACACTAGGAGAGCATGATATTAATGTAAGGTTTAGTAGCGATATATCAGGAAGCTTTAAGCTTATTATTGAAAAAGAAGACTAACTTTTTATTGTTTTAATAATTGTTTTGATATCATTGCATTCATCACAATAGAACGACATATCTTTAAAGCTCGAAATCTCATCGTTACATTCTGTTTTTTTATTATTACAACCATAAACATATGATTGTATAGGATTCGGATCATTACCTATACTATTTGTACTTTTTCTTAACCAGTTACGAAAAAAGGCCCTATAATCTTTTTTCCTTTTATTGGTTGCCTTGAGCCAATCTAACATTTTAGCTAACTCAAACTCTATATCAACAGAAGGAAACTTTTCTGACCATACATCAATTTCTGATTTAATTTGCTTAACCTGATCTTTTTTTGATGGCAACTTTCTTTTAGCGATAGGTGCAATATCATCAAGACGAGCCTCAAGTTTTGAGATTCTTTTTAAAATATCATTTATAGCTGCTTTTTTATTTTCCATTTTCTTAAGTTAATAGCGATTATTTATAATAAAAAAGGTTTAAAAGGGATAAAAAGATGAAAGTAAAAGCTGAATATATCTGGATTGACGGCTATGAACCAACTGCAAATTTAAGATCAAAAACAAAGGTATTAGATAGTATAGTTTCTTCTGTATCAGAGCTTCCTACATGGGGCTTTGATGGATCAAGCACGCTACAAGCAGAGGGAGGAGATAGCGACTGTAAACTAAAACCTGTTTGGATGTGTCCGGACCCAATCCGTGGCGGAGATCATATCTTGGTTATGTGTGAGGTTTGTAATCCTGATGGATCACCACACAAATCAAATGCAAGAGCTGCCCTAGTTGAATTGGCTGAAAAATTTAAAGAACACAAACCATGGTTTGGGATAGAACAAGAATATACACTAATGGATGGTAAGCAACCTGCAGGTTGGCCTGAAGAAGGTTTTCCAGAAAGACCTCAGGGTCCATATTACTGTAGCGTAGGATCTGAAGATGTGGCTGCAAGAAATATGGTAGAAGATCACTTAGATTTATGTTTAGAGGCAGGCTTTGAAATTTCAGGAATCAATGCTGAGGTGATGCTTGGACAGTGGGAATATCAAGTAGGACCACTGCCTGCTCTAGAAGTTTGTGATCAACTTTGGGTTGCAAGATGGTTGTTAGAAAGAGTGGGAGAAGATTATGGCTTAAGAGTTGATCTTCATCCAAAACCAATAAAAGGCGATTGGAATGGTTCAGGTGCGCACATAAACTATAGTACAGAATCAATGCGCGCAGATGGTGGTATTGAAGTAATTAACGATGCATGCGAAAAGCTTGGACAAAACATCGATAAGCATATAGCTGCCTATGGAGCAGATAATGATCAAAGGTTAACAGGGGACCATGAGACTTGTAGTATAAGTCAATTTAAATACGGGGTTAGCGATAGAGGAGCATCAATTAGGATTCCAATGGATGTTGCAAATGACAAAAAAGGTTATTTAGAAGATAGGCGCCCCGCTTCCAATGTTGATCCTTACAAAGCTTGTGCAGCACTAATTGATACCACATGTAGTTAATTTTTGGATTTTTGAAGCCATATTCTTAATCTAAAGGTATGATTTCAGAACACTTACTGGGCTGGTATTCTTCAAATAAGAGAATATTGCCATGGAGAGAAACCAAAGACCCCTACAAAATTTGGATTTCCGAAATAATGCTACAACAAACACAAGTAGCTACTGTTATTCCCTATTATCAGCGATGGATAAATAGTTTTCCTAATATTAAAACGCTTGCAAGCGCAGATTATAATGATGTTTTAAAGCACTGGGAAGGACTAGGATATTATTCTCGATGTAAAAACATATATTTAACCGCACAGTCTTTAGATGGAGAGCTTCCAGAAACATTTCATGAGCTTATTCAGTTGCCAGGAATTGGGGAATATACCGCAAAAACTATATTGGCTATTGCACATAACCAACAAGAGGTAGGTGTAGATACAAATTTAGAGCGCATTGGTTTCAGACTTCTTGGTTTAAAGAAGAGGTCAAAATTCAATAATAATAGGGTTAAAAAGTTTCTTGAAGATATACAGGATAAGTCAAACCCAGGCGACTTTAATCAAGCCTTAATGGATTTGGGAAGCAGCTTTTGTCAAGCCAAAACCGTCCATTGCGACCCCTGCCCTATAACATCTGAGTGTAAAGCAACATTAAATGATAATCCTTTAGAATATCCAGAAACAAAGAAAAATAAACCGATACCAACAATAAATGTAGCAGTTTGTATTATTTCTCATAATAGTAAACTATTGCTTATGCAACGCCCTCAAAATAAAATGCTTGGTGGATTATGGGAGTTTCCGGGAGGAAAAATTAAATTGGGCGAGCCAAAAGAAAATGCAACAACACGAGAAGTGAAAGAAGAAACAGGACTAATAATTAAAGATCCACAATATCTTGGAGAAGTAAAACATCAATATAGCCATTTTAAAGTATCAATCTCTTTGTTTTATCATACAATAGATGACATTAGTTCTATTAAAATTAAAGAAAATTATATATGGACTACCATGAAGGGGTTAGATAAGTTCCCACTACCAAAGGCAAATTATAAAATGTTAGAACTATTAAATAAAGCCATATAGTTATGCGTAAAATATTAAGTATCATATTATCATTGTTTATTATTCCAATATTTTTCACTCTTTTTGCATTTCTATTAATTAATGTTATTTTATTTAGCTACATAACTCATCCGCGAAATACGTACTCTGTTTTGGCTCCTTTAGGTGCAAGGCTGATTATGCTTAGCGGACTACAATATTTTACTGTTAGAGGCACAGCTCCCCCTAAAAAAGATGGTCCATATTTATTTATGTTTAACCATGAATCGATGTTTGATGTCTTGATGTTAGCAGGAGGTATTCCATATTACATCAATGCTATTGGATGGGAGGGAATATTTAAAATACCATTATTTGGATATATGGCTAAGAGATATGGTGCATACCCTATCACTCATGACAATACTGATAAAGCTAAACAAACTTTAAGGGTTGCAGAAAAAATACTATTGATTGATAAAGATTCAATGGTCTTATCACCGGAAGGGCAACGTACGATTACAGGCGAAATGGGAGAATTTAAAAAAGGAGGATTTCATTTTGCTAAAGCTACTAATGCAACCATTGTTCCCGTTGGATTGATCGGTGCTTACCGCGCCAATAAGAGAACGAGCTGGATAATTAATCCGGGACAGCTAACACTAGTATTTGGAACACCAATTACTTCAGAACAATATTCAGATCTATCTGTTGAACAATTACGAGATTTAACAAGAGAAAAAATTGTTTCCTTGGTGAATAGCTGATTTAATTTAAATATCTAATTTTTGGATGAAGTGCACCAATTATTCCACAGCTTCCTGCTAGAATACCAAAAACCATAAAAATACTTTGAATGCTCATAAATTCAGCTAATACGCCAATTATACCACTTGATATAGCTGCCATACTAATAATAGAAACAGATATTATTGAAAAAATTCTTCCTAAAAACTTTTCTTTTATATTGTTTTGAAGAATTGATACTCTTGCTATAATTAAAAATGGTATTCCGATTCCATGCATAAAAGAGAAAACATAAAATTGAGATAAATTTTCTGCAAAATAATATAAACAGAAGCTTGCTCCATCTATAAACAAACCCAAAATAAATAAAAACCCATAATTAAATCTACTCCCAATTTTATACATTATGGTAGTACCTAAAAGCATTCCTAGCCCCACAAATGCTTCTGCCATTGCAAAATTTGCTGCCGATCCATGCAAATAAAGCTTAACAAAAATTGGAATTCCGACAACTGCAGGACCCATGACAAAAAGATTGCTGAGAAATGTTAATAAAACCATAAACCCTATGGTGGATTGTTCCCTTAAGTACTGTAGCCCCTCTTTTGTTTTTTTAATAATTTTTTTATAACTAATACTATCACTTTCTACAGTATCATGAGGCACAAATGAAGCAAAAAAACTAGCTAGAAAGTAAAAAAATACACAAACTAGAAATAAGTTCTCAATCGGATAAAAAATTAAAAATTGTGCAGCGAGTATTGGGCCAATAATAACAGCAGTCTGCCAAGATATGTTAGCAATTGAGTTAGCCCGCAAAAGCCTATCCTTGCTAATCTGTGTTGGTAGATAGGCATTAAATGATGGGACAATAGGTAGAGAAAAACCATTATGAAAAAAAGCAACGATCATTAAAAGCCAAACAGATTTTATATCAAGAAAAATAAAAAGAGGTATAAGAGATATAACTAGCCCCTGTAGTATTGTAGAGCTAATAATTACTTTTGTTTTTGGCAATAAATCCACTAGAGAACCAACAAATAAACCAAAAATAATTGCTGGTAAGTATGTTGTCATAGCAACAAACCCAGTAATCTGTTCAGAATTTGTGATATCTAGTATAAGCCATATAAATGCCACATCATACATCGACCTTGCAATTGAATTTGTGAGAGGCATTCCCCATAAAAAAATATTTAACTGACTTTGTTTTCGCATGTATTGATTTTGGTTATGAAACTACGTATAATATATTCTCTAGCAACTAAGAAAATAAGTAATATTTATGACATACATTATCACAGATCCATGTGTGGGTACTTGTGACACAGCTTGTATTGAAGTGTGTCCAGTAGATTGCATACATGGTCCAAACGATCCAGAAGGATCAGGCGAAGAAGCTAAGGATCCTGATTTTGATGCTACATCAAAACAACTTTTTATCAATCCAGAAGAATGTATTGATTGTGGAGCATGTGAACCTGAATGTCCAGTGGATGCTATTTATGACGAAGATGAGATACCAGAAGAATATGAATCATCTATTGCTAAGAATTATGAGTTTTTTGGTCAAGAAGCTCCATAATAGATTTATATAACATTTTATATCAGTCTTTTCTATTTTTAACTGCCCTGATTTATGATAGAGAAAAATCAAATATTAGAACAACTAAAATCAATACATTATCCTGGTTTTAATCGAGATATTGTTTCTTTTGGGATGGTAAAAGAAATTATTATTGATCATAAAACCATTACTATTATGCTTTCCATTTCTTCTCAAAATGAAGAAAAAAAAGCAGAATTGATTAAAAATATACAAGAGAAACTCGTTATTGATGATTTTGAAGTTACTATTAAGTTATTAGATAGTCCTTCTCCTCAAAAGAAAGAAGTAGACACGTCAAACAAACATCAAAACGTAGAAGGAAATATTAAAAAAATTATTGCAATAGCTAGCGGAAAAGGTGGCGTTGGTAAGTCTACTATTGCGTTGAACTTAGCCGCAGCATTAGCGAGAAATGGACAAAAAACAGGATTGATGGATTTAGATATCTATGGCCCATCTTTACCTATTACAATGGGCATTCAAGCGAATCCTGAGGTAGATGAAAATCAAAAAATTATTCCTCTAGAAAAACATGATATAAAATTAATGAGTTTTGGTTTTATTAGCGGCAATCAAGCACCAGTAGTGTGGAGAGGTCCTCTTGTAGCTAAAATGACAGAACAATTTTTCAAAGATGTAAAATGGGGAGACTTAGATTATCTAATTCTTGACCTTCCGCCAGGGACAGGAGATGTCCAACTAACTTTATCTCAAAAGATTCCATTAGATGGAGCAATTATTGTTACTACACCCAACGATATTGCTTTAACAGATGTAAGAAAAGGCGCTGATATGTTTAAGAAGGTAGAAACAGAGCTATTAGGAGTGATAGAAAATATGTCTTATATGGATATTAGAGGCGAAGTTGAAGGAGCTAATAAAGTAGATCTTATTATTAATGGGGAAAAAATTAAAACAAATAATGATGGGGAATTTAATCTAAAATTTGATTTGTTTAAGCATGGGGGAGGCCATAATGAAAGTATTAGGCTTGGTATCCCACTATTATCAGAAATTCCTTATTCACATAAATTAATGAAGTCAATTGATATGGGAGAGCCAATTGTTTTTTATGAAAAAGAAGACCCTATATCAAAAATATTTTTAGACTTAGCAAAACAAATCACTGCTCTATGATGGAACAATCATTTAATCTTAATCATCTTGCAATTATCATGGATGGGAATGGACGATGGGCAACCAATCAAAATTTAGACCGTATAGCTGGACATAAAAAAGGTGCTCAGTCTGCTAAGATAATTATTGAAGCATGCTCAAATTTGCATATCCCCTATCTTACTCTTTATGCATTTTCAAAAGAAAATTGGAATAGGCCAATATTTGAAATAGATAGTTTAATGTCTTTATTAGGCGGAATGCTCACCAACGAACTTGAAGAATTAGAAAGGAACAATATAGTGTTTCAAGTCGTTGGAAGGGTAGAGGATTTACCAAGGAGTGTACAGAAGATTGTTATTAACGCTATAGAGAAAACAAAAAACAATACAGGCTTAATTCTTTCTCTAGCCCTGAGTTATGGGGGCAGACAAGAAATTATAGATGCAATTAATAAAATTATTATGAGTGAAAAAAAAGAAATAATAGATGAAGAGATTGTAAAAAATCACTTATATTGCCCTGAAATACCCGATCCGGACTTAATAATAAGAACGGGAGGAGAATATAGGTTGAGCAATTTTTTGTTATGGCAATCTGCTTATTCAGAAATTTATATAAGTAAGAAAAATTGGCCAGACTTTACAGAAAAAGATTTGATAGAAGCATTACAAGATTTTAATGAAAGAAATAGGACTTTTGGTAAATTAACTGACAAAGCATGAGAAATATATATATAACTATAGTATTATTATTGTTTGTAAATACGCTATACGGACAAGAAGTAAACCTTTATCGTGTTAACATTGAAGGGAACACTACAACCTCAGATAAAATGATTAAATATTCTGCAGGCTTACGTGACGGAACCCAGATTCAAAGATCTGATATCTCTACTGCTTTAACACGGCTATGGGATTTAGGTCTTTTTAGCGATATTAATATTGTTTTAAATAATGACTCTGAGTATGGAGTTGAGATTACAATTACAGTTGAAGAAAGCCCTACATTAAATCAGGTTTTATTTGAGGGAATCTCTGTAAGAGAAACAAGGTTTACTGAAAAAATTGATTTAAGAACTGGGCAAAGAATTCGTCCAAGCTCTTTGGATGCTGCTAATAAAAAAATTAAAGAAATTTATAAAGAGGATGGATACTTTGATGTCGAGGTTAAATCAACGATAGAAGTTCCACAAGATACTTTAGTTCGTACTAGCTATGCAAGAGATGTAGTTTTTTCTGTTACAGAGAATGAAAAATATAGATTAGAAAATATCACATTTGAAGGGAATAGCAATTTTTCAGAACGTAAACTAAAAAAAGAATTAAAAGAGACAAAAGAAAGAAAGTGGTGGTCTTTTTGGGTAAAAAGTTTTGATGAAAAAACTTTTGAAGAAGACAAAAAAACTCTAGCTCTTTTCTACCAAAATGAAGGATATAGAGATTTTCAAGTATTAAGCGATACTCTAATGATAAATAAAGAAAATTTATCATTAACATTGGTGCTCTCTATTGATGAAGGAGAGCAGTACCATTATCGTAACTTTACATTTGAAGGTAATGAAATTGCCGATGAAGCGACTCTAAGACAATTGCTAAAAATTCAAAAAGGGGATACTTATTCAGAAGAAGATTTTACTAAATCAGTTTATGAAAATATGATGAGTGTTTATCAAGACAAAGGATATATATTTAGCAACGTTAATCCTGAAATTATACCATTTGGTTCAGATTCTTTAGATATTAATTTTGTCTTTACTGAAGGAAGTAAGGTTTATATAGAGAATATTTTTGTTTCAGGAAATGATAAAACAAGAGAAAATGTTATTAGGCGAGAATTAAAATTATTCCCTGGTGATGTTTTTAATAGATCTAAATTAATGCGCAGTCAGCGTGATATTTGGATACTCAATTATTTTGATAATGTTATACCTGATGTCAACCCTATATCGGAAGATAAGGTCAATCTAGATTTTGTAGTTCAAGAAAAAAAATCTACCCAAAGAATTAATGCCAACCTTGGTTTTACTGGTGAGTATGGTATTACAGGTGGAGCAGGTGTGGAGTTTGATAACTTTATGGGTAAAGGACAAAAATTTAATGTTGGATTAAGTACAGGTACTAATTTTTCTGTATACTCTAATCAAGAACCTTCAAAATACAAATCTTTAAATATTAGCTTTCAAGATCCAATGATTAATGATAGCCCATATTTGGTTGGAGCATCCATCTTTTATTCCTATAGAGGGTCTTCTACCAATTATTATTTTCCGCTAGATTTTACAGTTGCAGGAGCTGTTACAAGCTTTGGACGAAGATTGGATTGGCCAGATGATTTCTTTAGAGTAATGTGGTCTGCAAAAATTATGGAAAAGCAATATGAGGGTACACAAGAAGATATCGATTCATATATTGGAGGCCTTGATAAGACTAGAGGTCTTAGCGTGTCTCAAATGTTGTCTCGAGATAGCCGAAACAGAGCAGAGTTCCCTACTGGAGGTTCTAGATTTCAAATTGAAAACACTTATTCCGGTGGAGTGCTAGGTGGAAACGAGAATTTTCAAAAACATATATTAGATCTACAATGGTTTACACCTACTTTTTCTAAGGTGATACTCTATAATTCTTTTAAGCTAGGAGTCATTAAAACATTAGATGTTGATGATGATGTAAAAAGTTTTGTACCATTTGATGAAAGGTTTATTATGGGAGGTAATGGGATACCTTATGGTAATGCTTTACGAGGGTATCCAGATAATTCTATCGGACCACAAACAGCTTCTGGTCAAGCGGTAGGTGGAAACTCAATGGGTAAATTAACTACAGAGTTAAGATTTCCACTATCAGAAAATCCTGTAATATATGTAATGGCTTTTGGAGAAATGGGAAATGTTTGGAACAGCTCAAAGATGTCTGAGCCGTTTTATATAGATAGAAATGGCCCACTTTCTATGAAAAAGTCTGCCGGTGTTGGTGTTAGGTTTTTTATGCCAGGTATTGGTAAATTAGGGTTTGATATGGGATATGGATTTGACGATATTAATGGTGATGGCAATCCACAAGGTTGGGAGTATACTATCACATTTGGACAAACGTACTAAAGGAGAGAATAAAGTGTATAAAAAAATAGCAATTTTATTATTACTAGTTAGTGTTTCATTTGCTCAACAAAAAATGGGTGTAGTTTTTTCAGAGAAAATTAGACTTGATTTTGAAGAGTTTAAAGAAGTAGAGCAACAATTACAGCTTGAACTACAAGTAATTCAAAAAGAATATCAAACAATGGCTACCGAACTTGATAGTATGATTAAAGAGTTTGAGCAACAAAGCCTGATGATGTCAGAAGAGTTAAAGAAAGCAAAAGAGCAAGATATTGTAGATATGAATAATTCAATGCAAAGCTATCAACAGGCAAAGGTTGGCCCTAATGGAGAATTAACCAAGAAACAAGCGCAACTAGAGTATGAATTAGTTCAAAAGTTTAAAGCTGCAGTTGATGCTGTCGCAATATCAAAAGGTTATGATATTATTATGGATGGTTCTCAAGCGTCTCTTTACACTAAACCAACACATGATCTTACAGATGATGTTCTTTATGAACTAAGAAAATCTAACGAATAAAGAGGTTTCTTTTGTTTACGCTTGAACAAATTGCCTTAGAGGTAGAAGGCGTAATAGTGGGCGATAAGTCTATTTCTATTACTGATGTTGATGATATTGAACATGCCAGTAGCGGATCAATATCGTTTGCTTTTTTGCCTAAATACAAAAAGAGTATCCTCTCCTCTAATGCTTCTGCCTTTATAGTCACCAACGAAGAAGATTTACAAAATCTTCCTGGTATTGTAGTTAAAAATCCATATTTAGCTATGATTAAAATATTAGACCTATTTTCTAATAAGATTTCTCCAGATTACACAATCAATCAAAATTCAGAAATTTCAAATTCAGCTTCTTTAGGTAAAAATGTAGGCGTTGGTCCATTTACTGTTATTGAAGATGATGTAAAAATTGGAGATAATGTTATAATTGGTTCTGGCGCTAAAATTAGTTCTGGGACGACCATTGGATCTAATTCAGTTATCAAAGACAATGTAGTGATATATGATAATATTAGCATTGGAGAAAATACAACAATCAATAGTGGATCTATTGTTGGAAGCGATGGTTTTGGCTTTACTACGGTTGAAAAAGTACATCATAAAATTCCTCATATTAAAACAGTCATTATAGGAAATTTTGTAGAGATAGGTGCAAGCTGTACTATTGATAGAGGTTCTGTAAAAAATACTGTCATTGAAGATCATTGTAAGTTTGATAATCAAATCCACATTGCACATAATGTAACAGTTCAAGAAGGATGCTTATTAGCAGCAGGAGTAACCGTTGGTGGCAGTACAACCATTGGAGCATATTCTCAGATTGGAGGAGAAACAGCTATTGGACCCCATCTGATATTAGGAGAAGAATGTATGTTTGCTGCAAGATCATGTGTTTTAAAGTCTTTAGATGGAGGCCAACTATATGCCGGTAATCCTGCTCGCCCTCTTAAAGAAAAACAAAAAAGAGATGCGGTATTTACAAGAGTAGAGTTGTTAGAAAAAAGACTAAAAAAATAATGGAAAGACAACAAAAAACTATTGAATATCCAGTATCGTGTACTGGTGTTGGGTTGCATACAGGCGTAGAGAGCACTATCACTTTTCGTCCAGCTGAAGAAAATTCTGGAATTAAATTTCTAAGAATTGATAAAGACGACCAGATTATTACTCCTTATATAGACAATGTAGTAGATTTAACTAGAGGAACTACTATTGAAGAAAACGGTGTAAGAGTGCATACAACAGAGCATGTTATGTCGGCATGTGCGGGCATGGGTGTTGATAATCTCATTATTGAGCTTAACAGCAAAGAGCCACCAGTGATGGATGGTAGCGCAAAAGATTTTGTGGCTGCTTTAAACGAAGGTAAAATTATTGAGCAAGACTCTAAGGTTGATTTTTTAAAGATCACTAAACCGGTCGTATACACAGATGAGGAAAAAGACGTAGAAGTCTTAGCAGTTCCGTATAATGGCTTTAAAACCACTTTTACTATCCAATATGATTTAGAACAATTAGATGTGCAGTATAGTTCTGTACAAAATATGTATACAAACTATGAAACACAGATTGCTCCAGCCCGCACTTTTTGTTTATTAAGCGAGATAGCAGGATTAGAAAAACAAGGATTAATTAAGGGAGGTAATCTCGGTAATGCCGTGATTATTGTAGATACAGAAATTGATGCTGAAGAAGTGAATTTCTTTAAGAAAAGATTTGGAATTAAGTTTTATGAAGGAAATCGCGGATTATATAAATCACAGATTTTGCGATTTAAAAATGAACCTGTTAGGCATAAAACATTAGATTTATTAGGAGACCTTGCATTATTAGGAAAACCAATATTAGGTCATGTGACTGCAATTAAAAGTGGACATAAAGGCAATGTTGAATTTGCAAGACTATTAAGAGAAGAATTCAAGGATCAATTTTCATGAAAGATATTAATTATATATTGGATGTAATGCCGCATCGCTATCCATTTTTAATGGTAGATCGCATTATCGAACATCATAAGAAAGAGAGCATTAAAACTTTAAAAAATGTTTCTATAAATGAACCACATTTCAATGGGCATTTTCCTGATAAACCTATTATGCCAGGCGTATTAATTTTAGAGTCTATTGCACAGTCTGGATGTTTGATTATGATAGATTTTATGGAAGATACTTCTAAAAAATTGGTCTTTATTTCAAAAGTGATAAATTATAAAATACATAATAATGTAATCCCTGGAGATCAGCTTTGCATTGAAGCAAAATTATTAGATCATAAATTAGGTTCTTTTAAATTTAGCGCTACATGTACAGTGGAAAAGGAGAAGGTAGCTTCAGCAGAGTTTTTTGCTACTATAGTAGATAGATAATGAGCAATATACATCCAACAAATATTATAGCAGATTCAGTTAAGATTGGCAAGAATGTTACTATTGGTGCCTACAATGTCATTGAAGATGATGTGGTACTTGGAGATAATGTCACTATAGGAAACTTTAATACTATTGGGGAGTATACTGAGATTGATAGTGAATGTAAAATTTTTCATAATAGTAGCATCGGAGTAGAGCCACAAGATAAGAAATTTGGTGGTGAAAAAACTAAACTAATAGTTGGTAAGAGAACAATTATTAGAGAGTTTGTGACTCTAAATCGTGGAACAAATGCTACAGGAGAAACGGTAATTGGAGATGATGTATTAATTATGACAGGGGTTCATGTTGCACATGATTGCATTATCGGCAATAACGTCATTCTTGTCAACTTAGTTGCACTAGGGGGTCATGTTGAAATAGACGATTGGGCCATTTTAGGCGGAGCAAGCACTGTACATCAATTTTGTAAAATAGGTAAACATGTTATGTTGGCAGCTAATTCAAAAATTGTACAAGATGTTCCACCATACATATTAGCGGGAAAACATCCATTAAGATATGCTGGAATTAATGCTTTAGGCTTATCTAGAAGAGGCTTCAGCAAAGAAGAAAAATCATTGATTAAAAAAGCTTATAAATATTATTTCAGATCGGAATTAAATACATCTATTTCACTTAAAAAAATAAAAGAAGAGTTTCAAGACAATGAACATGTTAATGAAATTGTTAATTTTATAGAAAATAGTGATAGAGGAATCATTTAATAAAGTTTCAATGAAAAGAATTGCCATATTTGGATCAACAGGCTCTGTTGGTGTTCAAAGTTTATCAGTAATTAATCAAAACAACGATCAATTTAAAATTGTATGCTTGTCTTGTAATGGTAATGCAGATTTGCTTTTTGAACAGACAAAGCATTTCATGCCTGAAAAGATTGCAATTAATGTATTAGATATAAATCACCCGCTTAGATCTTTTTGTAAAAAAAATAATATAGAGTTAATTACAGGCGACAATTCTTCCAATCTTTTATCTGAATATAAAAATGTTGATTTGGTTATTAATTCAATTGTAGGTACAGACGGCTTGGTTCCAACATTAAATACGGTCAATAACAATATTGATCTAGCATTAAGCAACAAGGAGTCTTTGGTTTTGGGAGGACATTTGATTATGCCAAAAGTAAAAGAAAATACAGCAAATCTAATACCAGTAGATAGTGAGCACTCTGCAATTTTTCAATGTCTTTATGGAGAAGAAGAGAATACTCTTAAAAAAATTATCTTAACTGGAAGTGGGGGTCCATTCTTAAAACGAAAAATTGGCACCTTTGATTCTATTAAACCTGAAGAAGCATTAAAGCATCCTAACTGGGATATGGGAAAAAAGATTTCTATCGATTCAGCTACTATGATGAATAAGGGATTAGAGTTAGTAGAGGCAATATGGTTATTTGATATTGATGTCAAAGATATAGAAATTGTTATTCATCCTGAATCAATCATACACTCTATGGTTCAGTTTGTAGATGATTCGTATAAGGCCCATCTTGGTATACCAGATATGAAAATCCCTATACAGTATGCTCTGTCTTTTCCGGGAAGAATTCCTAGTAACTATGGCACCTTAGATTTTTCTGATATTGGTCAATTTACATTTTTAAAACCAGACTATGATCGTTATCCAACATTAAGATTATTAACTGATTTAATTCCAAAAGGAGGAAATAGAATTCCTATCCTGAGCATGGCTAATGATTATATTGTCCATCAATTTTTAAATGAAAAAATTCTTTTTACAGATATAGAAAAAGTCCTTGAAAAAACAGTTAATGAATTTGAAGATAATTCCAATCCTTCTGCAGAAGATTTACTTATATTAAATGAGCAAATAAAACTATATTTAGGCTAATTCTATGATCTATATAATCGCATTTATTATACTTATTGGCGTTATTGTCTTTGTCCATGAACTTGGCCATTATTTGGCTGCCAGGAGCGTAGGAGTGACAGTAGAAAAATTTTCTATTGGTATGCCTCCAACTGTATATAGCTATAAACCTAAAAATTCTAAAACGGTGTTTGCGATCGGTGGAATTCCATTGGGCGGATATGTGCAAATGAAAGGGATTATAGATGAGAGTATGGAGTCTAGCTTTACCGGTGCAGATGATGAGTTAGAGTCAAAGAATGCTTTAGAGAAAATTTGGGTTATGAGTGCAGGAGTTATTTTTAATATTATTCTTACTTTCTTTGTTTTTTCTTCTATCGGTGCGATAGATGGGGATACTATCCCTGTTGATGAAGATGTTATAATAGATTTTATTGTGCCTGATGGCCCAGCAGAAAATGCTGAATTACTAGTTGGAGATGAAATTACTTCAATTAACAATATTGAAGTTGACAATTGGAATGCAGCTGTAAGCATAGTAGAAAAAAATCCAAACCAAGAAATACCTATTACTTTTATAAGAGATGGGCAGTCTTATCAAAATAATATTCTATTATCTTCTGGTGCAAATTTTAAAGCAGGTAGGGTAGATCAGACTATTGGATTAATTGGTATTGCTAAAGATATGAAAAACAAAAATCTTAATTTTATTGAGTCTTTTCAATATGGATATAATCGTACTGCATGGTCTATGGTATTAATGAGCTCTTCTTTAAAAATGATTTTTCAAGGCAATGTTTCTAAGGATGATGTGGGGAGCGTTGTTATGATTGGCCAGATGGCTGGAGATGCAGCACAAGCTGGATTAAGCCCATTTTTATTTTTAATGGCTTTAATTAGTGTCAATTTAGCATTTATCAATATCTTGCCAATTCCAGGACTTGATGGTGGCCATATAATGATAATACTCATTGAAGTATTGATGGGAAGAAAATTATCAGTAAAAGCAAGAATGCGCATTCAATCAATTGGAATGTTTATCTTGCTATCATTAATGGCTTTCTTATTAATTAATGATATTGCTAGACTTTTTTAGTTTTAGTACAATTATTCCATTATTTAATTTTAATGATATTTTTACTGGCACAGTTCTACTATTAACAAGTCCATATGAAACTTGTATATCCCCTTTATTTTTCAATGCAGATTTTCCGTTATGTAGAGGCTTGTACGTGTAAGAATCAAATTTTCCAGCAGGCGTACGTACAGTTTTAATTCCAATATTTTGAATTTCAATTTCTCTAATTTTTTTACCATCCAAAATAGTAAATATTTTTGACTCTTTTTCTCCAATATCGGCATCTTTTAGAACCATAATCAATGAATAGGGATCCAGCACATTGTTTGGCACCTCATATTCTTTATTACCTGTTTTTGCTGTATTACCTTCGACTATAGTAGTTGATTCACGTCTTCTGTTGCCTTCACGAAGTTTTTTAACCTGTTTAACCACCGTAAGTGTTTCAACGTCCACCCATACATCTATTTTATCTCTTATTTTATAAAGAATATCTCCAACCTTTGAGGTTCTCAATACAAAACTGAAGCGATAGGCTTCTTTTCCATTAATTTTCTCTATTTCTTTAGTATGAAGGCTAGCGGAACCTAATTTTATTAAATCTGGCCCTACTTGTATAAAATCAACAAATAAATCATATTTATATTCTTCGCCAGGTATAAATATAGGATCGTTATCAATCGTTGCTTGACACAATAGAAATGATATAAAAAATATGGGAATAATTTTCTTCATTAGTTATCGAATTTGAGAAATACTATTTTTATCAAAAACATAAATTTTAGAAGCACCGCTGTTTTTAATTATTCCTGCATCTAAAATTAAATCTATATCACCGCCAAACATTTTTTCTATTTTATCTGGGCTATTCAGAGGTTCTTGACCAGTGGTATTAATGCTGGTTGTTGTAATAGGTTTCTTATATAACGATAGTAGTTTTATTAAGAAAGGGTAATTAGGAACACGAAATCCAATTTTATTATCTTGCGTAATTATTTCACTAAATGCACCTGATTTATATTCCACAATACATGTATCTCCATTCTTGATAATATTATTCATTTGATTTCTGAATTGAGAAGGTATAATCAATTTTTCAGCAATCTCCTCAAAATTATGTATAATAATACTCATCGGAGCTTTACGATTTTTGAGAAAATTAATTTTTTTTATACCTTCAATATTTTCTATATCGGTACCGATACCATAAATTGTATCTGTAGGATATGCTACAACTTGATTATTTGCTAGCGCTAGTAATGTTTCTTTGATTGCATCCGGATGATTTATTTTTATCCTTTTCATTTTAACTGTGAGATGTTTTCCATCTTTTATGAAACCAAAAATATTGCTCAGGATTTTTTTGGATAGTTTTTTCTATTTCTAATGTATAGGATTGTACCACTTCATCAATACTGAGATTATTATTAGGATTAATTTCTTTAAAGTTTACATCATATTGATTACTACTGTTTACAATAGAAAAGCAAATAATGGGGGACCCCATTCTTTTATTTAATATTGCTGCTCCAGCTGGAGTAGATGAAGGGATACCAAAAAAGCTTACTACCCTTCCTTTTTTTCTCGAATCTTGATCGCTTAATAGTATAAGAATCTCATTGTTATTTAAAGCATTTTTAAGGCCAGAGTTTGAATCACCTTTATAGATTTGTCTTTTCATATAGTTTTCTCTGATTTCTCTAAAAAATTGATCTCCTCTTTTCTGTTTTTTTGCTACTCCACATATATCATATCCTTTATTCC
>JBJKZN010000036.1:0-20499 GCA_045560315.1 Fidelibacterota bacterium | reverse complement strand
TACCACGTAAAATTACTCCAGTAGCCTCTGTAATTTCTACAGGAATAATATCCTTAATTTTACTATGATTTTTTTCTACAATCACCCATTCATTTGAGTCTGTTCTTCCAGCCCAATGATTAGTCGATTTTTTACTTTCTTTTTCTATTAATACCTGTTCAAAATTTCCAACTTTTTTCATATTAAGTTCTAAAGTGTGTTCTCTTTGGAGATTAATCATTTCATCTAATCTATCTTTTTTCACTTGTTCAGGAACGTGATCAGAGAATTGTTCAGCTCTAGTGTAAGGTCTTGGAGAGTATTTAAAAGTAAAAGCTGTATTAAATTTAATTTTTTCCATCAAATCTAGAGTCTTTCTAAATTGTTTATCAGTTTCTCCTGGAAATCCCACAATAATATCAGTGGATAATCCACAATTAGGCATAATCTCTCTTATTTTCTCTGCCATATAATAAAAATGTTCTCTTGTATATGTTCTATTCATACGCTTTAGCACCTCATTTGATCCTGATTGCATTGGAAAGTGAACATAATTACAAATATTGTCTCTAGAAGCCATAACCTCTAATAATTCTACATTGATATCCTGAGGATGAGGTGAAGTATACCTAATCCTTTTAACGCCAGGAATATCAGAAACTGCTAATAGTAAATCAGCAAATGATTTATCTTCATGTTTATAAGAATTAACATTTTGTCCTAATAGCGTTATTTCAACATAACCTTGATCTACTGCTTTTTTTACTTCAGTAACAATGCTATCAACAGCTCGACTTCTTTCTCTTCCTCTGGTAAATGGAACAATGCAAAATGAACAAAACTTATTACAGCCTCTCATTATTGAAACCCAAGCATTAAACGTATCTCCCCTGTTTGGGAATATATCTTCATAGACTTCATATTTTGATAATTTAGTATCAACAATGCTCTTCTTTTCAACAAGATGCCTACTCATGAGCTTTGGAATATTCCTATAAGAATCAGGCCCTAAAATAATATCAACATATGGTTTATTTTTTAATAAGTCATCTTTAAGATTTTGAGCCATACATCCAAGAACACCAATAATTAAGTGTGGTTTGGATTGTTTTATTTTATGGAGATTTCCTAAACGTGAGTGAACTTTCACTTCAGCATTTTCTCTTATAGCGCAGGTATTAAGGAAAATAGCATCGGCATCATCTAAATCTTGTGTTTTTTCTAAGCCTAAATCTATTAGTATTCCCTCAACAAGTTCAGAATCGGCCGTATTCATTTGACAGCCGTACGTTTCAAGGACAAATTTCTTAATAGGGAGGGTTTGCATTTACTTGATATATCCTGTGAAAAAATATTTTGCAGGATCTTCAACTTTTTTATTTTTATGAACTTCATAATGCAAGTGAAATCCAGCTGCTCTTCCACTGTTACCAGACTTTCCAATAAGTTGTCCTCTTTTAACTTTTTCACCCTTCTTCACTTTAATTTTATACAAATGAGCATAGATTGTTTCATATCCATATCCATGATCAATTTTAACATATCTTCCCCATCCAGAATCATATTGTGCCTTCTTTACAACACCATCTCCTGTTGCAACAACATCAGTATTTAAATTAACAGCAAAATCTAATCCACGATGCATTCTTCTTTTTCCATCTATTGGATCTGTCCTATAACCATATCCAGATCCTAAGTAGGCATCTACAGGACTAATAGATGGAATATGAGAGTACATCTTTTCATTTGATTTAATTTTGTTAAAAATAGTATCGTAACTATCTTTTTCCATATTGACGCTATAGGATAAAGAATCAATTTTATCTTTTAGTTGAAATAAGATGCTCGTAGCATCCTTGTCTTCTACAGAAACTTCTTCCACTGCACCACCTTTACCTTGCGTCCTAACATCTTCACTAATAGGTGGAATAGCAGCATAAGTTCTAAGCTCTCTATCTCTTTCTTCTATTAGTAACAATTCTTCTTCAAGTTGAGTTATCTTATTTAAAAGCTCTTGAGATACATCAGCATATTTTTCATCTGTCTCTTTTAACTTATCCTTATAGTATTGATTAGAGAACTCTAGTGAGAGATAGTAATTAGTACCAATAATAATAGCTAAAATCACTGAAAAACTAACAGCGACATTCATTACTGAAAAATTAATCTGATGCAATCTGTCAGATGATAAATATTGAAATGAAAAGAATTTTTTCTTTAGCATAACTTATTCGCTCTCTTTACTATTTTCTTCGCTATCATGATGAATAGATTCTTTTTTATCTGCAATTCTCTTTTTTATTGATACAATGTTTTCAACCAAAGCAAGATAACGCTTATCTCCAACGAAGTTAAGCACATTCTTTTCTTGAGTTTTAGCAAAGACATATAATCCTAACTTTACATATAAACTAGATAACTTTCTTTCTAATTGTAAAATGTCTATACGCAATTTACTGTTATGGGTAAATTCTTCTGCTTTCTCTGAAGCAACAACGCTCCATTCAGCAATATTATTTTTTAAATCTTCAAAAAATTTATTCATAGGGTAGAATTTATAGATGAAAATAAATATAGCAAAGGGTTTAAGAGGCTCCCAAACTAAAGAATTAGTTGGGAGCCCTCTCGTTTATTGGTAGCCAACCAAATTATTTTTGTTTTCTTATATAAGCAGGCACATCTAAGTCAGCACTTTGATCAAAATCATCAAATACTAACGTAGGACCATCTTCCGTATCTTTTTTTTCTTCAGAATATTCATCTTCTTGAAAACCTGGATCTGGATTATTTTTCTGATATAATGTTCTGTTTGGAGTATCCATAAGCTCTTCACTCTGTCTATCGTGGCTACTTTGTATGCTTACTTTTAACTTTTCTTTCTGTTCAATAGGTGTGCGATTAAAACCTGTAGCAATAACAGTAACTTGGAGTTGATCTTCCATATTTTCATCAACACGTACTCCAAAAATAACCTTTACATTTTTACCTGCTTCTTCATGGATAAGTTTCATAGCAGCATTAACCTCCATGAGAGTCATATTTTTATTTCCCGTTATATTAACAAGAGCTGCTTGGGCGCCACTGATAGAGTGAGAGTCTAATAAAGGGCTGCAGATAGCTTGTTGTGCAGCTAGAACAGCTCTTTCTTCTCCTCTTGCAGTTCCGGCTCCAATTACTGCATCTCCCATACCGCTCATCACTGATTTAACATCAGCAAAATCAATATTTACGTTACCTTTTTTGTTAATTAAATCTGATATACTTTTAGCTGCTTGCAACAAAATTGCATCAGATTCCTTAAAACCATCCTCAAAGGTCGTAGCATTGTCTACTACAGATATTAACTTTTCGTTTGGAACAACAATCAGTGTGTCGCAAAAGTTTCGCATTGATTCGACACCATTAAGTGCTGATTGCATTTTTTTTGAACCTTCAAATTCAAATGGCAAAGTAACAATACAAACAGTTAATATCCCTAAGTCCTTACAAACTTTAGCTACAACTGGAGCTGCTCCTGTACCTGTACCACCTCCCATTCCAGCTGTCACAAATACTAGGTCAGATCCTGCCACTAATGATTTTAGCGCATCTGTATCATGCATAATTGCTTTACGTCCGATCTCTGGCTTTGCACCTGCACCTAGACCTTTTGTTAAATCTTTTCCGATCTGAAGCTTAGTTTCGGCTGGATTACTACCTAAATCCTGAGCGTCTGTATTAATAGCAATAAACTCTACTCCATCCATACCTGAAGTAATCATTCGATTTATTGCATTACCTCCAGCACCTCCAACTCCTAAGACCTTAATCCTCGCTCTCTGGCTTGCTAACTCGTCAAATTCAAATAACATATCTAATCTCCTTTTTTATATTCTTTAATCAAAAAACCCTCTCCATATATTGGAGATGCTCTTTGTAATTGATTTAAAATCTTTAATTCCAACACTTGAACTGCTATCTTCAACATTAAATATTGGCCATGATAAAAGGCCGATTAAAGTAGAAAGTTCTCTTCTGTCTTCTAGATTCTCTTTAAAAACAGTATTCTTTATTGATAGATACTCACACTTTATATTTTCAAAATGTTTTTTAAATAACAGATCTAAATTCTTCACATTAGATCCACCGCCTGTAATCTTAATACCTGATCTAATATCGGATATATCCATACGTAACAATTTCAGTTCAGATTTTATTTGATCTATGATATCTTCATATCTCAACTCTGCAATTTCAGATATTTCTTTTTTATTTATACTTTTTGTTAAATCATCATTTTCTATTGGTAATTCAAAATTAGATTCAGAATCTGCAAAATCTGATAATGCCGATATATGCTCATGTTTAATTTTTTCTGCTTCCTTGATAGAAGTTTGGAGATATGCAGCTATATCCTTTGTCACAGATTTTGAACCTAATGGAATAACTTTAGAGTGAATTAGGTAATTATCTTTATAGAGCAACATATTTGTTTTATCTGCTCCTACATCTATGAATAAAACTCCTAAATCTTGATCATCTTTACTTAAATTGACTGATGCTGCTGCTAATCCATCAAATACTGGGTTAACATCAATACCCAAATCATCGCTAAAGCAATGGTCAATTTGTAGCAAGTTAAAGTTCTTAATATGAATCACATGTGATTTTGCATCAATAGATCTACCTACCATACGTAGAGGATTTCTTATGATAGATGAACCATCGATAAAAAAACCTCTTTCAAGATTGTGTAAAACATATCTATCTGAAGAAACTTGAATATCAGAACATTGGGTTAATAATTTTTGCTTTGTTTGCTCATCAATCTCAAATTCTGCATTATCTTTTGATCTAATTCGAGTAGATGAATTGATAGATTTAATATTTTTTCCAGATACTGAAACCCATGCATCATCATCGATATTGATTTTTGCATCTTTCTCCATTTTTTCAATTAAATATTCTAAGCTGCGTAACAATTCTTCCTTATCAATAATATCTCCATTATCTATACTGTCTGTCTTTATAGATTGAATAGATAGAACCTCTATCTGATTATCATTTATTATTCTTCCAACCGCTCCCTTTATACTGAAAGAGCCTAGATCGAAAGCTACCTGTATTCTATTCTTCATTATATCTCATCCACCACTATCTGTCTTTTATATCTCAAATCTATATATTTATAACTCTCTAATGTTTTCTCTTCTGGCAATACATCTGAAAAAGCATTTAAATAATTTATTTTTGTAAATATGTTGTCATCCCCAAGTAAAATTTTTGTTCTTCCATTTTTTAAAATAATCTCATATTCATTGTCCTCGTTAAAGACAAACTCTGATATGTTGTCGTATAATGCATAAAAGTTATCTTTTGAATATTTAATAACATCAATTGACTTTAGAACATTAGACGATTTAGTCTTTTTCCCCTTTTCATACAATTCTTGATTAGTCTTAAAATTTGACAATATAGGTAATGAAATTTCACAATACTCAACAGGCAAACAAATCCCTTCTGAATCGAGAATAATCAAATCATTAGCGCTTATGATAGCTAACGGCTCTCTTTCATAAACTTCAATCTTAACTTTATTAGGAAATGTTCTTGATACCTTACAATCCTTTATATGATCTAATGACTCTATGCTATCTTTATAATTTCCTAGATTGGAAAAGAATATATTCTGATTTTTTATACTATTCTTATATTCCAATAGCATCGTGTCATCAAAGTAATTTACTCCTTCAATATTTACATCTTTTACAATAAACATTTGATTGAATTTGGCCCATTTAATAGATCCAAAAAGGAAGATTCCTATCAATAATAAAGATGATATTGGCTTACCAATAGAATCAAAAATCTTTATAAGATTATTCTTCATCATTCACTCATTTCCTTAACATCAAATCCTAATAATTTTACCTCTAACTCTAAGTCAATATTAAATTTCTCTTTAACGGTATTCTTCGCTTTTTTAATAAGCGCTAACATGTCATCAGCTTTTGCGCTACCATTATTCACAAAAAAGTTTGCATGCTTATTAGAAATCTCAGCATCTCCTACTGAAAAACCTTTTAGACCTGCTTGATCTATTAACATTCCAGCGGAATGCTGAGAAGATGGATTTTTGAATACACTTCCTGCAGAACGATAGTTTAGAGGTTGCGTATTCTTTCTTCCTGATCTTGCCACATCAAAGTTGTCTTGAATTAATTCTTTTGATGACTTTTCAAGCTTGAATGTTGCTGCTAACAAAATTGATTCTTTTGCAAAAGAAGATGATCTATAAGAAAAATCAATATCTTTCTTAGATAGTAATGTAATTTTATTTTCTTCATTTAACATCTCTACAGTTTCTAAGTTTTCTGAAATCTCTCCACCCCAAGCACCTGCATTCATTATCAATGCTCCACCAAGCGTGCCTGGAACTCCAATAAGATTTTCTAATCCTTTTAAATTGTTTTTCATAGATTCTCTGACCATTTTACTTAGAATAACGCCACACTCTACATAAACCTTTTCTTTATCAATACGAATCTCTTTTAAACAATGCTTAATTGATATCACAACGCCTTTAATACCATTATCGCTAATCAATAAATTTGATCCTGAACCTATAATAGTTATAGGTTGTTTATAATCCCTACTCATTCTAACAGTATCAATTAAATCTTGCTTGCTCGATGGTAAAACAAACAATTCAGCAGGACCTCCAATACCGTATGTAGTATGATTGTCCATGCTTTCATTAGCAAGAACTGTTGCATTTGTTTTTTCTATAATCTTCTCTTTTAAAGAATCAATCATTTCATCTTCTCGGTTAATGTATCTGCATATCTCCAAATATTACCTGCACCAATAGTTAAAATAATATCTCCCTCATTGTAATGGCTTGTGATATCTTCAATTAAAGATTCTGTAGTGATATCAAATACATTCTCATGATTCAACTCTCTAAGATGTTCACTGATTCTTTTTGAACTGATAGAAGGATCTAGCTTTTCTCTTGAAGCAAAGATTTCAGTAATAAAAATAATGTCAGCATCAAAAAGAGCCTTTGCAAAATCTTTATGGAACTGTTTAGTTCTAGAAAAAAGATGTGGTTGGAAAATTGCCAATAGTCTTCTATCCCAATTACTCTTTACTGCCTCAATAACGCTCGAAACTTCTACAGGATGATGAGCATAGTCATCAATAATAGTTATCGTTTCGTTATGTTTTTTAATATCAAATCGCCTTTTAACGCCTGAAAAATTTTCTAAGCTCTTACTAATATCTTCTATTGATAAACCCATAGTTTTACACACAGATATAGCTGCTAAAGCATTTAAGACATTATATGAACCTGGAATATTCATTGAAAATGAATAGTTCTTTTTCTCATGAATAACATCAAATGTCACTTTTCCATCACTATGGATAATATTCTTTGCCTTAAAATCAACATTATCAGACTCTATTCCATAAGTAACTAACGGCTTATCAATCAATGGTATAATTGATGCAGCATTATCGGAGTCCTTACAAATACTAACCATTCCATAAAAAGGAACTGAATTGGCAAATTGGATAAATGCATTCTTTAAATCTGCTAGATCCTTATAACAATCAATATGCTCCAAATCAATATTATTAACTACTGCTATAGTTGGAGTAAGTTCAAGAAAACTTCTATTAAATTCATCAGCTTCAACCACAAAAGTATCGCCAGATCCTAGAACTGAGTTAGTATTTATAGATTTAACTACACCTCCTACGATTATCGTTGGATCTAAATCAGAATCTTTGAGTATTGAACCAATCATGGATGTTGTAGTAGTCTTTCCATGTGTTCCAGAAATTCCAACAGTAGAACTTTTTAGCTTAGCAAGCTGTGATATCATTTGTGCTCTAGAATAAGATTGAATATCTCTATCATCTGCTGCAACTAATTCAACATTATTCTTAGGTATAGCATCCGAGTAAACTACAATCTCAGCTTCTGATATATTTTTTTCATCATGACCGATTGCTATGACAATATCTAGTGCTCTCAACCTATCAATATTTTGTGATTCAGATATATCTGAACCTGTAATCTTAAAACCTTGATTATGCAAAAGTTCAGCGATTCCACTCATTCCAATACCGCCTATACCAATAAAATGAATTCTCTTTATACTAGAAAGCATGTAAATACTCCATAATATTATTAGTTATAACATTTACTGAATCAGGTTTGTTCATCTTTTCAATATTCTCTTTCATTGAGCTATATACTCTATCATTTTTACAGATTTCATTAATTTTTTCTGATAATAAAGATATTGATATGTCTTTCTCTTGAATTAATAATGCTGCAAAATTCTCTTCTAAATATCTTGCATTAAACACTTGATGATCTTCTGCTGAAAATCTAAAAGGTATCAGAATAGAAGGTTTTTCAAATTTCAAAATTTCAGAAATTGTCATTGCTCCAGATCTTGAAACTACCAAATCACATAAATCGTATAAATATGGCATGTTGTCAACAAAAGATAAAACTTTAATTGATTCACTATTGTAATGCTTATGTTTATCGTAATTATTAAGACCTACTATCCATAGGATATTAACATCATCCAATAATTTTTGATCAATACATTCTGATATAAGCTTATTTAGAACTACTGAACCTTGACTTCCTCCTAATATCAATACGGTTCTTTTATTTGTATCTATAGATATAGACATATCTTTATGATTATGGCTATAAATTGGATTACCTGTAAAAAGAAGTTTAGTATTTTTTAGATATTTTTTTGCATTTTCAAATCCAAGGAATACCTTCATTGCGCTAGAAGAAAATACTCTGGTTACTATTCCTGGAAATGAGTTCTGTTCGTGTAAGAAATATGGTACTCTAAATATTTTTGCTATTTGAAGAGGTAGAAATGAAGCGTATCCACCTGTTGCAATCACCAAACTAGGCCTGTTCTTTATAAAAAAATAACCAACCCTTATTAATCCAAAAAATAGTTGAAATATTAACATAAAATTTCTTCCTATTGCATATAAAGAAAAGGACCTACTAAATCCTTTAATTGGAATAAGTAGGTTGTTTATATTTTCAGAATCAATTTTTCTTGATTCAATTCCATATTTTGAACCGATATAGTGAAAATTTTCACTTCTTATTTTTTTTCCAAGCTCATTTTTAATCGCCATTAATGGATAATAGTGTCCGCCTGTTCCTCCTCCGCAAAAGATAATTGTCTTGTTATCCATCAACTCGAAGTCTCCATTTTTTAACTTTAAATTTTCGCTGTGCTTTGCTGATATTTAATAAAATTCCAACCATTAATAAATTGATAATCAATGAAGAACCTCCATAACTAACGAATGGAAGCGGGACACCTGTGACTGGAAGAATATTAATTGCCACACCAATATTTATAAGAGCATAAAATGTAATACTCAAGCCAAAACCAACGGAAAGAATAATACCAAAAATATCATTTGATTTTTTAGAAATTTGAATAGCTCTCAACCATATTATGATATAAGCTAACATAAATATACTTGTTATTATAAATCCTAATTCTTCTCCAATAACGGCAAAGATAAAATCAGTATGAGTCTCTGGTAAGTATGAATGCTTTTGTATGCTTTCTCCTATACCCATCCCAGTTAATCCGCCTTGCTTTAAGCCAATAAGTGCTTGAGAAGATTGATAGCTCATATCTACTGAAGAACTGGGATCAAAAAATGTGGTTATTCTACCTTTTGCATAATTATTGCTGTTTAAAATAAATCCAAGAATTGTTCCTACTGACACAAGGCCTGTAGTTCCTATCTGAGGAATCGAAACTCCACCAACAAGCAACAAACAAAAAGTTATACATAACAATATCAACGTTGTTGAATTGTCTGGCTGAATGATAATCATGAAACATATAGGTAAAATACAGGCAAATGGAATTACAATACCTTTAACAAACTGATCCATATATTTATAGTTTCTATCTATATAATCAGCTAGAAATAGAATAACTGAAAATCTTGCTAAATCAGATGTCTGAAAAGATATTGGACCGATAGATAGCCACCTACAAGAGTCACCATCGCAGCCTTGTATACTTGTATAAGCTAGCAATAGAAATGAACCTACCATCAATATTGGAGCAAGATATTGCAATCTTCTATAGTTAAAATGAGATGCAATAAGAAATACAGCTATTCCTGGAATAAATTTCAATAACTGATTCTTTAAAAAGAAAATACGTGAAGCTCCATCGGTCATCTCAAGAGATTTTATCCAACTAGCACTAAATAAAATGAACAGACCAAAAACTATCAATAGTATAACTGTCCACAACAACCACTTATCTTGTTTTCTTTCTTTTATATTCATGAATAATGCCTTTCTACTATATCCTTAAAAAAATCCCCTCTTTTTTCAAAATTCCTGAATTGATCATAGCTAGCACAACCTGGAGACATTAAAACAGAATCTCCTTTTTCTGCCAAATCAATTGCATAATTAATAGCTTCATCAAATTTTTTAATCTTTTTTATTTCTAATGAATCTGATAGTGAAGTGTATATATCATCCGATGCAACACCATATGCAATTATAGATTTTATAGAATCAGAATATTGTAAAATGTTTGAAAAATCAGAATCCTTAGGAAGACCGCCCATTACTAGAATAATATTACTATCTATAGAATTAATTGCTACTTCAACAGATGCAATATTTGTGGCCTTAGAATCATTAATGAATCTGATACCATTTATTTCTTTAAATATTTCAAACCTATGGTGCAATCCTTCAAACTCTCTTAAAGACTCAAAAATTTCCTTATCATTCAACCCTAAATGAGAACCAATGGTAGCAACACCTATAAAATTAGATACATTATGTATTCCAGATATTTTGCAATCATCTATTTTAAGAATCTCATCGCCATTAGATGATTTGATTTCTCTATTATCTAAATGAAATCTGCTAAATTTTTTATCTAAAGAGTAAGACATAAAGACTTTATCTATCTTTTCTATCTCATCACATAGGATACTATCGTCATGGTTGTAGATTATTAAATCATCATGGTTCATATTTTTGAAAAGACCCATTTTTGAATTAGAATAGTCTGAAAAATCTTCATATCTATCTAAATGATCTCTTGAAATATTTAAAATCATTGCAATATCGGGCTTAAAAGTATCAATATCGTCAATCTGAAAACTAGATAATTCCAATATGCAAAAATCAGTGCTGGAATCGTTAGATTGATTTTGTTGATATATAATTTCTGAGAATGGATTACCTATATTCCCACTTTTTACAACATCAAATTTCTTCTTCAGTACATCATAAAGGCATGTTACAGTTGTTGTCTTCCCATTAGTTCCTGTTATAGCAATGATTTTCAGATCCGATAATCTATAAGCAAACTCAATTTCGCTTATTATCTCTAGATTATTATCCAGTATTTTATCAATTATTTTTATATCACCTGGTATGCCAGGTGATTTTATAATTAAGTCTGAATTAAGAATTTTATTAGAATGACTGCCCAACTCTATATCAACACCCATATCTCGTAATTCTACTAAATATTCATCGCTAATATCTGATTTGCTGTCTGATACAAATACATTGGCACCAAAAGAGGAAGCTAGCTTTGCAGCCCAATAACCACTAACTCCCAGCCCAAGAATACCAATATTTTTATTATCTATATTCATTATTCTATATCTGCTTTCAATTCTATTCTTGCGCCTTTTTCAATTTTCTCTCCAGGATCTACAGATTGAGAAATTATTAATCCTACACCTGATACTATTTTTGGATTAAGTCCTTTTCTAGCTAAAATCATAAATGCATTGTTAACATTCTTACCAATAACATTTGGCATTTCTACAATCTCTATCTTTTCTGATTTTTTAATATTCTTTTGAATTAAAATTGGATCAGATTTTTTATTTTTTTTCCTTTTATTGGTCTTATTATTTGTTATTTCTGAATCAATATTAATGATGCGTTGCATCACAGATTTAAATACTGGAGCTGCAGACATTGATCCCCAATGATAATTGCTAGCAACGGATGCGCCATCAATTATAATTAGTCCTAATAATTGAGGATTCTCTTTTGGAAAAAATCCTATAAAACTAGCTAAAAATTCTGATTCTGAATATTCGCCATCAATAATTTTTTTAGATGTACCTGTTTTTCCAGATACATCCCATCCAGACAATTTCGCTTGTTTTCCGCTACCATTTTCAACTGTATGAGATAGCATATCTTTCAATATTTCTGCATCTGATTGTGATAAAATTCTCTTTCTCAATCTTTGTTCGTTCTTTAGAACTGTATTGTCACTCTTTTTAACTTCATCAACCATATATGGTTTCAATAAAAAACCTCCATTTGCAATTGCTGCATATGCCATGGCAATTTGTATTGGTGTAACAGAAACTTCATAGCCGATAGGAATGCTATGCATCGATGATAAGCTCCATTTTTTAGTTTCATAAACTGTCCCGCTCTGTTCTAAATTTGGATTGAAACCAGTTTTAGATCCAAATCCAAATTCTTTTGCTTGCTTGTAGAGCTTATCGCGCCCTAAAGATTCAGCAATTTTTATTGTACCTATATTGCTTGAATAGGCTAATATTTCTTTGACAGTAAGAACTGAATGTGGTTCTGAATCTTCAATCATTTTTATGTCATGAAAATTATATGGTCCTTCAACATTGTATTCATCTTTAGGATTGATATCATTCTTAAGAGCTGCTGCTATAGTAACCACCTTAAAAGTTGAGCCAGGCTCTAGCGTGTCTAGAATCAATCTGTTTTTTTGATATTCTACCTCAAAATCTTGCGGATTGTTTGGGTCAAAATCAGGAACGCTAACCATAGATACAATTTCTCCTGTTTGAGGATTTAATATCAATCCCATAGCAGAAGATGCTTCTGTCTTTTGTACTTGATCAATCAATTCTTCTCTTAGTATTGCTTGGTATTCTTTATTAATAGTTAGATAGATATCTGAGCCATCTTCAGGAGCTTCATATGGTAAAGTTGGATCAGTGATGCGTTTACCTAATCCATTTCTTTTGAAAACTCTAGATCCTGTTTTAGGTTCTAGATATTTATTGTATTGATACTCTAATCCAGAAATTCCTACATCATCTACATTGGTAAATCCTACAATCTGACCAAATAAGTTTTCTTCAGGATAATATCTCTTATGATCTTGATTAATAACCAATTTATCACCATACTTTAGCTTTAATTCTTGGCAATTCTTTATGGTCTTTTTTTCTAAAGGTATGTAAGATTTCCCGCTATTATATTTATCAATATAAATACCTAAATCAGTGCCAGTACAATCTGATAAATCTTTTAAAAGAATATCTTCATTAATAATCTTATTTGGACGTACTCCAATATTGTAGAAAGTTAAATTCTGAGTAATATTATTTCCTTTTACATCAAAAATATTTCCTCTTTTACCTTTAACCAATTCCTCTCTAATGCCCTGGGGCTTATCAATACCTTCTATAACTTGAAGTGTAAAAAGCTCGACAAAAAACAATACCCAAACTGACATAACTAAGAAGTTTATGATCCTAATTCTAATTTTAAATTTTAAATAATTTTTAGTCATTGCTTATTTTTACGATAAGTGTTTCTGGTTCACTGTATATCAATCCAATTTTCTTTGCTTTTTTTGAAATAACATCTGCTCGCTTCATCTTTTCTACTTCATTAATCTTGAGCGTAAGATCTTCGCTTAGTTGAACTAATGTTTTTCTATTAAAATCGATACTAGCTTGTGTTTTATCTATTTCTATAAAAGCAGCTAAATATAGAGCGATGGTCATAATCGTTATTGCAAACATTGCACTCCATTTTATATTTTCTCTTTTCTTAATTTGAGCTTTTGTTAGTCTTTTCTTTCTAGCCAATCTTCTCTCCTACTCTCATTTTTGCGCTTCTGGATCTTCTGTTGTCTGATATCTCTTGATCTGTTGGTATAAAAGGTTTCTTCGACAATACTTTTAGCTCTTTATTTAATTTTAATGCCTTGAATTTGTGTTTTACCATGCGGTCTTCCATAGAATGATAACTGATAATAACAATTCTACCGTTAGGTTTAAGAAAATTCATAAAATCGTCTAAAAATGATTCTAAATGCTCTAATTCATCATTTGTTTTGATGCGCAGTGCTTGAAAAATTCGTGAATATGTTTTAATGCGATACTTGTAAGCTGTCATTCGACTAATAATGCTAACTAATGTTTCTGCATTTATTTCTTTGTTAGATTCCTTTATAGCTCTAGCAATTCTAAAAGAATTTCTTTCTTCCCCAAATTCATTAAAGATATCGGTAAGCTCTTTAATAGATGAACTATTAATAATTTCTTCTGCTGTTAATCTGTCATCTGTATGATCAAATCTCATATCTAGAGAAGAATTATATCGATGTGAAAATCCTCTTTCATTATCCTCTAATTGGAAAGAAGAAAGACCTAAGTCTAAAAGTATGCCATCAAACTTCTTTATGTTAAGTTTCTTACAAGCATTATCTAAGTTTGTATAGCTAGAGTGAATTAATTCAAAATTATCAAATATGCTTAGTCTTTTTTTTGCAATTTTTATTGAATTGGAATCTCTATCAAAACCAATTAGAAATCCTTTCTTAATATGCTCAAGAATTTTAACTGAATGACCCCCAAGTCCGATTGTGCCATCAACATAAATTCCATCTTCTTTGATATCTAAATTATTAATTGATTCCGTCAGCATAACTGGATAATGGCTATAGCTTTCTGACAGAATTGAGGTCATCAGATATTGACTCTCTTGGAAAGTTCTTCATAGGCTTCCTCATCAATATCTTGCTGAGAATCTAATTTATCTAATGTAGGATTATCCCATACTTCAATTTTATTTAAAACACCTATGATAGTTATATCTTTTAGAATATTCGCATATTCAACTAAGCTTTTTGTTAAAATTATTCTTCCCTGTTCATCTGAAGATACTATTTTCGCATGCCTTAAATGATTTCTTAAAAAAGTACGATTTGTCCTAGAAAGCGAAGAGAGTTGATTCAATTCTTTCTCAATCTTCTCCCATTCACCTATGGGATATATCCAAATACAATGATCAATCCCTCTTGTAATAACGAACCTATTTTTATCTGACTTATGAAGCTGTTTACGAAATGTTGCAGGGATATTGATTCGATTTTTTGAATCAATAGCAAAGTCATACTGTCCTGTAAATGTATATTGGCTACGCATAATAAACGGTAATTAAGGGAATTTAACCCACAATTCACCACTTATCTTAATATATATGTAGCATCTATGTCAATAAGTTTGTTATAAATAGATAAAAAAATGGTGAAAAAAATGAATTAGAAAGAATACATCTAAGACTGTCTATCTTTTTGGTATATATTTTGTAATAGAAACAGAAAGAGGATCTGATATAAGATCTACTCTTACTGGAAAGTCATTAATTATACTATCAGAAAAGTCTCTAAAGGTATCTTCAGAGAAGAATACTAACTCAAAATTTGCTGTATTTGCTATTAAGAATGACCTATTATCTCCATTCCAAATCTCAGAGAAAGAACTTGATTGATTATTATTTCCTTCATCAAATACAAAATATTCTTTTGCAGAGATTTCATCTGAATATTTGATATAATTTTCATTAATTGATTTGAATCGAATAGTTATTGGAAAAACAAAGTTTTCTTCGCTTAAAACCTCCTCAGTTCTTACAACATATAAATTGTCTAAAAGAGATTGGGATATTCTTAATTCATTTTCTTTATCGATATTAGAAACATCAGATGAATTATTAAGTAGAAAACTAAGTAAGATTAAAATTAAAAATCCTACTAAACCAATCAAAATATTTGGATTAATAGCTTTTTTGGTATTAATAATATCAACAAACTTTGGATTGTTATCCTTTTCTATTTTTTTGTCTATTTTTTTTTCTTTTCTATGTTCTGGTTTTGAATTAGAACTCTTCTGATTAAGGAAATCATCTAATTCGCTCATACCTTCATCAAGATCCACGCCAATCTCTTTAAGATATGCTTTAAAAAATAATCTGACATACACTGGAGAAATTTCTGAAAATTTTCCTGATTCCATAGCCTTAATACTATCAACATCTATTTTTGTTCTACGTTGAATATCTTCAAGTGAAATCTTATTCTCTAATCTAAAACGCTTATATCGTGAATAGAAAATCATAGGGTGTCTATTATCTTTTTTATCTTACTCATTTCGAATTTCTTCAAGGGAAAACCTACAATATTATTATAACATCCGTCAATATGTTTAATTAAAATATTTTCAGCATCCTCAATATTATAAGCTCCCGCTTTATCCAATACATCAAATGAATTGATATAGTCTTTTATAATAGATTGAGATAATTTTTTAAAAGTAACATTTGTTTTATCAAAAATAGTAGTACCTCTTCCCTTATAAAAAAGGGTTAATCCGCTTATTACAGAATGTGTTTGGTTAGACAGTTTATTAAGAATTTCAAACGCTTCATTATTTGAAGATGGCTTACCAATAATTTGATGATTAAAGTCTACGATAGTATCGCCTGAGAGAATATAAGAATCTTGGTTACTTTCCCATACATGACGGGCTTTATCTTCTGACATTCTAACAACATAAGAAATTGAATCTAATCGTCCATCATTTGATTCATCGATGTCTGGAGATATACACTGAAAACTATAGCCTAAATCTTTGAGAATTCTCTTTCGTCTTGGAGAACTTGATGCTAATATTAGACCCATGTTTTAGTTATTTTTTTTGTAGTTAAATTTAAATAATTTAGGGAGGATAAATAATGGACCAAACTAAAATAGTTAAAAAAACATACTCTAAGTATGTAGATTCTCTTCCCATTGCTAGAAATTTTTTTAATAGACCCTTAACCTATACGGAAAAAATACTTTTTTCGCATTTAAGTGAGCCCTTAGAATCAATCCCAAAAAGAACAAAAACATTTTGTTGTATTAAACCTGATCGAGTAGCGATGCAAGATGCAACAGCACAAATGGCATTACTGCAATTTATTAATGCTGGAATGAACACAACCGCTGTGCCTAGTACTGTTCATTGTGATCATTTAATTACCGCTATTAATGGAGCAAAAGATGATTTAGATAATGCTCTTATTACAAATAAAGAAGTTTATAATTTTCTAATATCTGTCTGTGAAAAGTATGGTATTGGCTTTTGGAAACCCGGTGCAGGTATTATTCACCAAACAATATTAGAAAATTATGCATTTCCTGGATCGCTAATGATTGGTACTGACTCACACACCCCTAACGCTGGAGGTTTAGGAATGATTGCAATTGGTGTAGGTGGAGCTGACGCTGTTGATGTTATGACAGACTCACCATGGGAAGTTAATTGGCCCGGAGTTATTGGAGTTAAATTAACTGGAGAATTAAAAGATTGGGCTTCTCCGAAAGATATTATACTTAAACTAGCTGGAATCTTAACAGTTAAAGGTGGAACTGGGAAAATTATTGAATACTTTGGAGAAGGAACTAAAACAATAAGCTGTACAGGTAAGGCTACTATTACTAATATGGGAGCTGAGGTCGGGGCAACCACCTCTTTATTTCCTTATGACAAGAAGATGTTTGAGTATCTTGTTGCCACTTCAAGATCTGATATTGCTGATTTAGCAGAAGAATTAAAAGATGACCTACAAGCAGACAAACAAGTAGAAGAAGATCCTGAAAAATATTATGACGAAGTAATTGAAATCAATTTATCTGAACTCGAACCTCATATTGTTGGACCATACAGTCCTGATCTTTCTAGAAAGGTATCAGAAATGCCATCAGCTATCAAAGAAAATGGTTATGATGATGATTTAAAAGTAGGATTAATTGGAAGTTGTACTAATTCTTCATATGAAGATATTGAAAAAGCTGCTCATGTAGCAAAACAAGCATTAGATAAAGGATTAAAAGCCAAATCAGAGTTTTATATTACTCCTGGCTCCAATCAAATAAAGGCTACTATGGAACGTGATGGATATACAGAAATATTCCAAAAATTAGGAGGTAAAGTACTTGCTAATGCTTGTGGTCCATGTATCGGACAATGGAAAAGGTCCGATGTTCAAGATGGAGAAAAAAATACTATTATTACATCATTCAATAGGAATTTTGCAAAAAGAAATGATGGAAATGCAGCTACTGAATCTTTTGTAGCAAGCCCAGAAATTGTAACAGCCCTAACTATTTCAGGCAAACTCAGTTTCAACCCTTCTAAGGACTCTATTCCAATGAAAGATGGTAGTAAATTTATGTTTGATTCACCTATTGGTTCAGAATTACCTGAAGAAGGATTTGCAGATATAGAAAGTAGTGATTTTTTATCAGGAGATTTAAATCCATCTGCAGAAATTATAATTGATAAAAATAGTAGTCGATTACAAACATTAGAGCCATTTGAAAAATGGAATAATAAAGAAATCAAAAATTTACGCGTTCTATTGAAAGCAGAAGGAAAATGTACTACAGATCATGTATCCCCGGCTGGACCTTGGCTAAAATATAGAGGGCATCTTGAAAATATATCTCAAAATATGTATTCCGGTGCATTAAATGCATATACACAATCTACTGGAGAAGCAATCAATACCGACACTAAAGAAACAAATGATATTTATGAAGTGGCACAATATTATAAATCAAACACTATTGATTGGATTGCAGTTGCTGATGAAAACTATGGAGAAGGTTCTAGTAGAGAGCATGCAGCCATGGAACCAAGATTTATGGGTTGTAAGATTGTTCTAGCAAAGAGTTTTGCAAGAATTGCTCAAACAAATCTAAAAAAACAAGGCATATTACCTCTAATATTTCAAAACAAATCAGATTATAATAAAATTGAGGCTTTTGATACTATATCAACTATGAATCTGAATGAGTTTGATCCATCAAATAATATAGATCTAATCCTCACTAAGCCTGATGGTTCTACACATACTATTGAGACAATGCATACTTTTTCAGATAATCAAATTTCATGGTTTAAAGCTGGATCTGCTTTAAACTTAATTTCAAATCAAAAAAATTGAATAACATAGAAAAGATTAATAAAGGTTGGGATTTTGTAATTGGTATAGAAGTCCATGTACAATTAGAAACAAAATCAAAAATGTTCAGTACTTGTGCATATTCTTACGATCAAGATCCTAATACTCTTACCTGCCCTACTTCTCTAGGATTACCAGGAGCGCTTCCTTCAATAAATAAAAAAGCAATAGATTTTGCTATCAAATTTGGTAGTGCAGTAGGTGCTAAAGTGCATTCTTCTTTTTCTTTTTCTAGAAAACATTATTTCTATCCTGATCTGCCAAAGGGATATCAAATATCACAATTTGATCAACCTATTGTTACTGGTGGAGTTATACCAATCTGGTGGAATGAAAAGAAATATGATATTCAACTAACAAGAGCTCATTTAGAAGAAGACGCAGGAAAATCAACGCACAGTTCTTCTAATAATAATAGTGAGTTAGATTTTAATAGAAGTGGTGCTCCATTAATAGAAATTGTAACAGAGCCTGTTTTAACACATCCCGTACAAGCAAAAATACTAATTCAAAGAATTAAACAAATTGTTAACTATATAACAATTTCTCATGCTGAAATGGAACAAGGAAAGCTTAGATGCGATGCAAACATATCAATCAAAAAGAAAGGGATTAAAGAGTTTGGCACTAAAACAGAGATTAAAAATATTAATTCTTTTAAAAATGTACAAAAAGCAATTGAATCTGAAATAAAAAGGCAGCATGATCTGCTATCAAAAGGAGATTCAGTAAAACAAGCAACACTTACCTGGAATAATGAAAAAAATACAGCAGAGATAATGCGAATTAAAGAAAATGCTGATGATTATCGATATTTTCCTGAACCCGATCTTCCTCCAGTAGAGATTGATAAGAAACATATTGATTCAATTAAAAAACTTCTTCCCACTCTCCCCTTTGAATTAGAGGAAAAATGGATGAAGGATTATAATTTTACATCTAAAGAAGCAAGCATACTATCAAGCACAAGTGAAATTGCATCTTATTTTGAAAAAATGATATCTAACACAAATGCTAAAGATGCAAATAAATGGATAACGGGAGAATTATTTAGATTATTTAATGAAAAAAATCAAGAATTTGATGATAAAAGAATAAATCCTAATGATTTATCAAAAATTATATTATTAGTCAACAATGGAGAAGTTACTGCAGCTTCTGGGAAAGAGATTTTAAGAAAATTGTTTGATTCTGATAGTTCAATTGACTCTATTCTAAATAAAGGAAATTACCTAAATAATACAGACCATAATATAGAAGATATTGTTAAGAAAGTATTAAAAGACAATCCAAATGAAGTAAAAAGATTTCAAGATGGTGAAGAGAAACTATTAAGCTATTTTATGGGTAAGGTAATGAAAGAATCAAAAGGAAAAATAAATCAT
>JBJKZN010000035.1:0-20867 GCA_045560315.1 Fidelibacterota bacterium | reverse complement strand
TTCTTGTTTAATAATGTATTCGTGATATTTTTCATAGCCTTATGGCTATCAGAAGTTGTTTTAATGATAATCATACTATTTACTGATTTTCAATCCATTCATAGACAATGTCTTGTAGAATATCCATCGATACTCCTCCATTTTTTAAGACAACATCATGAAACCCTTGAAGGGAGAATTTATCACCGAGTGTTTGCTCGGCATGTGCACGTAATTCTTGAATCTTTAACATTCCTATTTTATAAGAAACGGCTTGACCTGGCCATACAATATGACGCTCTACCATCCCAACACAATCACCTTCTGGATTTGCTGTATTGTTCATATAATAATCAATCCCCTCTTCTCTGGTCCAACGATAGTGGTGAATCCCAGTATCTACAACCAAACGGCATGCTCTCCATAGCTCTCCAGATAAACGACCAAAATCAGAATAAGGATCTTTATATAATCCAATTTCTTTTGGTAGTGTCTCAGAGTATAGAGCCCATCCTTCAGAAAATACGCTGTATCCACCATACTTTCTAAAGCTTGGCATTCCTTCTACTTCTAGTGCGATAGCAATCTGCATATGATGCCCAGGAATTGCTTCATGATATGCTAGATTTTCTAATTTATAGATTGGCATATCTTGCATATTATATAAGTTCGCATAATAAATTCCAGGACGACTGCCATCAGCTTGACCTCTGCTATAGAAAGCAATTCCAGCAGATGCTTCTCTGTAAGCCTCTACCGGCTTTACTACAAGTGGAATACTTGGTAATCCATAGAATAATTCTTCAATACGTGCAGATAAGGTATCAACCACGACATTGACTTGATCTAAATACATCTGACGACCTTTATCGCTTTGTGGATAATAAAATTGTGGATCTGTTCTCATAAAGTCAAAAAATTCTTGCAGTGTACCTTCGAAAGCAACTTCTTCCATAATTGCATAAATTTCTTCATGAATACGTGCAACTTCACTTAAACCAATTTCATGAATTTCTTCTGGAGTTAACCCTAATGTTGTATATCCGTCTAAAGCATATTGATAATATTCAGCCCCATTAGGATACTTCCACACTCCATCATTATTGGTTGCTTTTAATTGTTGCTCGGTAAGAAAATCAATTACGTTTTTATAGGAATAATTAACAACCGTAACTAGGATAGCTTCGGCTTCGCTTTTATAACGCAGTTTGAGTGCATCTGAAATGTCTAATGCATCTAATTTATTGACAAAATCTTCGTAGATAACATTCTGTTTTTCACTCTCTTCAAACGGGTATCCTGATATAATATTCTCGCATACCGCAATGGCTTTAGGATAGACAAACATAGGAGGAATTGTTCCCAGTTCATCTCTTAGTTCTAATTCTTTAATAAAATCCTGAAATAACGGCTCAATATTACGTAATCTAGAGAGATAATCTTTTACATCTGCTTCATCATCTATTTTCTGGTAATTGATTAGAAAAGATGGAATAGAAGAATGTTTTCCTCCACGATGGGTTACCATATATCCACGAAAAAGGTATTCATCAGCATCGATGGTTCTTTGTAAAGATTTTTCCATTAATCGATAGCTAATAGCTGTTTTATTATCGAGCTTTTTGATATCGATATTATCTAACATATATTCTAAGTCAAATTGAGCATCTCGTGCATTTTTTCTTCTACTAGCCCACGTAATATCATCCCATTGATCATAATTGGATTTATAACCTAATCTTGTTTGAAATTCAGGACTGTCTAATACTCTGTCTTGAAAGATAGATTCAAAGAACTGATTCGCTTTTTTAATTTCATCTTGATCAACTTTTGATCCGGTACATGCATTAAATACTAATAAACACGCACATAGAAGTATATAGATTGTATTTTTCTGATTCATAAGGTGTTTAATTTAATAACAATTCAGCAGAGAATACGGTGTTTTCTACTAGCATTGCTATCGTCATTGGACCAACTCCTTTAGGAACAGGAGTCAATGCACTAGCTTTACCCATCACGCTTGACTGATTAACATCTCCAACAATAATAGATTTTCCATCACGTTCAATACGATTAATCCCTACATCAACAAGGCACGCCCCCTCCTTGATAAATGAGGCATCTAAAAATTCTGGTGAACCCATTGCTGCAACGACTACATCTGCCTGTTTAGTAAAGTATTTTAAGTCAGATGTACCGCTATGACAAAGAGTAACCGTTGCATTTCCTAATGCTTTAAGACTGGATAATACTGATACAGGCCTTCCAACAATATTGCTTCGTCCAACTACTACAACATGTTTTCCATGTAAATCTACTTGAAAATGCTTTAGCATAAACATAATTCCCTTCGGTGTACATGGCACAAACCTTGGTTTTCCTATTGCTAATAGACCAGCATTCTCTGGATGAAATCCATCCACATCTTTTGTTGGATCTATAGCATGAATAACTTTATCGCTATCAATATGTTTTGGCAGAGGTAATTGAACTAAAATTCCATGAAAACTGTCATCTGTATTAATGTTAGCAATTAAATCCAATAATTCTTGTTCTGAAATAGAGCTTTCTAGACGATGAATTTCAGATTTAAGACCTAAAGCATCAAAACGTTTTGTCTTGTTGCGAATATAAATCTGTGATGCAGGGTCTTCCCCTACTAAAATAGCCGCCAATCCTGGAGTGACACCTTTTTCTTTTAAGGCACTGATACGACCATGCAAGCTTTCATAGAGAGCTTTACTAGACTCTAACCCCGATAAGATTTTAGTATCAGACACGTTATTTCCTTTTGTTATACTATTTCTTCAATACGTCCAATCAAAGATTGGATTTTTGATTCTACTTCGCCTTTAAAAGAGTATTCTCCTCTTTTTGCGCTCATTAGCTCATCTGAGATATTCATTGCAGCTAAAATTGCTATCTTGGAAGCATTTAAGGATGAAGGTGCTGATCTTTGAATTTCTGACATCTTACTATCTACAAGCGCAGCGCATTCTCTTATATGAGCTTCGTTAACGGTAGCGCGAATAGAATATTCTTGACCAAAAATTCTAACTTTTACAACTTTTTTTTCTGAATCTTCCATAATATTTCCTTATTAATTATCTCTTAATTTAGCATTAAATTTCTTTGTAACAAGACTTATAATTTCTGCAATAACTGGATTTACATCGTTATCTTCAAGTGTTTTTTTAACACTCTGAAATGACAATTTAAACAATACATTCTTTTTATTATTCTCTTCTTTTGATTGATAAATATCAGCAGGATATACATCTTGTAATATTGATTGGTTAACTGATTTCATTGCAGAGCATACTTCACCTAAATTAGCATTGCTATCTAGCTTGAAGTTTAGATCTCTATTAACCGTTGGATACAATACAATATCTTTCACCTTAACACTCTGATTGAAATGCTCTGTAAAAAAGGTAGTATTAATGTCCATAACACATACCTCAGTCTTATGTGCAATATCTAACTTATCTAGAAATGATGAATTTATTACTCCGATAGAGCCAACCGTATTCTTTTTTCCATCTATAATACGATAAAATGTGTTACAATACGAGTTTTTGTCCTCTATAAACTTAATTTTTGCTTTTGTGAGAGTATCAAATATGTTAGTTGCAATACCCTTGAGTAAGAAAAAGTTATTCTCTACTGCTCCAAAATGTACATTTTGCTCATAGAAACTTCCATGTACTAAGCAAGAAAAATTGCTAATCTGACTAATATCTTCTAAAGATTTCCCTTTTTTCTCAAAAACAGTTCCATGTTCATAAATTAATGTATTAGCAGAACCGTTTTTGAAATTGAAATCTAAATTTTCTAATAAACCGCGATGAAGAGTTGTGCGCAGTGTATTCATTCTTTCTGATGATGGATTCATCACAGAAACAGGATTAACTCCGAAGGCCTTTACCTCTTCAATATCTTGCAATGAATTATTATAACATTGATTAAATCCTATAGAAGATAAATATTGTTTTAATTCAAATAATGGTTGTTCTTCGTCGTTAGCATATTGCATTTGCGAGGAGAAACTATAAGAAGATTTAATATTTTCATAACCATAACAACGCAATATCTCTTCAATTAGATCTGTTTCATGCCTTACATCATGTCTAAAAGATGGAATAGTACAATTCCAACCTGTTTTTGATTCACTATGCTTAATATGTAATCCATTTAATATGGAACCAACAGATTTTGCATCAATTTCTTGTCCTGTGTGCTTTAGGAGCGTTTCTTTTGATAAAGAGACCTTATGCGGCGTTAGATCAATACTAGATTCATCAGTAATGATTGATTCTAGTGTACCTCCTGCTACCTCGGACATCAACCCTGCAATCATATAAAAAGCTTCTAATGCTGCCTCAGGGTCTGCACCTCTTTCAAAACGTCTAGATGCTTCAGATAATAAATTTAATTTTTTAGATCCTTTTCTTACAACAACAGGATCAAAATAAGCACTTTCAATTAATACGTCCGTCGTTGAATCTGAAACAGCGCTATCTTTTCCTCCAATAATTCCTGCTAATGCCACAGTATTGACAGAATCTGTTATAATAAGATGATCTGTGTCTAATGTGTATGATTCCTCGTCTAATGCATCAAATTTCTCGCCTTTTTTAGCCCATTTTACCTCAATAACAGGTTTTGACAGCTTCTTTAAGTCAAATACATGAGTGGGATGTCCAATCTCTAACAACATAAAGTTAGAAATATCCACTAGATTGTTAATACTTTTCTGTCCGGCAGATTTCAAATAATCGGCAAGCCACTTCGGAGATGGTCCAACCGTTAGGTTTTTCATTGTACCAGCAATATAGCGTGTACATCCACCTTTTTTATCTAATTTAACCTTGATAACATCTTTTGTTTTGGATTTAATCTTAAGCGCTTTCATAGGTGTTTTGAGCTTAGCACCTGACATAGCTGCCACTTCTCTTGCAATACCACGATGACTTAATGCAAAAGCTTTATCTGGAGTAACCTCTACATCAATTGCATCATACATTTCACCTAGAATAGTATCAATTGATGCACCCACTTTACATGAATCTTCTAAGACCATAATACCATCATGCTCTTCTGAGATTCCTAACTCTCTTTCAGAGCAGATCATCCCAAAACTCTCAACGCCTCTAATCTTTGCTTTTCCTATCTTGAAATCTCCAGGCAAGACCGCTCCTACCTTAGCAAATACAATCTTCTGACCTTTATCAACGTTAGATGCGCCACATACAACGTTGTAAGAGTCTTTTCCATCTGTAACGGTACAAACCTTTAATTTGTCAGCATCAGGGTGTTTTTCAGCAGATTTTACCTCACCAACAACAATATGCTCTAAGGCACTAAAGTCTGCAACTACTTCAGATTCAAATCCTTGCATGGTGAGCTTATCAGATAACTCTGATGCAGAGTATTTAAAATCAACGAAGCGTTTAAGCCATGATAAAGACACTTTCATTAGAATTGCTCCAAAAATCTTTTATCATTTTGATAGAATAAGCGAATATCTTTAATACCATACTTAATCATTGCAATACGCTCTATACCCATTCCAAAAGCAAATCCTTGGTATTTTGTGTTGTCATATCCAACATTCTTAAGAACATTAGGGTTAACCATACCACATCCTAAGATTTCCATCCATTGATTCAGCTTATCATTCCATATATCTACTTCAGCACTTGGTTCAGTAAATGGGAAATAACTTGGCCTAAATCGCATTTTAGTATCTTTACCAAACATTTCTTGTACAAAATATTCTAAAGTACCTTTCATTTCTGCAAATGAAGAAGATTCATTTACTACCAACCCTTCTACTTGATTAAATAGACAAAAGCTTTTATAACTCACAGCTTCGTTTCTAAATACTCTTCCACAACAAATATGTCGAATTGGTGGATCTTGATTTTCCATTAGATGAATTTGCACGTTAGAAGTATGAGTTCTTAATACTGTATTAGGGTCAATAAAGAATGTATCTTGCATATCTCGTGCAGGATGATGTTTTGGCACATTTAACGCTTCAAAGTTATGATAATCATCATCTATTTCAGGTCCATAAGCAACAGAAAAACCAATAGACTGAAATATTGACTTTATTTCACTAGTAACCTGTTCTAATGGATGTAAACTTCCTTGAGGTAAGTTATACCCAGGAAGAGAAAAATCAGTAGAATTATCGTTTGATTTACCTTGGTTAGGATTTAAAATATTTGATTTTTTATTAAATGCAGCAGTTAAATCTGTTTTTAAAACATTTAATGCTTTACCATATTTAGGTTTTTCTGACCCTGAAAGCTTTGCAAAATCATCAAATAATAGTGTGATCTTCCCTTTTCTTCCTAGGTAAGCAATACGAATATTTTCGAGATCGGTAGATGTTTTGCAGTTGGATAAATCTGAGCGAAAAGATGTCTTAATTTCTTTGATACTTTTATCTAGTGACATCTTCTTTATTTTTACTTTTTCTTTAAATATTTTACAAGGTCTTCAAAGACAGATGGATCATTAACTGCTAGATGAGCTAAAACCTTTCTGTCTAAATCGACACCTTTCTCCTTCAATAAATGTACAAAATTTGAATATGATAAACCATTTAATCTTGACGCAGCATTAATACGTATAATCCACAGACGTCTAAATTGACGTTTTTTCTGTCTTCTATCTCTATAGGCATAAAGACCAGCTTTAACTACTGCATCTTTTGCTGCTTTGTAATTACGGCTTCTTGCTCCAAAATAACCTTTGGCTAACTTGACAGTTTTACGATGTCTTCTATGTCTTGGAACTGAACTATTAGATCTTGGCATGGCTTACACTTTTCCCATCATTTTTTTCATGCGTTTTTCAAAAGATGGTGCTACTACTGTCGCTTTTTTTGCTGCACGTTTCACATCTCTGTCTCTTCTAATTAACATATGTGAGTGTCCTGCTTTATTACGTTTCAGTTTACCTGAAGCAGTAACTTTAAATCTTTTTGACACACTTTTTCTTGTTTTCATCTTTGGCATAATATTTCCTATTTCGGGGCTAATATTATAGATTTCTTTCGTCCCATCAAAGGAGAATCTTTTTCCATTTCTCCATGCTCACTTAGCAACGATAAAACTCGCGTCATAAGGTCTTGACCTAGGTCTTGTCGTGACATTTCTCTACCTCTATACATTAAAGTAATCTTTAACTTACAACCCTCATCTAAAAACTTTTTCCCCATTTTTAATTTATTCTCTAAGTCATGATCGCCAATATTTGGTCTCATTCTTAATTCTTTTACTTTAATAACCTGCTGGTTTTTCTTACTTTGTTGCGCCTTCTTTTTCTCTTCGTATTTGAACTTACCAAAATCCATAATTTTACATACAGGAGGTTTGGCCTTAGGTGATATTTCCACTAAATCTAATCCAGCATCTTGCGCCCTTGAAAGAGCCTCAGATACAGGTACTACTCCAATTTGCTCTTTATTTTCTCCAATCAATCGTACTTGATCAGCATAAATTCTATTATTAACTCTTATTCTTTGTTTTTTAATTCGGTACTCTCCTCTCGTTAATTTCATTAATGATGTGTTTTGTAAAATCATTCAATGAAAGGGTTTCTTGTTCTTTTATAAATCTTCTTCTGACTGTTAAGGTTTTATCTTGAGTTTCTTTTTCACCCACAATAACCATAATATTAATTTTTTGCATTTCTGCATCTCTAATCTTTGAACCAATCTTTTCTGATCTATTATCTACGTTTACTCTAATTCCATGCGATTTTAAGGATTCGCATATATCATATGCATAATCATTAAACTTATCAGAAACTGGTAAAATTGTTACTTGTTTTGGAGCAAGCCATAATGGAAAGTTTCCACCAAAATGCTCAATAAGAAATCCAATAAATCTTTCATGTGTTCCTAATGGAGCTCTATGAATACATAACGGAGTTTTAGATTTACCATCAACATCTTTATATGTCAAATCAAAACGTTCAGGAACAGCAAAATCTACTTGATTAGTAGCCAAGCTAAACTCTTTTCCTATTGCACTCCATACTTGAACATCTATTTTCGGACCATAGAATGCAGCGTCTCCAACAGACTCTGTAAACTTTAATCCAGCATCTTTTAATGCATCTCTGACATCATCTTCTGTTTTTTTCCACAGCTTTGGATTATTAATATATTTCTTACCTAAACCTTTAGGATCATGAAGGCTTAGTCTCATTTCATATTTTTCTATACCAAAAATCTTGAAATAATCCATATAGAGATTACATACGCCTATAAATTCTTCTTTGAACTGATCCTCGGTGCAATAAATATGGGCATCATTCATCTGCATACTTCTCACACGCATCAACCCGAATAATTCTCCTGATTTTTCATATCGATAACATGTTCCATATTCTGCTAAACGATAAGGTAAATCACGATAACTTTTAGGTGTATTAGCGTAAATCTTATGATGGTGAGGGCAATTCATTGGTTTCATATAATAATCTGTCCCATCTACATCCATTGCTGGATACATACTTGATACATAATGCTCTAAATGACCAGATTTTTCATATAAATCACCTTTGGTAAGATGCGGAGTTCTCACTCTCTGATAACCGCCTAGATCCTCTTTTTCTTTTGCAAGCGCTTCTATTTCATCTATAATTATTGCTCCATTTGGAGTCCATAGCGGTAACCCTGGGCCTACTTCTTCGTCATGAAAATATAAATCTAGCTCTTTCCCAATTTTACGATGGTCTCTCTTCTTTTGCTCTTCAAGCATTAGTAAATATTTTTTAAGATCTTTAGCGTTGGTAAAGGATGTTCCATAAACACGTTGTAAAGTTTGATTATTCTCATCCCCTCTCCAATAAGCAGCTGAAGATGATAGTAGCTTGAAATGTTGAATAGTCCCAGTAGATGGAACGTGTGGACCTCTACAAAGATCGGTAAAATCTCCTTGCGCATAAACCTTAAGAACTTCAGACTCATCTAAATCATTAATAATTTCAACCTTATAATCTTCACCTATTTTTTTAAAGAATTTTAGCGCATCTTTTCTTGATTTTACTTCATGTACAATATCGAGATTCTCTTTTGATATTTTTAACATTTCTTTTTCAATTTCTAATAGATCTTCCTCTGTAAAAGGGGTTTCTACGTCAAAATCATAGTAGAATCTATTTTCCAAATAAGGGCCAATAGTTACTTTAGTTTTAGGATGTAATCGTTTTACTGCTTGAGCCATCAAATGAGCAGTGCTATGCAATAAAACACTATGACCGTCTTTACTTTTTCCATCAAGAAATTTTACAGTAGCATCTGAAATCAACGGAGCACTTAAATCAGTAAGAATATCATCAACCTTGCAAATAATAGTATCTTTTGCAATCCCTTTTGTTGAAGATAGTATTTCTAATGGTGTTGTTCCGCTTGGATAGCTTTCTGTACCAATCCCGACAACGTTAATGGAGATATTTTTCACTGTATATTATTATCTATAACAAACATGACCATTGAAAATAAACTTACCATACTAAAGACACCTATACGATGTCTTCTAACTAAAAATTTCTCTTCTTCTGTTAAATCAGCTCCATTTAAGTCTGATACCATATTCTGCTCTTGTTGTCCATCATAATAGTGTGCATAGAATTGATCCAACCAATGCATACCTTTTTCACAATCTAAATCATCGCTTGCACAGTGCGTAAGAAAAACAGATGATTCGGTTCCTGGAATTGGACGTGCGTATTTCGTTGCTAATTCCATTTTTTGGAACTGATCTTGTAACAATTCAAATTCTTCAACATCTCTAGAATCAAAGTCAAATGTCTGCAATTCTCTTGTAATAGCTTGATATTCAGCTTGAGTATATAAACTAATAACATAACGCTGATTATCTGTAGGTAAGGCTATTTTTGCTGGAAATATTCTTTCTGAAGACTGCCATGGCAAATTCCATACATGCACATCTGCTACAGCAACATTAGAATATACATTTACAATTGATTCAGCTTTTAGATTTGCTCTACTTCTTTGTTGATAATTATCACTACCAGGATCGTCTGGTTCTATTTCAACATCTTGACCAATAAGAAATTGCATGCCAAGAAGTATGGTAAAAAGAGTTTTCGCTGTTCTCATCGAAGAAAATTTAATATAGAATGGGTCAAAAAGGTATGATTTTATCATCTAAAAGACATTACTTCTTGCTCATAAGCAAAGCAACTTAACCAGATATCAAAATATTCTTCTGCCCTAGGTCTTCCGTATTCAGCGATTAGAATATCTAAAATATCATAATTTTTATCTTCAAGATATGGCTTAGCAACATAAACAAAAGTATATGTACCATCTTCATTAGGTCCCTCTGGAGCTAAAAATTGTAAACTATTATATACATCAATATCATTTCGTTTAAATGCAGGTAGAATAATAGTCTTATTCATCATTTCAAATGAAGCGCTTTTTGCAGGTAGAATATGATTAATAGCCATCATAGTTGTCCCATTTGACTCATAGACACTGCCATTTTCCTCATTTACAGTATTAGGAGCCTCTATTACTCGATTACCAATAGAAACAGGCAATACGCAGCTATAAGCCATAAAAGATAAAGTTATGATTAATATTTTTTTCATTGGTTATATCCTTAAAATAGGTATTGAAATTTAATAAAGAATTGTCTTTCACTCTCATTTATATTTGAGAACATACTATCATCCGTTGTTAGGAGATCATTTACTCCAACATATAGCGCACTAAATGCATTGGGTTGATAGGTAACCATGGGCTCAATAAACCATGAATTAGAAAAACCGTTATATTGAACTTTGGTTCTCATTGTCAATTTAGTAGAAAAAGAATGGTTAAATCTTGATTGTAAAATATATCCATCATAATAATCTTTCACATTTTCATACTGTAGACCAAAACTAAGATTGCTAACATCTGATAGCTTATATTCAAAATAACCATAAACTCCATAGTCATCTCCGAGCTCAGGAATATCTAAATATCTAATAAGTTCATTTCCAATAAAAGCTCCACCATGAACCATAAGATTTTGATTTAAATTTCTTGTATAATTAGCATGAATACTTGCCATTCCATCAAATTGAACACCTTTAAAGTTTTCATCCTCTATCTCCATGTCTACGGACATACTAGATCCATCAACAAAGGATATAGCAGTTTCAAAGCTAATTTCTTTCTTTTTTACCAATCCATCATAATTAGTTTTATAAACACCTTCGAATCCATATAAAACTTTCAATAAAGACGGATGATTATCATAATAAATTGTTTTTCCTTTTCCAAATTTTAACCATTTTGTAGAGTTATTTTTTTCAAACCCATTACTGGTTCTAAATCCGGGTGAACGTAGTCTTACAGTAATACCAGACCTATCAGTTCTATTCATTCTATTCAAACTAAATCCTAAAGCATTACCTGAAATTCTTTCGCCATCAAATGCTGTGGTATTTCCATCAATCATTTGCAATGCGATATCTTCACCTTCTGGATTATATTCAAGATTACTTGATTCGTTATGTACCGAGGCTACTCCATGTAAAGTTAAATGAAGATTATTACCTGGATGGTAATGAAAATCAATACCACCGGTAGTGGCATCTCCAGCATTATCAAATACTCTATTTGTAATAATACCTCCAATAGAGCCACCATTTTTAAGCATACGTTTAACACGAACAATATTAGAAGAGCTTTTCCCCATACTAACCACTGTGCTTGATTCTTCAAAAGGCAGTAATAATGAAGATGATTCATCTCTGGCACTGATTACACCGTATGAAGTCTTTCCAAACTTTCCAGTATATTTTGCAACAATCGATGGATCGTTAATTGTTCTAGAATAAAATAGATTTATATATCCTCTTTCAGCTTGAAATTTAAAGAGCTCTGCTCCTTCACTAAAGAAAGGTCTTTTTTCTCTAAAGTAAAGCGCATTAACAGTATTAATATCATTTTGTACATCATCTGATTCTATTTGACTAAAGTCTGGATTAAATGCTACTTCTAATAAATCTACTGATGAGATAGGATATTTTATAAACATGGATACTTCGTCATTTGATGAAGATGTATTATCCGTAAAATCCTCAGAATATCCACCTACCAAAGAAGGAATATATTCAATATCTCCTCGTTCTTGCTTTGGAGGCTGAATATCATCTAAAAACCCTAACTGACAAGTTTGGCACTCTATTCCGTCTACTTTTGACGCCCAATATACATAGCGATTTAATTCATCATTGCCAGTAAATCCTCTACCGAAATTTATTCTCCATGTTTGTGTTGAAGCTAAAGAATATCGAAGGCTTGTAAATGGAATAGCCATTTCTACTTCATAACGATCTTCATAAATTTTTACTTTAGTTTCATATATTAAATCTAAAGATTGGTCAAATCCAAAAGTGGCACGTCCATCTATTTGAGCATTACCAGCGCTTACTCCTATACCATATGTAAGAGATTCATCTCCAAATGCATCAATATTAATCCAAACCCTATCGTCTCTATCGTCAAGATTATCTCTTTTTGTTATACTGAATCGTAAATCTTCTCTATCGATATAGGCTACAAATCCAACATAAAGATGGGTGTCGTCATATAAAAGTCTAGCTTCGGTGTTTAATGGTGCAGGTTGTCCTTGAAATAATCCACTACTGATAAAATTAGTAGCAACCTGTGCTGTTAACCATATCTCTTCATCTAATACGCCATCCAAAACAATTGATGATGAAATCTTCTGGATATTGTAAACAGGTCTTTCTGTTAAGTCTTTAATTGATTGAGTAAAGACGCTTGAAAGTAAAAGGCATATAAATAAAATTTTTCTCATAATAAAAGCACTAAATAATAATGATAATATTTTTAATAAATAATGATAATATTAAATAATTCTTTAGAGATGGAACTTTTGATTTTTCTTAGCAATATTAAATCCATTATTCTTGATCTTTTTAGTTGCCTTAGACTGTTTATTAAGCGCAGGATTTGTATGATTTAAATGAATGAAATATACTCCAGATTTATTGACAACATTCTCTAGTTTCTCCATTGATTCAACAATGAACGGATGAGGAATTTTAGACATATCTCTTCCTGGCAATTCATTGATATCATAAAATGTTCCATCTAAAAGACTAAAATCATTGTTTTCCACTACAAGACTAATATCTTCATTCCACTTTTCCCATTTATCTATGTCAGGAATAAATACTAATGATTTATTGGGACCATTGATTTGGTATCCTACAGTTTCAGAAAATTCATCGCGATGTGGAACCTTGAACGGTATAATGCTTAAGTTATTATTAAGTTGAATTTTATTTCCATCATTAAGATGTTTAATATCAATATTCTTTAAATCAACAAGTTGGCTCCACGGACCATTTGTTTCTAGAAAATTTTTCATTTTTGGCATTGCATACACTGAAACTGATTTTGCACCCATAACTTCGCGTCCTAGATGAATTAATCCTGTATAGTGACCGATGTGAGCATGAGTTAAAAAAACGCCTTTAAACAGTCTTTTCTGCGCCATTGTTAAACTATTTAACTGAGAGGAAAAATCAGGTGTAGCATCAATCATCCAAACTTCATCTGTTGATGGATCAACAATACCTATACTTGATACCTGGTTATGTAATTTTGGATTATCCCATTTATTAATACAGCACTCTTTTGTACATGCGGCATGAGGAGCTCCACCGTCTTGAGCAATACCTAACACAACAATGTATGGATTATCATTTTTAGGTAAAGTCCAACCGATAAGAAAAATCGATAGAACTATAAAAGATATAAAAGACTTATTCAACAAAGGACGATTATCCGCCTAAATGACCACTGTCATCAGATGATTTTATTGGTGCATTCTGAGGATTGTACATCTCTTCAATTTCATCTTTGTGTTTTGCTATAACAACTTTACGCTTTATAGACATTTTAGGTGTCAATTCACCTGCATCGACTGTCCATTCTTCACTTATAAGAACAAACTTGCGAACCGATTCATATCTAGAGAAATTTGTCATTACATCCTTAACAATTATATCTATCATATCATAAGTATCAGGATGCGCACATAGACTCTTGTAATCTAAAGATGCTAAACCTTTCCCTTCTGCCCAAGTCATTAGATTGTCTTTACTTGGGACTATTAGAGCTGTAATAAAGTTTCTGTCATCTCCTACAATATTGCATTGTTCAATATATTTATTAGATGTTAATGAAACTTCCATAGGTTGCGGTGCAACATTCTTACCGCCAGATGTAACAATTAAACTCTTTTTTCTATCGGTAATTCGTAAAAGACCATCTTCATCAAATTTACCAATGTCTCCAGAATGAAACCAACCATCAACTATAGATTCATTGGTTGCTTCTTCATTCTTATAATATCCCTGCATAACACAATGACCTTTGCATAGAATTTCACCATCTTCAGCAATTTTCACTTCAACGCCTGGAATAGGTTTACCTACTGTACCAAATTTAAAGAAATCAGGATGTCCAATCGTCATAACTGGACTAGTCTCAGTTAAGCCATATCCTTCAATAATAGAGATTCCAATTCCACAGAAAAATGATCCAACCTCTTTTGATAGTGCCGATCCACCAGATGAGCAAGCTCTTACCTTACCACCTAGCGCAGCTCTAAACTTATTTAAAACTAACTTATCAGCTATTTTATATTTCAATCCTAAAAGAAATGGAAGATTTTTGCTTTGTTGTCTATATGGAACAGTTTGTGCACCAACATTAATTGACCATTCAGCAAGTGTTTTTTTAATACCAGTCATCTCTGATACTGTATCCATTATTTTTGCATGTATCTTTTCAAAAATTCTAGGAACAGCTGTTAAAAATGTTGGTCGGACTTCTCTTATATTTTCAAATAATATTTCAGGCGTAAAATTCATTTCAGCATAATATATAGAAGTTCCTTGGCTAAAAATTGAATAATGACCGCCTACTCTTTCAAAGCTATGACTTATTGGTAAAAATGAAACAAATCTTTCTATTCCATCAGCTGGCTTTAATTCAGGATTAAGCTCCATTGCTGCTTTAATAATATCATCAATTGAAAGAAGGTTATTACAAATATTTGCATGATTCAACATCACGCCTTTAGGATGGCCTGTGGTACCACTAGTATAAATAAGTGTTAACAGATCATCTTCTTGTACTGTTTGTGACAGTGCACGAATATCATGTACTTCATTTTTCATATTGAAAACTTCAGAGAATTTTACAACATGATCCTTATTTCCATTATAATTATCGTCCATTACAATGATAGTACTTAGGTTTGAGCTTTCGTCATTTATTAAAGAATAAATCTTGTCTAATTGTAATTCATCTTGGACAATAGCTACTTTACTTTCAGAATGATTTACAACATATTGAGATTGAGCTGGAATTAGTGTTGGATAAACCGGAACCGAAACGGCTCGAATATGTGCAATAGCATAATCTGATATTGCCCATTTACGAGAATTAGCACCAATAATTGCAACTTTATCAAAATTATTTATACCTAGATTTTTTAACCCATTTGCAAAATCCTCAACCATTTTTTGTACATCTATTAATTCAACTCCCTCCCACTTATTTTCACTTTTTGTAAAAAAAGTTTTAAGGTTTGGTCTCTCATCGACTAAATGTTGAAACATTCCAGGTATTGTTTTAAATGACACTTTATATTCTCCTTATTTAAATATTCTCTATTGACAAACTACGTACTTTAGATGAAATTTGTCAACATTTTTGCCGGGGTGGCGGAATTGGTAGACGCGCCGGATTCAAAATCCGGTGAGGGTTTCCTCGTGTCGGTTCGAGCCCGACCCTCGGTACAAAAAAAAGGGCTTATAAAAAAGCCCTTTTTCTTAATAATTAATGAAGTATTATTTCTTTTCTTCCCCTTCTTCTTCTGGAGGGAATACTGAATCATTTAACTTCTTAACATCTTTCTTGATATCTGAAAGTGCTCTTCTAGTTCTACGTTTTTCAGAATCAAAGTTATCCTCTAATCCTTCTAAGTCACGTTGAACATTTTTGATTTTCTTACTTAAATCACGATCAACTCTTTTAATCTCATAAGCCAAGTCGTCAATTAAGCTGCCAAGAGAGTCAGCTTTTGTATAAATTAATTTTGTATTAGCAGTGATGCGATCTTGACCTCTTTTAATTTCTTTCCCTTGGCCAATATTTTCAAGTTCAACAGCTTTTACTCTTTGTTTAAATTCTTGATTTACCATATCCACATGCTCGACCTGCTCTTGTCTCAATTGAGCCATTTCGTCCATTGCAGAATTATATTGTAATAATGAAAAACCTACCGCAAAGGTAAGTGCTAAAGCGACAACGCTAAGAATTTTTTCTGTACTTGTTAACATTTATAATACCTCAATTGTTTTTTTAAGTCCACCGAAACTAATCAATGAAAACTCAATATGAAAACTTTTTTTTTCTAATTAGGAATTTTTCCAATTCGTGCAATTCTTGGAAAATAGTTATCAAGATTAATTGAGAACCATGTGATTACTGGTTGACCTAGTATGTGACTTTCAGGAACAAATCCCCAGTATCTAGAATCCTCACTATTGTCTCTATTATCTCCCATCATCCAAAAATAGTCTTGTTGTACTGTATATGAATCAACCTCAGTAATTGGCTTCCCGTTAATATAAAGATATTTAATATATTCTTTTTTAAACATAGGAGACCATGGATTAATCAAGGTTGCTCCTTCTGTTGGTACATAATCTTTAAATATAGATCGATCACCAGTTCTTCTAAAAATATCTCTAGGACTATCATTTGTAAAATTAAATTTCTGTTCTTGATAAATCAGCTCTACTGAATTGCCTTCATATAATATAATTGGTAACAAAAGTTTCCAATTCATTGATTCATCTAAAGTAAAGGTATCTCCTTTTTTTGGAATAGTAATTTCTGGATATTGATCTTTGTTTCCAGCGACACCAAGAAAGATTTCATCATCAATTAAATCTGAAGACATGTATGTATCCATTAGAAATTGTCCGCCATCTGGAAGAACGCTAACATCTCCATTGACATATACTTCCCTATCTTTAATACTAATTGTATCGCCAGGCAATCCAATACATCTCTTTACATATTTATATACAATATCTCTTGGATATTCAAATACAACTACGTCTCCTCTTTCTACTTTCTTAAATGCCGGAAACCTGTATTCTGGTAAAAAAGTTGGGATGCTAATTGCAGTAAATGGCACCCAGATTTTTTGCGGCACTTTCATTCCATATGCAAAACGACTACCTACTAACATATCGCCTTTTAAGATATTTCTTTCCATGCTAGTTGTTGGAACTATATATAATTCTATAACAGTTTCTTTAAGAAGAAGCACGATTAGAATCAATGCCAATAATGATTTTATCTCTGATATAATTTTATTCATTTGTTTATCATACTAGATATAGGCTTAAAGGTTTCCCTATGGATTGATGTATAAGAATATTCTTTTAAAGCATTATGATGTTGCTTGGTTCCATAGCCTTTATTTTTATCAAAACCATACATAGGGTAAATATAGTGAAATGAACGCATAATTTCATCTCTAGTAACTTTTGCAATAATTGATGCTGCCATAATTGATTTAATCTTCTGGTCTCCTTTGATAACGCCTTCATTAGGAATAGATATGTCTAAGGAAAATCCATCAACCATTACTTTATCAGGTTTATGGCTTAGGTTGTTAATTGCATCAATCATAGCATCCTCTGATGCAATCTTTATATTAACATCATCTATATAGTCATTCCACTTGATTCCTATTGCAATAGATAATGCGTTATTGTTAATTATTTTAAAAAGAGTATTACGTTTCTTTTCTGTCAATTTTTTAGAGTCATTTAATCCTTCAATATCATCATTCAATATTACTGCAGCAGCTATTACTGGTCCAGCTAGAGCTCCCCTACCTACTTCATCTACTCCTGCAATTAACATGAAAAGTAAATTAATAATAAAATTCATGTTTACTTTTAAAAAAAATTTTTAATATGCATGCATGTCAAAAATTAGACTTTCAGCAATTGTCTTTAGCATTATAGGTATCGTACTTGCAACACAAGGAGTTCATTTTTATGATGCTGCATGGTCTTTTCCTGGCAATCTAATATCAGATAGTGTCAAAGAAAATTTTCCTTTAGCCAGTGTTCCTTTTATGGTTTTTTCTCTTCTTGGGACAGGTATTTATATGACATTTAAACTAGGGTTTCCTCAATTAAAAAGAATATTACATGGAATACGAGTAACACGAGGAGATTATGATCATGTCGAAGATGAAGGCGATTTAAATCACTTTAAAGCATTATCAACTGCATTAGCTGCTACCGTTGGTATTGGAAACATTGCAGGTGTAGCTATTGCAATTTATTATGGTGGTCCAGGTGCATTATTTTGGATGTGGATTACTGCTTTCTTTGGTACAGCGTTAAAATATGCAGAATGTACTCTTGCTTTAGAATATAGAGAAACAGATTCGCTTGGTAATACTGCTGGTGGACCTATGTATACGATTGAAAATGGACTAGGACCTCAATGGAGATGGTTAGCAGTTACTTTTGCTTGTTTTGCTATTATTTGTTCATTCTTTACTGGTAATGCAATCCAATCAAACACTTTAACACAACAATTATATGCTCAAATATTGAGTATTACTGGCCCTGATAACGCGCTAATGGCTACCAATTCAATTACTTTACTTGGTAGTGAATCAAACATCTCTATAATGCATGTCATTATTGGTCTAGCTTGTGCTTCTATTGTTGGATCTGTTATTTTGGGTGGAATTAAACGTATCGGTAATGTTACAAGTTATTTAGTGCCAATTATGGCAGCAGTTTATGTGATGTGTGCATTATTTATCATTCTTACTAATTTTGATAGAGTTGGAGAATCTTTTAATACTATTTTTACAATGGCATTCAATCCTCCTTCCATTAAGGATCCAGCTATTGGAATAGCTGCTGGAGCATTCATTTCTTTCTTAAATACTATGATGATGGGTGTAAAAAGAGGATTATTTTCAAGTGAATCTGGACAAGGATCTGCAGCTATCGCTCATTCAACAGCAAAAACACCATATGCTGTAAGAGAAGGTGTTGTTGCCTTACTAGAGCCATATATTGATACTATCATTATATGTACATTAACAGGTCTTGTTATTATGGTTACCAATTCATGGCATCTAACTGAATTTTATAGCCAAAGAATTGATCCATCAATAACAGATTTAAAAGCGGGTGTTCTTTTAACGAGTCATGCATTTGGAATTGGAATGCCTTCTATTGGAGCCCAAGTAGTGACAGTAGCTGTTGTATTATTTGCTTTATCCACTGCTATTAGCTGGTCTTTTTATGGTGATAGAGCTACAGAATATTTATTTGGAACGGGCGCAATCCCGATTTATAGATACTGTTATGTATTTATGGTGTTTGTAGGATCAATGTTAACCTTAGAACAAGTATGGATATTTGGAGATGCTGCATTAGCATTTATGACTTTTCCAAATCTGATTGCTATTATATTGTTGAGCAATAAACTTAAAGATTTATCTAATAAGTACTTTGAAAAGTACTAAGCTAATTCTAGATAAGTTTTAACATCAGAAAGCACGCTATTACATAGTTTCTCATCTGATTCTAGAAGCAATTTAACCTTCTCTCTTCCTTGAGCTATTTTATCACCCTTATAAGAGAACCAAGATCCCATTTTTTCAACCACACCGCCTTGTAGCGCTAAGTCAAGTAAATCGCCAGCATATGATATACCTTTACCATACATGATATCAAATTCAGTCATTTTGAATGGTGGAGCAACTTTATTTTTAACAACTTTCACTCTTGTTCTATTTCCAGTCATATCTGTACCCTCTTTAATTGCGGCAATTCTACGGATATCCAATCTAACTGATGAGTAGAACTTTAACGCTCTTCCACCTGGAGTGGTTTCAGGACTACCAAACATTACTCCAATTTTTTCTCTAATTTGATTAATAAATACAACGCAAGTTCTTGATTTATTAATCGGTCCAGAAAGCTTACGTAAGGCTTGTGACATTAATCTTGCTTGCAATCCAACAGTAACATCTCCAATCTCTCCTTCTAACTCTTTTCTAGGAACTAATGCAGCAACAGAATCAATAACAATAACATCTAATGCGGCAGTTTCAAGAAGTTTCTGTAAAATATCTAATGCCTGTTCTCCAGAGTCTGGTTGGGAAACTAATAAGTCATCTGCATTACAACCTAAATTTTGTGCATATTCAGGATCTAAAGCATTTTCTGCATCAATAAATGCTGCTTTACCTCCATTTTTTTGACATTCAGCAATAATATGTAGTGCCAACGTGGTTTTTCCAGAAGATTCTGGACCAAAAATCTCTACAACTCTTCCTTTTGGAACACCGCCAACACCTAAAGCCATATCTAACGATAAACATCCAGTAGAAATTGATTCAACATCCAAGGTGACTGTTCCACCTAGGCGCATAATTGAGCCTTCTCCGTATGCTTTATTGATATCCTGTTGTACTGCGTCTAATGCTTTATCTTTGTTTGCTTTTGCTTTACTTTTTGCCATGATTATTTCCCTTTAAAACTTATTTTTTTAGAATTTTTCTTATTTCGTTTAAGCATAAAATGACTGTTAATTCGCGATTAATATTACGATCTGGTGTCAAATTATACCTCTTAATATATACATTATTTTTATAAAATATTCCAACAAATACCAATCCTACTGGTTTTTTTTCAGTTCCACCACCTGGTCCGGCTATGCCAGTGATACTTACACC
>JBJKZN010000034.1:0-5217 GCA_045560315.1 Fidelibacterota bacterium | reverse complement strand
GCAGATCTCGGATTATAGTAGATGCACTAAAAAAAAGAGGTCATTCAGTTGATGTTATTCTAAGCGGTAGAGATAAAAAAGATCTTTTCGATATAGATGACTTGAAACCTTTTCAGATTAAGAAAGGATTCACTTATGTTACAAATAAAGGAAAGATTAATTACCTCAAAACAGTCTTAACATCTAGTCCAATACAATTTTTAAATGATATAAAATCAATAGACAACAATTATGATCTTGTCATTACTGATTTTGATCCTATTAGTGCTTATGCTGCTAAAAAACACAAAATACCATGTATAGGTATAGGGCATCAATATTCATTCTATAAGAATATACCTATGACAATAAAGATGAAATTTATTAGCATTCTTTTTCCAAGAATATATGCGCCAGCCAATTTTCCTATTCCCTCCCATTTTTACCATTTTAATCAATCAATCCTCCCACCTTTTATTGATCCAAAATTTTATGCAGCAGATAGTACATATCAAAAAAAGTCTAATACACTGGTGTATTTGCCATGGGAGAACCTAAAGAATATGATTAGTATTTTTAGAAAAATTGAAGGAGAATTTATTTTATATACGAATATAGAATCGATAGAAAAACATGGAAATATTACATTGAAACCATTTTCAAATATTACTTTCAAAGAAGATTTAATTCAATGTTCAGGTCTTATTACTAATGCTGGTTTTCAGCTGCCATCAGAAGCACTATTTTTAGGCAAACCTATGTTATGTAAACCGTTAAATGGACAGCCCGAACAAGAACATAACGCAAAAATACTAAAACAATTGGGATATGCCACTGTATGCAAAAAAATTGATATAGATAGTATTCAAAGTTGGGTGAAAAATAAAATAAATGTAAAAATCCCTTTTAAAAATCCAATAGATTTAATTATAAATATTATAGAAAATCCAACAATGGACTTCTCTAATCAAGTAATGGAACTTTGGGAAAAATAATACTAATAATGCTTTTCAAAATACTCCAATAGATGTTCAAAACCACCAATAGGAATATCATTAATAACAATCTGTGGAACTGAAGTTCCTTTAGTTGCTGCTGCCATTTCTTCTCTTGTAATATTACGCTCTTCGATATCTATTTCATCAAATGAAAATCCTTTTTCTGTTAAAAAGCGTTTTGCCATCTTGCAAGGACCGCACCATGCAGTACTGTAGATTGTTATTTTTGTGTTTTCTGGTGTTAAAATATTCATAAAAGAATATAGCATAAGGCTAAAAAAGAAAAAAATATTTTTACTTCTTATCATATGCAATAATAATTAAAATACTGCATGGAATTTGCATTATACTATTGGGGTATTTTTGGGGGAGTAATACTGTTTGTATTTCTGATCTCATTACTCTTTAATCCTTAAGGGAGGATACTGTTATGGAATTTGCTGATCAATTAACTCAACTTTTAGAATCTAAACCATGGATTATAGCTGTTATAAGTCTTTGGGAAGCATTTTGGACATTATTAGCACTTTGGTTTGCATCAAGAAATGATCAAAAAGTATGGTTTGTTGTATGTGGAATATTTCAAGTCTTTGGCTTGCCTGAAATTATCTATCTAGCAACACAAACAAAATTCTTCAAAAATTTTAATATCAATGCGTAGTAAACATTTTCCAACTATAATTGCATTGATTATGCTTATAGCTATGTTAGGCTTGATGAGCAATTGCCAAGTTAAAACTGACGTTCCATTAGAGTATCAGGCTCCTACTGACGTCAGTGAACACCTTGATGAAAATGGGGAACCAATGAAGAAAAGAATTGTGTCCTATGAATTTCAACGAGAAAAAAAGAATCCTTGAAAAAAATACTTTCGATTGGCGTTTCTCTTGCCTGTCTTTATATAGCATTTCAACAGGTTGATTTACAAGAAGTCTTGGGAGCTTTATCCACTACCAATCTATGGTATATTATTATAGCACTTATTATTACTGCTATTACATTTATTTTGAGATCATTGCGATGGAAAACACTTTTGAATGCTCCACGCTCACTTAATCTACATCATTATTCTTCTACTACGCATATTGGATATTTTCTAAATAATATTCTTCCATTTAGAGCAGGAGATATATTTCGTGCTCAACTACTCTCAAATTATGACAAAGATATAAAGCTTACTTACTTACTTGGAAGTCTTGTTGGAGAAAAGATTATTGATCTATGGGTAATAGGATTATTTACAATCATATTAATTTTAATGGGATATACAAATCTCTTTGGTGTTCAATTTATAATAACAGTAATAGGAATATCATTTGTGAGTTCATTAATTATTTTTGGAAGGCATACATTATCTAGTAAACTCCTTCTAAACTTTCCATCTCTAACAAATTTTGTTGAAGGATACAAGCTAGTATCAGATAACAAGCTTATCATAGCAGGTTGGTCAATGTTGTTATGGATTAGCTTTGTAGGATATGTCATTGTAGCATTACAAGCAATTGGAATCACCCTAACAATGGAACAAGCATTAGGATTAACAATTATCTCCAGTCTTGTTCAATCTCTTCCTATTGCCCCTGCTGCGATTGGAACCTATCATTTAGCTGTTATTTATTGTCTACATAATTTATATAACATTCCTCTGGAATTAGCACAAACAGGCGCTATTATTATGCATAGCATTTTTCTGCTATACAGTATTGCTATAGGTTATCTATATTTAATATCTGAAAATATGAGTATTGCATCTATAACACATGACAGTAAAAACTAAAGGCCTACTTACCGTACTATTTGCCTATATCTTAGCAATAGGACTAGGAATAGTATCAATATTATATACCCAACATCTTGGAAATATGTGGCAAATTTTTATTGCTGATGTTGTAGCAACATTTGTGATCTACAGTTTTAGTGTAGGATACAAAAATTCTTCTTTTTATGATCCATACTGGTCTGTTATTCCTCCATTTATCCTGTTATTCTGGATATGGAAACAAAACTTTATTCTGAGTGGCACAGCAAGCCTACTACTATTTGCAATGCTATTTTGGTCTATACGCTTAACAACCAATTGGATGAAAACCTGGGAAGGATTGCATCATGAAGACTGGCGTTATATTGATATGAGAAATAATCTTGGAAACTCTTTTGAGATTCTAGGAAATCTTGGTGGTATTCATTTTTTTCCAACCTTGATTGTATTTTTTTGCTGTATGCCAATGGAGGCAACACTTCTAATGCAAGAATCTATCCCTCAAACAAATCTACAAGCCTATGCAGGATTCTTTGTCTGTATTATCGGGGTGTTATATGAAATTATTTCTGATGCACAATTGCATCGTTTTCGAGAAGAAAATCCCCATCAAAAAGGTATCATAGAAACAGGATTATGGAATTACTCAAGACATCCAAATTATTATGGTGAGATTTTATTCTGGTGGGGTATTTTTCTTTTTGGAAATGCTTATACTGGAATGAATTATTTAATCCTAGCACCTATCGCAATGACAATTATGTTTTGGTATGCTAGCATCCCATGGATTGAGATTAAAATTCTTCGCACAAGACCGGCATACAAAGATTATCAAAAAAGAGTTCATATTCTATTTCCAGAAATCACTATATTAAAGCGCTTACTAAAAAAATAAAATGGATAAAAATACAGTTACAGTGCTAAAAATATTTGGACTAATTGCTTTAGTCTACTTTACATTTTTTATGTTAGTAATGGTACCACATAAAACGTGGTATTTCTTCGGATAATTCTATTAATTAAATAAAGCCAACTAGATGTAATTTAATTGCAATCTTATCTTTTATCTTTATTGTCAAAAATGAAGGATGTTTAATATTGTGTTCTGATAGACTAATAATAAAATTTGTATCAACAACTATTCTATCATTCTCAACAATAAAATTAACTGGAATTCTCATTTTTTTCTCAATACCATGAAAGAATATCACTCCATTGATATAATACTGATCTTTTTCTTTTGTGATTGATGAAGAAGTAAAGCTAACTGAAGGATAAAAGTAATCCTCAACAACATCAAGCATATTGGAGTCACGGTTGGAATTCCCACTATCAAAACTAAAGACAGGTATATATAAGTCTACACTTGATAAAATAGGCTGATCTTTATCAAAGATAAATGAACCTTTAATATCTTTAGATATACCTTTCCAACTATGTGCAGGATGTTTTCCTTCGTAAGAAAGAAAACTTTTTTCTAAATCAATTTCAACTGGTATTGCTTGAGAAAATAAAAATTGAAAAAATAAAATAAATATGAGTTTTTTCATTTGAAAAAAGTAATCCCCAACGCATCAAGGCTTAATGCAAAAAATGCTACTGTACCTGCTTTTAAATGAGCATCCATTAAATCATTATATCTCTTACCATCCTCTACAGCTTTTTTAGCTAAAAAGGGTTGCGCCATCATTGTAGAAAAATGAAGGACTGCCATTGCACGATGAAATTTAATTGACGAAAAATTATCGTTATATTTTCGAGCAGGAGGAGCAAAAATAGATAGAGATGCACCTGTCATATAAGTCGCATAAGTGAAATATCCCATAGCTTTATGTCTCTCATAATGATTGTCCCAATATTCACCATCATCTCCATCATATAGTTTTTTCCCAACATCATATTGATAAGCTAAACCAGCTAAGGTTAATATACCTATCCATTGGTGATGTTTTAACATTTTACGTCTAAGTTGTAATTCTTCTATTCTAGTATCTGGGCCAATATCTAGTTTTCTAAATACTCCTTCCTTTCCCCATATAATAGACTTCACATAGGGCATATTTTCTGGTAATCCAATTTCTTGAGGCGTAAATCTGTTATCATAATTTTCTTGAAGTACAACGGATTGAGCTTTTATAGTTGAAAAAAAGATAATAATTACTAGAGCTATTGATTTTATTTTCATTGACATTTTTTTCATACTAAATTTTAATACTAAGTATGAAGAAAAACAAACTAGCAGGTAAAATTAGTTCATGTGATTGTCAATGTAATTCAGATTATCCTTCTGATCCTTCTAGACGTGATTTCATGAAACAAGCAACGACTCTTACTATGATTGGAAGTACTGCTTTTATATTGGAAGCTTGTGGTGGTGGTGGATCCTCGCCTACAGGCCCTGAAGATAATGGTGGTGGTGACAATAATGGTGGTGGTGACAATAATGGTGGTGGTAATGATACTGGCTATAATTATGATGCT
>JBJKZN010000033.1:0-5386 GCA_045560315.1 Fidelibacterota bacterium | reverse complement strand
GAATATTTTGAAAATTTGGACTGCTTGAAGAAAGACGTCCTGTCGCTGTCATTGTCTGATTAAAAGAAGAATGAACGCGATTAGATACTGGATTAATATTAGTTGGTATTGGATCAAGATAAGTATTCTTTAATTTGAATAATTTTCTATACTCCAAAACCAACCTTGGTAATTCATGTTTATGTTTTAGCTCTGATAGTACAGCTTCTGCTGTAGAACGTTTCTTAATCATTGGCAGCTCTAGTTTGTCAAATAAAATTTCAGCAAGCTGCTGAGAAGAGTTCACATTGAAGTCTTGATTTGCTAATGTAGTAATCTCATCGTGAAGCGCATCAATTTTTATACCAATTTCATCAGAACGTGCTTCAAGATAATCTTTATCAACAAAGATGCCATTAAATTGCATATCAATTAAAACAGGTAACAAATCAATTTCTATCGCTTTGAAGTAATTGTATAATTTCTGATTCTTCAGTTCCTTAAGAAAAATTTCAGTCAGTTCAATTACCACATCCGCATCTTCTGCCGCATAAAAAGAGACATCATCTAAAGTAACTTGATCCATCGTTATTTGATTCTTACCAGAACCAATCAAGTCTTGTATTGGAACCATCTTATAATTGAGATGTGCTAACGATAAATTATCAAGTTTATATGATCTGGCATTAGGACTAATTAAATGGGCAGCAATCATCGTATCAAATGCAATTCCACTTAAATTAATTCCATAGCGTTTCATAATAAGAGCATCATACTTAATATTTTGCCCTGTTTTTGGAATATTTGGGTTCTCCAATACTGGTTTTAAGACATCAATCGCTACTTGAAGATCATCATCTCCAAATAAATTGCCCTCTTTATCTTTGAAATGTATTGGAACGTATACTCCTGTATCTTTTTTCACTGAAAAACTAAAGCCTACAATTTCAGCAAGCATAGGGTTTACAGAAGTAGTCTCTAAATCTACAGATAACCATTCATCTTCTTTAATTGATTTTATAAAGGATGTAAGTTGGTCGATGTTTGTAAGATTCTCATACTTTTTTTCTCGTTTTGTAGTCTTGATTTCAACTGATTCATTGGAACCAATCTTTTTTAGTAGTCCAGAAAATTCTAATTCCTTAAAGATGTCTTCTAGCTTAGTTGAATCCATCTCCTTTCTTTTAAAATCTATAATACTAGCATCAATCTTTACATCTGTTAGAATAGTTACCAATTGCTTACTTAATAAAGCATTTTCTTTGCTATTGAGTAACTTCTCTTTCATTTTTTCATTTGTAAGATTATCAATCTCTTCATATATATTTTCAATAGATCCAAAGTCCTGAATAAGCTTCATTGCTGTCTTAGGACCAACACCTTGCACACCAGGAACATTATCTGAACTATCTCCCATCAATCCTAATAAATCAATAATATGTTCTGGACCAACACCCCATTTTTCTAATACTTTTTTCTTATCGAAGATTTCTTTTGCACGTTTTCTAGCTTGTGGTGCATATAAGAATGTCTTATCATTAATTAATTGCATAAAATCTTTATCTCCGCTAACAATATTACATTGAAGATTGTCTTTATCACACATTTTAGCAACTGTTCCTATAATATCATCTGCTTCTACACCATCTACTCTTAAGATTGGAATATTCATTGCCTCTAAAAGTTCCCATAAATACGGAAGCTGTGTCTGTATTTCATCAGGCATTGCAGATCGATTAGCCTTATAATCTTCATAAAGTTCATGTCTAAAATTTTTGCCCTTTGAATCAAAAGCTGTTACAAGATAATCTGGTTTTTCCTCTTCAATTAACTGAAATACTTGGTTCGCAAATCCAAATACAGCGCTAGTAGGTGTACCGGCGGTATTTGTTAGTGGATTTCGAATAAGAGCGTAATGTGCTCTGTACAAAGTAGCATAACCATCAATGATAAATAATCTTTTTTGTTTTTTTTCAGAACTCATAACTTAGCGGGATTTTACACCCGCTAAATTATGAAAATAAGACATTAGAAACTATAAGTTAATGACATTCCAACTTCTCTTGGAGGTGCAAAAGACTTATATAGTTTCTCTTCGAATGGAGGTTCTAGAGCAAAGATAAATCCTCTGTCTGCATAATTCTCATCAAGGATATTTTTTGCATAGAAACCTAAATCGACTTTATTAAATGAATGCGAATAGTAAGCATTCAAAAGATGATATGGATCTGATTCATATTCATCGTGCGCAGAATCAAATACAAATCCATCTTTTCCTGAAATTTCAATCATCAAAGAGTTGTTTCCAGTAAAATTATAGTTAAATGATAAGCTATAATTCCAGTTTGGAGAATGTGCTTTTTTACCATGAGCATGACCTGCATGATCATCATGATCTCCATGGTCATCATGGTCATCTCCATGGTCATCATGGTCGTCGTCATGGTCGTCGTCATGGTCATCATCATGGTCATCACCGTGATCGTCTCCATGCTCGTCTCCATGTTCGTCATGATTTCCTAGCTCAATTTCAGAACTCAATAATCCTAAAGTAGCATTAATAGTAAATTTATCACTTAGTCTAAATTCACCAGTTGATTCAGAACCATATTCATAGCCTGATTCAGCATTTGTCTTAAAAAAGGCAAACGCATTAGGATTCATTGGATCTAACTGCTCACTTGTTTCATAAATATGACCATCATGCTCTAAATAAAATAGAGAACTTGATAATTTGATATTATCAGTATGCCATCTTATTCCAGTAGTAATATCATAGTAAGTCTCTTGATCATATGTTTGTTCATCAGCATCCAAATATGGATTTTGATTTATACCTCCAGGATGATATCCTTCAGCATAATAAGCAAACCAATGAAGATTTGGAGCTGGGTGCATTTCATAAGCAATCTTATATGAATTATTAAAATCGCCCATAATATCAAAGCTTGCACCTTGGTCACTAAAATCATGATATGTCATATCTCTAGCTTCTGATCTAAATGCTAAAGAAAGTGATGAATCATTTTTAAAATTATACGCAACTTCACCATATGCAGACTTTGTGACAATATCATAACTAGAAGATAGGGCTGTAGCAGAACCTCCAAAAAGATATCCTTCAGCATTAATTTTCTCTTCATAATTAGATTGATACAAACCAATGACATAGTCTATTCTATTATCATCAGCAGGATTTGATCTTAATCTGAAGTCTACAGTTCTTGTATCAATATCTCTATCAAATGAATCAAAGAAGTCATAAGTGCTAGCATCAAATTCAACGTGATCATCGTCATGGTCATCGTCATGGTCATCACCGTGATCGTCATCATGGTCATCATGATCTTCATAATCAAGCCAGAAACTATAATTTCCCCAATCTGAATCATAGCTGTGTAATGTTTCATTGTTTGACATACCGATATTCAAATCAGCAAAACCCTCACCAAGATCATAAGTATAGTCAGCTATAAAAATCTGTGATTTTTGACTATCTTTACCTGGATTGTCTGAATATGTAATATTGTCAGTATTATTATCTGGAGACCAATTATCATACCCATTGTCAAAATCAGAGTAAATCATTGTATACTTTTGCGTGATATTATTATCGCCACCATCTTTTAATAGTTTTGCTCTAAATGATGTTTCATCTCTATTTGCTGATGCATAACCACCTAAAGCAGCATTTTCTTTATATCCATCAGAAACATTAGAGTGACCTACTAATCTTAGCTTCCAACCGCTATCAAGAGGTAAGTTGTAAACTAATCCATTGGTAAAAGTATTGTATGAACCAAACTGGGTCATCACATATCCTTCTTCTTTGTCTGTGGGATCGTTGGTTTTAAAATTAATCAAACCAGAAGATGCGGCTGCGCCAAATAAACTGGTTTGAACACCCATTAATACTTCTATTTGTTGCATATCAAACAAAGGTGTAATCATACCAAGCTCAGATAAGTCCATTCCATCCAACACTAATCCTACATAAGTACTTGGAGGACCCTGATCCGCATATCTGCTGGTAGACCCTTCTCCACGTATCTGAAAATATCGTGGCCTAGATGTTCCGCCTGCATAATTTAGATTTGGAACTTTTTGCATTAAGTCGCTGAAATGTTGTCCCTTTCTAACTTCTAACTCATCATTAAAGATGATTGCTGAATTAGCTAAATCGCCTTCATTGACTTTACGAAGTGATGACATGACTCTTACACCCTCCAGCGATACAGCTTGACTGACAAGCTCGAATCTTAATGGTTGTATAGTCAGATCTTTTAAATCAAGATTGACAACTGCATTTTTATATCCAATAACAGATACTTGAACTTTTCCGCTTTCAGAAAGACTAATCGTAAATCTTCCATTATCATCAGTGCTAGTTCCAGCAATGGTTGTCCCGTCATCACCAAGAACAGATACATTAGCATCCTTTAATGGAAGACCTGTACTTTGATCAAGGACAATTCCTATAATTTGTGATTGAGCAAAAGCAATGCTCATAAATAATAATGTTAAAATAAAATTTTTCATTTTTTTCTCCTAAAAATAAGTTTAATAAATTTGACACTTATTATAAAGTATCGACAAGATAATTACTAAACGACAGGGGGAGACTTATTGGATATTTTATAAATTTCTTTATAAAAATATGTTTTAGAGTTAACTATACTAGACTCAATAGAAAAAACTTTTTTCAATAAAACAATGTTTTCTGTAATAAAGAATTTAGTAGAGCTTAAGTTACAGATATCACATTCATCCATGTCCTTATTTATTAAAGATTCAGTATCATGATTTAATAATTTGTTATTTGAAAAATTAGAATCATGATGATGAAAGGTCTGCATACTCATAAAAAGCATCGCAATTAATGGTAGGAATGATATATGATTGTTTTTCTGCATTGATAATTTGTAAGTTGAATCTATGAAACAAGAGATAACCGTAAAAGCATTTTTTTTAAGCATTCTCTTATCGATTGTACTTTCTTCTGCAATGGCATACTTAGGATTATATGCAGGAATGACCATTTCTGCTTCAATTCCAGCTGCAATTATGTCAATGGGAATTTTGAGATTATTTCGTGAATCCAATATTTTAGAAAATAATATTGTACAAACTGCTGCATCAGCTGGAGAATCGTTAGCGGCTGGAGTTATTTTTACTATACCAGCTCTATTGCTAATAGGATACTGGGATACTATTAGTTACTGGGAAGTTACCAAGATTGCTATGGTAGGTGGAATACTAGGAGCATTATTTACAGTCCCATTGAGGCGCGCATTAATTTTAAAGGCAAATTTAAGATTTCCTGAAGGCGTTGCAACAGCTGCTGTCTTAAAAACTGGTCATGAATCAGATGCCAAAAAGTCTAGTGAAAGCTTAAAATTAATTGGGC
>JBJKZN010000032.1:0-59020 GCA_045560315.1 Fidelibacterota bacterium | reverse complement strand
AGTCGTGAAAGCGATGCTATTTTTTCGACTTCTTTTTGCGATACTTTTTGTTTTTTTGACATAGTAAAATTATTTAAATGAATTTATAAGATAAGTATCTATTCATCAAGGAAAAGCACGATAAGAAACGTTGCAGAAATAAGGTTAAGATTTATGTTTTTCAGTTAAAGAAATTTCATCAACTCTTCCTTGAAAATGCCCATTATAAATATTATCAGCCATCCATTCTTTTTCAATTTCAATTTCTTCTAATAATAGATTTTTCCACCAATATCTATTTTCTGGATCCCAACGATATTTTCTCGATTTTAGCAGATCTTTTGTTTCAAAAGGACTATTTAATGCAGCAATCTTATAGGTAGGCTTTCCTGCATTGACTAATAATTCTAGTGACGCCTTATCTAATCCTTCAACATCATGTGTCACGAGATGGATTAATGCATCTACATCAGACATAGCACGATGAGATTCATAATAAAAACCATGCCAGATACATAAAATCTCCTGTCCTCTAGCTCCAAATCCTCGTTCTGGCCAATTAATATCATTTACAGAGCATACCCATACTTTATCCTGTGAAAGCGGCAAATATCGATCCATAAATGCACGATCAAAACTAGCATTATGTGCTACAATAATATCAGCATTACTGATAACACGAGATACTGATTCCCAATCCAGAGAGTGTCCTGCCACAATTTCATTAGTAATACCTGTAATTCTGGTAATTTCTGGAGCAATATCTTCTTCTGGATCATTGAATGATTCATATTCATCTATAATACCTAACAATTCTCCATTATTTTTATCAATCGCAGTTAACTTGCCAGCAAATTCTATAATCTTACATGTTTCTTTATTAAGACCTGTTGTTTCAAGGTCTAAAAAACATACCTTAATAGCATTATCATTATGATAATCGTTTGGCAATTCAACAAAGCCTTCTCCGTTGAACTTATAAAGTTCAATTTTTTGATTATCGGTAATGATTTTATCCAAAAATGTCATCATTAGTCCTTTTGATAAAAGTATAAATGTGATGGCTGATTAGCATCATCTGCTTCTTCGCTCAAAGTATAATATCCAGAAATATTTGCATCCCAACAAATTGCTTCACCTTGAGGTTCAGTGATGTATGGAAATTTTATTTCTTCATTATTGAGCGCATCATAAAAAGATTGATTACTTGTTCGAGAAAAATAAAATATATCAGTATATGACTTTACTAAGATTTCTTTACCATCATGAGAAATATCACCACCAACAATCCATTGTGAAGTAGCAAAATTATCATTTGGATAAAAATCTTTGGTCATGATCAAATTTGCAGTCAAAATAGTATCAGTATCTTGCGGAAATGGAATTGAATAAATATGTACATCTGTTGCTTCTCGCTTGGATATAATAATGATGTCTTTTGTTAATGGATCAATTATTAATGTCTCAGCATCTCGATTTCCATCTTCATATTGGAAGGAAATAGATTCTATACCATCTAATTGAATACTATTGAAATTTGAACTAGAGTTTAACTGTGGTTCAATTACCCGATAGATGTGTTTTATATCATTCTCAGAAAAATTGTCTCCAATATCTCCAACATACAAATAATGCAATCCTTCTTCTGGGCCAGGACCTATCGCTATATCTTCCCAATCTCGGTTCTGACTATCATTTAAAAAATATTCTCCGAGATGTTTCCCTTGAGTGTCCATTGCAAAAATTCTATTTGAATCTCCTGAATCATTATGAGTCCAGATTACATTATCATTTGTTAAACTAGCAACTATCCCAGAAGCTTCTTGAATATCATCATTTTCAATTTCCCCTAAATCAATTCTTTCAGATAGCGCATGATTTTCATTATCATGATTTGAGTCGTTACAACTTATAATCAGGAAGGCAATAAAAATTATAAGATGATTCTTATTCTTCATCTTTACTTGACTGACGAGGGATTTGTTTATCCATCATTGCCGCATGATATACAAATGATGCAACAATGACTGCATTCTTCTTTAAATCTTCTATTGGTAATGTATCATAAAAATCTAAATTGGTATGTCCGCCCGTTCCTCCAACCCTATCTTGTAAAAATTGGAAAGCTGGAAGACCTACACGATGAAATGGAATATGATCAGTGCTACCAACAGATTGTGGTGAGACTGTTGTCATACCTAAATCATTGAAAGGTTTTGTCCAAGCAGAAAATACATCATACGCATTTTCATTCCCTTGAAGATAGATTCCACGATATAATCCTGGGCCATAATCTTGATTAAAGTATACTGAAAATTTTTCATAATCAGGTTTTGGGTTGTCTTCATTACCAAAGTGTTTTTCTACATACTTTTTTGATCCCCATAATCCCTGTTCTTCGCCACTCCATAGTGCAATACGAATGGTTCTTCTTGGCTGTACACCCATTTCCTTTAAAATACGTACCGCTTCTAACATGACAGCAACACCTGATGTATTATCACTTGCATTGGGACTTGCATGCCACGTGTCAAAATGTGCTCCAAGCATTACCACTTCATCTTTTAAGTCTGATCCAGGAATTTCAGCTATGATATTTCTGGCTTCTCTTCTTTGATTCCCAATAGTCGTTCTTACATCAACTTCAATTTTTACAGGGATACCACGCTCAAGAATGCGATACATGCGATTGTAATGTTCTGGAGTAACTGCGACCAATGGTAAATGATTTATTGTATCTTTCTTCTCATAGACATCTTTCTTTGCTCCTGGTCTAGCAAATCCTCTTACTGCTGCTAACCAACCACTACGAGACTCTAAAATAACTGATACGCCTTCCTTTTTAAAGAATGCATTGCGCTCTACGCTACTAATACGTTTTTCTGAAGAACTGCTTTGATTATTTCCTGATGTACGAGGTTTTCTTGGACCTTCTTTTTCTTTCAATTCTTCATCGCTCCAAGGTTTTACTCCATCTCGAAATCTATCTAAATTAATAGTAGGCGGAGGAGTAGACAACACAGCTTTCCCTCGTAGCTTACCTTTATATTTTTTTAAATCTGATTTGGTTCGAATATCTGCAATTACTGTATCTAATTTTTTCCTTCCCATTGTTCCAGGTGTATGTGCAATAGGATATCCCAGCATCGGTTGATAATCTGGTTCTAATAAATGAAGACTAAAATAAGTATTGTCCCAACTCACACCGTAATCCATAAAAGATTCAATTTGTACATTCTCGAGACCAATATTGTTTAAATGCTCTATCACCCATTCTTGTGCACGATACATATCATTAGAATTTGTTAAACGAGCACCTAATACATCTGTCATATAAGAAAGTGTATTTGGTAGATCTGAATGATTGAGTCCTTCTTCACGAATTTGTGACACTATATCAGTATCAACAGAATATTCTTGTGCAAAAAGAATACTAGAAAAAATAATTAATGTTATAAATCTCATACTATTTAACCTTCCAAGTATTTTAAATAATGTAATAATTCAATCTACAAAACAAAAAAGCCTCTATAAAGAGGCTTTTTCTAAGACTTGGCTTTCATCAAATCTTATTTACTCATTAATTTCATTACAATTACAATAGCGACTCCTATACCAAGTCCTACTGCATAGTCATCTAAAGCAACACCAACTGCAACACCTACTCCAACTCCAACTCCAGTCATTGCTCCAAGTGATAATTTTTTACCCATTTTATATTTCCTCCATTTGTTATTGTCGGGGTGGCAGGATTTGAACCTGCGACCCCCTGCTCCCAAAGCAGGTGCGCTAACCGGACTACGCTACACCCCGAAATTTATACGGGTGACTGATGGGACTCGAACCCACGACAGCCGGAATCACAATCCGGGGCTCTAACCAACTGAGCTACAGTCACCATTGGCTTAAACTTAAATAAGCCTGCAAACTTATTATAGTTTACGTTTTTACACAAGTAGAGTTAAATTTTTACAAATAATCCAAAATGAGCACTTTAAACAAATATTTAATGAAACAATCTTTTATTCCTTTCATTCTTTCTGTGGGAGTAATTACTACAGTCTTGTTTCTTCAGTTCTTAATTAGAGCCATTGATCGTTTTCTAGGCAAAGGATTAGATGCATTTATTATATTTGAATACCTCTATTTAAATCTTGCATGGATTATTGCATTATCTGTTCCGATGTCTCTCTTAATATCCAGTGTAATGACTTATGGAAGAATGTCACAAGAAAACGAAATTACAGCCCTAAAATCTGCAGGTGTTAACTTATTCAGCATTATCAAGCCGGCATTATGGTTTGGAAGTGTCGTTGGATTCTTATTATGTCTATTCAATAATTTTATCCTTCCTGATATGAATTATAATGCTCGCTTACTAGCAAGAGATATCTACCAAAAAAAACCTGAACTGACTATTGAACCTGGATATTTTGTAGATATGATCCCGCAATATACTATGATTGTTAAAGAATTAGAGGGAAATCAATTTAAAGATGTCAAAATATTTAGCAAAAATACACAATCAGAACAAACGACTATATATGCTGAGACAGGTTCTTTAGAATCTAAGGATGGTGTTATCACGGTGAACCTACAAAATGGTGAAATTCATGAGATTGATTTAGAAAATTATGACCATTATCGTAAAATCAAATTTGGTACACACCAGATTATTATTTCTATGGATGATCTATTGCTAAATAGAACTAGTGAATCCAATCGCACTGATCGTGAAATGAGAGTACCTGCGATGATTGAAAAAATTCAACAGAATAAAGTATCTATAGAACAAATAAAGAGACGTATTGAAACTGTTAAAAATGATCTTGGTATTGAAACTGGCACTGATATGAGTCTTACAAATATTATTGCTCAAATTGAACTGCTGAAAAATGATGCAACTCCTAACGGAGAAGAAGCAAGAGACTATAATAAAGATATTCCCGTAGGCGAATATGAGCAAAAAGAAAAAATACGCTCATTAAACAATAATGCAAGGCAATTTCAAAATGAATTCACCCTTATTGACAATTATGAAAAAAATAATAATAAATTCCTTGTTGAGATTCACAAAAAATTTACTCTCGCAGTTGCATGTATATTATTTACTCTTGTTGGAGCACCGCTAGGAATCTTAGTAAAAAGAGGTGGAATTACAATTGCCTCTGCATTGAGCATTGCATTCTTCCTCATCTACTATATCTTATTAATATGGGGAGAACAGCTAGCTGATAGAGCTCTTTTAGATCCTGCAATTGGTTCTTGGATGCCAAATATTATCTTATTGATAGTAGGACTAATTATCTTATTTCTATCTGATAAAAAGAATTAATTAGATGTCGGCTGGTTACTCTTTAAGAAAACTTCTAATTCTGTTTTTTTAGTCCTTGAACTAGGCAATCTTTTTGTTTCAGAATCAATTTCAACTTCTACAACCCCTTCAGGCATATCAAATGGTTCATTTGGAATATTTAATGTTTTATGAGCCTGTTTCATAAATAATGCCCATGCAGGTAAAGCTGCTACACTGCCTGCTTGACCTTCTCCAAGACTAATAGGGTATTGGTCTACTCCAAACCATACTCCAGCAGTAATGCTAGGAGTAAATCCAACAAACCATGCATCACTCCAATTCTGTGTAGTACCAGTTTTACCGCCTGCTGCATGTCTAAATTTATATTTCCACCTTACGCTTCCCCCGGTTCCTTTATCCATCACTGTTTGTAATAAATTAGTAACCATATATGCTGTTTCTGGACTTAATACCTCTTTTTGTGTATTGGTAAATTCCTTTATCGTTTGGCCATACTTATCTTCAATTCTAGTGATTGCAATTGGAGAAGAATAAATTCCTCTATTAGCAAATGTTGCATAGGAAGCAACAATTTCTATTGGCTTAACTTCAGAAGTTCCTAATGCAATTGCATCTACAGCTCGAATTGGAGAATTAATTTGCATTCTTCTTGCTATATTTTTTACCTGTTGCGGCGGAACCAATTCTTGAACCATACGAACAGAAATTAAATTTAATGATCGACGTAACCCTTCCCTTAGTGTAGTCAATCCTCCTGTGCTATTATCATAATTTCTAGGAGTCCATTTTTCCTTTTCTCCTTTAGCATTATTACGATATAGGGCAACAGGTTGATTGAGAAGTTGCGTTGTTACTGGATAATTATTATCTATTGCTGCAGTATAGATATATGGTTTAAATACTGAACCAGGTTGTCTTAGAGCTTGAGTTGATCGATTGTATTGATCTAAATAATCAGATCGTCCACCAATCATTGCTAAAATTTCTCCATTTTTACTGTCTATAGCAATAAAAGCACATTGCACTAATAAATTTTCTCTTAAATCTTCATACAACTTCATCTGCCCATTTAACATCATCTTAACAGAGTCTTCTGGAAAGATTCCTAGATATCCTAACTTTGAAAACCTGTCATTATCTTCAAAAAGTTGAGCGTTAAATTCATCCTGATTGTTCTTCAATGTTTTCATCACAGCATCTTCTGCAATTTTTTGAAGACGATAATCTAAAGTAGTATAAATCTTTAGACCATCCTGATAAAGATTGATACCCAATTCATCATCTTGCTTCTCTAGAATTCTTCTTACATGTTCTGCAAAATAAGGGGCTTTACCTCTTGGAATTTCATAGGAAATATTATCAGGTATAATACTATTATTCTCTATATACTGTTGATGATTAATATAGTCTTGATTATACATTACGCGTAAAACAATAGATCGTCTTTCAATTGCTTTATTTAAATTTCTCAAAGGAGAATAGTTAGCAGGAGAAGGCAATAGTCCTATCAACATTGCAGATTCTCCTATTGTTAATTCTGATGCCTTTTTATTAAAATATCTTTTTGCTGCGGACTCGACACCATAGGTTCCATGTCCAAAATGTACCGTATTTAAATACATTTCTAGGATTTCTGGTTTCGTATAAGTCCTTTCAATCTGAATGGCTGTAATCATCTCCTTCAGTTTTCTTGTTATACTATCTTTAAACCCAACCTCCTTATAAAGATTCCTCGCTAATTGCTGAGAAAGGGTACTAAATCCTTGCCTAAAACTCATTGAAGAAACATTAACTATGATAGCACGAAATACACTTTGCAAATCAACGCCCCAGTGTTGATAAAATCTTTTATCTTCTGAAGCAATCGCCGCATGCTTAAGATGTTCTGGCATTTCTTCTATATCAATAAATACTCTTTTTTGTATATAAAATTCACCAATGACTTCTCCATTCCGATCGTATAGTGTAGATAACATTGCAGGATCAAAAGTCTCTAAACGCTCCAATGAAGGCAGATCTCTCGATAGATATACAATATAGAAAATTACTAAAACGGATAGATAAGCAATTATTCTAACAGAGGTTAGAAATGATTTAGTCATATTTTTTTGGAGAAACCATTAATTCTGGTTTAACGATCTCATCAAACTCTTGTTCCGAAAGATATTTCAATTTTTTTGCACTTTCCTTCAATGAAATATTTTCTTTTAAAGCTTTTTTTGCAATTTCTGCTGCTTTTTCATATCCAATGACTGGATTTAATGCTGTTACGAGCATTAATGATTTATTTAAATTTTCTTCAATCTTTGCCTTATTCGCTTCTAAACCATCTAGCGCATTTAATGTAAAAGACTCAGCCACTTCTCCTAACAAAGTAATGGACTCGTGAATAGAAGATGCAATAATTGGTCTATAGGTATTTAATTCAAAGTTGCCATTGGATCCCGCATAGTTAATTGTCAAATCATTGCCTAAAATTTGTGCATAAACCATATTTACTGCTTCGCACTGTGTTGGGTTAACTTTTCCGGGCATAATAGAACTTCCTGGTTCATTTGATGGAAGTATCAACTCTCCAATTCCTGCCATAGGACCACTTGCTAGCCATCTAATATCATTAGCAATTTTGTTTAGTGAGCCTGCGCATATTTTAATTTGAGAAGATAAATTAGATATAGCATTTTGAGATGATAGTAATTCAAATTTATTATCACATACATCAAATTCTATACCAGTTTCCTCTGTAATAAAGCCAGTTGCCAATGCATCAAATCCTTCTACTGTATTAATTCCTGTTCCTACAGCAGTTCCACCAATTGGAAGCTGTGTACACTCTTTAACTGCATTTTTTATTCTTTTGATATCATGGCTAACCATTGAAGCATAGCCAGAAAATTCTTGCCCTAATCTGATAGGAGTTGCGTCTTGCAAATGTGTTCTACCAACTTTTATAATTTTATTAAACTCTTTGGTTTTCTTTGTCAGTGATTTCTCTAAAAGCTCTAAGCTAGGTAGTAAAATATCTTCTACAGCTAAAGCACATCCTACAAGAGTCGCAGTTGGAAATGTGTCATTAGTAGATTGGGACATGTTTACATGATCATTTGGATGAACAAATTTATATTCACCTAATTTACCTCCCAATATTTCATTAGCTCTATTAGCTATTACTTCATTTACATTCATATTAGTCTGAGTTCCACTTCCTGTTTGAAATACTGGCACAGGAAATTGATCAAGAAATTTTTCTGGGTGATCAATGAGATCATCACATGCTTTTATAATGGCGTTAGCTAATTTTTTTGATAATTTTTTTTGAGAATGATTAGCCATTGCTGCAGCTTTTTTAATAATGATATATGGCAGTATAAGACTAAACTCCATTGGCCATCCAATTTGGAAATTTTCAATAGCTCTTTGAGTTTGTGCTCCAAAATAAGCATTTTTAGGTACTTTTATTTGACCAATACTATCTTTTTCGGTTCTAAACTTTGTCATTTGACCTCCCACGTGTCTCCAGCATGTAATAAATCATGCAAGCTTTTACCTTTTTGCTTATTTGCCTCTTTCATCTGATTTGACATCAGATCATCATACGTTGCTCTCTCTTCACAAAATAAGACTCCTAAAGCTTCAGGAAAATCTTCATTTGCAGTAAAATGAGATAACATAGATCCTATGAAAGCATCAGATTCATCGTGAACTAAAATATCTTCGATTGAATATTTTTTTCCTATTTCTACAACTTTTGGCTTAGTCCCGTCTAAATAAATTCCTTTATTCTTTTCAGATCCAAAAATCATTGGTTCGCCATTTTCAAGATATAGAAGTTGTTCAGCTTTTGTATCTCTATCAGTTAAATTTGCAAAAGCACCATCATTAAAGATATTACAATTCTGATAAATTTCAATAAATGCTGTTCCATTATGTTCATGTGCTCTTTTTATAATACTTCGTAAATGCTTTAACTCTTTATCAATCGTTTTAGCTACAAAAGATCCTTGTGAACCAAGAGCAAGCTGGGTAGGCTTAAAAGGATAGTCTAATGATCCCATAGGAGTAGAATATGTGACTTTTCCCTGTTCTGATGTAGGAGAATATTGTCCTTTTGTTAATCCATAAATTCTATTATTAAACAACATTACGTTCACATTAATATTTCTTCTTAATAGATGAATGAGATGATTTCCGCCAATTGACAATCCATCTCCATCTCCAGTAACTAGCCAAACTGATAAATCAGGATTAGCTAACTTTAAACCACTGGCCACTGTTGGAGCTCTTCCATGAATAGTATGAAAACCATATGTGTTCATATAGTATGGAAATCTGCTTGAGCATCCTATGCCAGATATAAAAACTGTATCTTCTTTCTTCTCAGTAATTTCAGGAAATACCTTCTGAGTTTGAGCTAATATTGCATAATCTCCACATCCTGGGCACCAACGAATTGCTTGATCTGATTGAAAATCAGATTTTTTCAATAAAGGTTTATCGCTCATTTAAGTAGCTCCTTTGATTTTGCTATAATAGTTGAAGTGCCTAGTGGCTTTCCTTGGATTTCATTCAATCCTACTGCATCAACTAAATATTTTGCACGTATAATCTGACTTAGTTGTCCTGTATTTATTTCAGGTATTAACACATTCTTGTAATTAGATAAAATCTTCTTTAAATCGTTAGGTAGTGGATTAATCCATTTTAATGAAACATGTCCTACTGCTAATTTTTCTTCTAATAACTTTTCTGTAGCAGTTTTACAAGCTCCATGGGTACTGCCCCAACTTAAAATTAATAAATCCCCTTTTTCTTTACCATAAATTTTAGTTGGTGGTATTTCATTTGCAACATTTGCTACTTTCTGAGCTCTAGTTAAAGTCATATGCTCATGATTGTCTGCATCATAATTAACCTTACCTGTTATGTCTTGCTTTTCAATCCCTCCAATACGATGCTCTAATCCTTTTGTCCCTGGAATAGCCCAATTTCTTGCTAAAGTTTTTTTATCTCTCTTATATGGTAAATGTTGTTCTTCATCTGAGTCATTTTCTTTGGCAAACTCTACATTAAAATCTTCTAAATCATCTGTGTTAGGAATCATCCATGGCTCTGAACCGTTAGCCAAGTATCCATCTGTCAACATCATTACTGGTGTCATATATTTTACTGCGATTCTACAAGCTTCATATGCAGTATAATAACAATCTCCTGGAGTAGTTGCAGCAATAACTGGTATTGGTGCATCTCCATTTCTTCCATACATAGCCTGAAATAAATCGGATTGCTCAGTTTTTGTAGGTAATCCAGTACTTGGTCCACCTCTTTGCACATTAATAACTACTAATGGTAATTCAGTAATCAATGCTAATCCTAAAAATTCTCCCTTTAGTGCAATACCCGGTCCAGATGATGCAGTAACGCCTAGTGATCCACCAAATGCTGCTCCTAATGCTGCTCCTATACCAGCAATTTCATCCTCAGCTTGATATGTCTTTATACCAAAACTTTTCCAGTTAGCAAGTGTATGAAGAATATTGCTTGCTGGGGTTATTGGATAGCCTGCAAAGGTTAAGTTAAGACCACTTTTTTCTACAGCAGTTAACAATCCTAGACATGACGCTAGTGTTCCATTGATATTTCTATATTTTCCAACTGGTAATTCCGCTTTTTCTACAACATATCTTGTTGTGAATATCTCAGCTGTCTCTCCATAATTATATCCTGCATGCAACGCTTTAACATTTGCATCAATAATATCTGGTTTAGATTTAAATTTTTTATTCAACCATTCAATAGTTGGTTCTAAAGGCCTATCATAAATCCAGAATAATACTCCGAGAGCACATAAATTTTTTGTTCTATCAATTAATTTTGGTGCTAAATCGATTTCTTCGCATGCTAACTCTACTAGCTTATTCATTTCAATAAAATGGGTTAAATAATAATCCTCTAAAGATCCATCTTCTGTAGGATCGCTTTCATATCCAGCTAGTTTTAAATTTTTTGAAGTAAATGCATTTTTATTAATAATTAATGTTCCTCCGGGAGTCAATTCTTTTAAGTGAACCTTTAGCGCAGCGGGATTCATTGCCACTAACACATCTGGCTTCTCACCAGGAGTATGAATTTCTTGAGAACTAAAATGAATCTGAAACGAACTTACTCCAGCTAAAGAACCAGCGGGTGCACGAATTTCAGCAGGAAAATCTGGTAAAGTGCTTAAATCATTCCCCATAATTGCAGAGGTTTGAGTAAACCTTCCTCCTGTTAACTGCATCCCATCTCCGGAGTCACCGGCAAATCGAATCGTTACATTATCGACTGTTTCTAATTTAGCTTTCGTGCTCATCTTTGTCCTCAAATGAACATCAATTTACATTACGGAAATAAAGTAAGCAACGAGTATAGGAATTAATAAATATTTCCTAAAATCATAGGACATAAAGGTTCTATAGGTTAAATTTTTTTTCTGTTATGAAAGATATAAAAAATAGCATCATTGAGATACTAAAACAGTGCAATGATCCTGAGCTTCCTATTGATCTCTGGAATCTTGGACTGATTTATGACTTAAAGATATATGAACAGCCAAAAAATAAGTTTGGTGTAGATATTACTATGTCATTAACTACACCAGGATGTTCAATGGGTCAGTACATGGTAGAAGATATAAAAAGCAAAATTGCAACATTAGAACATATGACTAATGTAAATGTAGAGATTACATTTGATCCACCTTGGAGTCCTGAAATGATGACAGAAGAAGGAAAGCAAAAACTTGGTTTCTAATATGGAAAATGAAAAAAATATAGAACAACCTATTACTATCACAGAAAAAGCTGCAACTCGACTTAAAAATATCATGAAAAGCGAGGAACCATCAACAAAAGGTATTCGTGTTGCTATTGATACGGGAGGTTGTTCAGGAATGTCGTATAATATTACTTTTGACGGAGAGAAAAAAGAATTTGATAAAGTATACGAAAGTCATGGTATTCAAATCTTTTGTGATGTGAAGAGTTGGATTTATGTTAGAGGATGCGAGATAGATTTTTCCAACGATTTATTAAATGGAGGGTTTAAAGTTAATAATCCAAATGCCGAACGAACATGCGGATGTGGTATTAGCTTTTCAGCGTAATGATTGATAAAAATCAAAAAATTATTGATTCAACTCTGGATCAAGAATATAAATATGGTTTTACAACCGATATTGAACAAACTACATTTGAACCTGGTTTAAATGAAGACGTCATTACACGACTTTCTAAATTAAAAAAAGAGCCTCAATGGTTATTGGATTGGAGGCTAAAAGCATACAAAAACTGGCAAAAAATGGAAGAGCCTACATGGGCTCAAGTCGATTATACTCCTGTTGACTATCAATCATTGAGTTACTACGCAGCTCCTAAACATAAAAAAAATGCAAGTCTTGATGATGTTGATCCAGACATTATAGAAACATATAATAAATTAGGTATTTCATTAAACGAGCAAAAACGTCTTGAAGGTGTTGCAGTAGATGCTGTATTTGATAGCGTATCTGTAGCAACAACTTTTAAAAAAGAATTATCAAAACATGGGATTATCTTTTGTTCTTTCTCGGAAGCAGTCATTAACCATCCTGAATTAGTAAAAAAATATTTAGGATCAGTCATTCCTCGTACAGATAACTATTTTGCTGCATTAAACTCAGCAGTATTTAGCGATGGATCTTTTGTGTATATCCCAAAAAACGTGCGCTGCCCGATGGAGCTTTCTACATATTTTAGAATTAACGCAGCCAATACAGGTCAATTTGAAAGAACACTTATTATAGCAGATGAAGGTAGTCATGTTAGCTATTTAGAAGGATGTACAGCTCCAATGCGTGATGAAAATCAATTACATGCAGCATGCGTTGAATTGGTAGCGCATAAAGATGCAACAATCAAGTACTCTACAATTCAAAATTGGTATTCTGGAGATAAAGATGGTAAAGGTGGAATCTATAACTTTGTCACTAAGAGAGGAAAATGTATTGGAGATAGGTCTAAAATTTCTTGGACTCAAGTAGAAACGGGATCTGCAGTTACATGGAAATATCCTAGTGTAATTATGCAGGGCGATGATAGTGTTGGAGAGTTTTATTCTGTTGCAGTAACAAAGAATAAACAGCAAGCTGATACTGGAACAAAAATGATTCATATAGGGAAAAATACCAAAAGCACAATCATCTCTAAAGGAATATCAGCTGGAGAAGGACAAAATACATATAGAGGTGGAGTCAAGATTCTGAAAAATGCAGAAAATGCACGAAATTTTTCACAATGTGACTCTATATTAATTGGTGACAAATGTGGTGCACATACTTTTCCATATATTGATGTTAAAAATCCAACTGCAAAAATGGAACATGAAGCAACAACATCAAGCATAGGTGAAGATCAATTATTTTATTGCAATCAAAGAGGTATTAAACTAGATGATGCAGTATCTATGATTGTTAATGGGTTTTGTAAAGAAGTATTTGCTGAACTACCAATGGAATTTGCCGTAGAAGCAAAACAATTAATTGAAGTAACATTAGAAAATAGCGTGGGGTAATAATGATTAAGATTAAAAAATTAGAAGCATCGGTAGATGATAAAAAGATTCTAAATGGAATCAATTTAGAAATTCCTAAGGGAGAAGTTCATGTTATCATGGGTCGTAATGGCTCAGGAAAAAGCACATTAGCTAATGTTATTGCAGGAAACGAGGCATACGAAGTAGATGGTGGTTCCATTGAAATGAATGGGAATGATATTAAAGAAATGAGCATTGAAAACAGAGCACTTCAAGGATTATTTCTATGCTTTCAGTACCCAGTAGCTATACCAGGAGTAAGTATGGCATATTTTTTAAGATCAGCATTGAATGCTCATAATAAGCACGCTGGTAAAGATGAAATAGATGCTGTTGAATTTCTAACTAACGCTAAAAAGATATTATCGCATCTTGGATTAGATGATTCGTTTCTAAAAAGATCTATCAATGATGGATTCTCAGGAGGAGAAAAAAAGAAAAGTGAAATCTTGCAACTATTAATGCTTAATCCTCAATTTGCTGTTTTAGATGAAACAGACTCTGGATTAGATATTGATGCATTACGTACCGTTGCAGAAGGAGTTAATGAATTTAACAATGATGATAATTCTGTTCTAATCATTACTCACTATCAACGACTATTGAATTATATTAAGCCAGATGTGGTCCATATTATGATTGATGGAAAGATTGTAAAATCAGGAGACATGAATCTTGCAAAGGAAGTGGAAGAAAAAGGCTACTCATGGCTTGTGAAATAAAAATATGTTAAAAAAAATACAAAAAGATAGTCATAATCAATTTGAAGAGTTAGGATATCCATCCAAAAAACTTGAAAATTGGAAATTTTCTCCAAGTAAACACTTGAAAAAATATAAATCAGATAGTAGTCACGATAAAGATCTATTAATTGATCAATATAAAGATGAACATACTTTATGCTTTATCAATGGAGAATTATCAGAAGAATCACTTAATGATTTTGTCTATAAAGATGATATATCTATATCAGATATAGAAACATTAAATGATAATAGCTTATGTGCTACATCATCTAATTTTAAAAAAGAAGCTTTTTTCCATCTTGGACTATCTACTGTCAAAACTGGAAAATATTTTGAATTTAAAAAAGGGGTGAATTTTGATAATCCAATTGAAATTGTGAATCTATATGATAAAAATAGCAAAGATTTGAGAATTTCATCTTTTAATATTTTTAAAATTAATACAGGAAATAATATCTCCATCATTGAGAAAGATATTAATCAAGGAGTCGATAGTTTTAATCTAAGTCTTAAAAAATTTATATGTTCTGATGATTCTACTTTAAATCATTCTATGATACACAATGATAATACTGGCAGTAATTACTTAGGATATCACTATTATGAACTAGGAAGAAATACTTTCTTAAACATTGATAGTATGAATATCCAATCAACATTCAATAAAAACTTTATAGAAGTAGATTTTAATAAAGAAGGATCAGAGGCTAAGATCAATATGTTGAATCTTGCAAAAAATGATCAACACTTAGATAACAATATTTTAATGAATCATAATGCAGAACATTGTACAAGCTTTCAAAATGTACGTAATATTTTGGATGATGAATCAACATGTGTATTCAATGGGAAAGTAATCGTAGCAGATGGAGCTCAAAAAACAGACTCTAATCAATCAAATCAAAATTTGCTATTATCAAAAAATGCAACAGCACATTCCAATCCTCAATTAGAAATTTATGCCGATGATGTAAAATGTGGCCATGGTTCTACTACCGGAGCATTAGATAAAGATAGTATATTTTATCTGAGGGCAAGAGGAATTAATCAAGCAGATGCAAATAACATGTTAATTAAAGCATTTGCACAAGAAATTTTGGAAGAATTTATTAATATAACCAACTTATCTGAGCACCACTTAAATCATTGGATTAATGAATAGTATAATTGAAAAACTATCTCCTATTAGAGAAGGATTTGCGACACTTGATGGTCAAGATAGATTAGTCTATCTTATTGATTTAGGTAAAAAAATTAATCAAATCGATGAAAAGCATAAAACAGAAGCAAATAAAGTGCATGCATGTACATCGCAAACATGGATTAATATTGTAGATGAGGATAATATTACGTTCACTGTTGATTCTGAAAGTGCAATAGTTAAGGGGCTGCTCAGAGTATTACAAATTGGTTTCAATAATGAAGAAAAAAAGAATATTATTGATTTTATTAATGATTTTGATGAACCTATAAAGATTTTTGAATGGCTTAACATAGGACCAACGATTTCTAGTCAAAGACAGAATGGATTTATTGGAGCTATGCTATTTATTAAGAAAGAATTAACAAATGAATAAAGAATTCACAATTCAAGATGATGTCTATGTATTCAGTGTACCTGATGGACAAAAGACCCTTCTGACTAAAGGAATGAATGGAATCATCTCTCAATCTTTGGGAGATAATTTTACTATTATTGTTGAAGGAAATATGTATCAAGTCAAAGGAGTCGATGGTGAAGCTATCGGAGAAGAAAAACGATCAATAGATTCTAATAACTTTGCTAATGAAGAAGAAATTTGGAATGTATTACATACATGCTACGACCCTGAAATTCCTGTAAATATTGTTGATTTAGGTCTTGTATACAATACAGAAATTAAAGAAGAAGAAGATGGAGTAAATATTAGCATACAAATGACCTTAACTGCTCCTGGATGTGGTATGGGTCCTGTTATTGCTGATGAAGTTAAAGAAAAATTATCAGCGTTAAGTGGTGCTAAACATGTAGATGTTGAATTAGTATGGGAACCACAATGGAATCAAGATATGATGTCTGATGCGGCAAAACTACAACTTGGATTGTATTAAATATGGATATTCAAAAAATTAGAGAACAGTTTCCTATTCTTCGCGAAAAAAATCGTGATAAAGATCTCATTTATCTTGATAGTGCTGCAACATCATTACGACCTGTATCTGTAATTGGTTCAGAAATACTATTCTATCAAGAATATGGTGCTAGTATTCATAGGAGTGTTTATGAATTAGGCGAGAAAGCAACCAATGCCTATGAAAATACAAGAAAAAAAGTGGCTAAATTTATTGGATCAGATAGCTCAGAATCTATTGTGTTTACAAAAAGTGCTACTGAGTCAATTAATCTTGTATCAGATGCTTGGGGTTTTAAAAATTTAAAAAAAGGGGATATCGTACTTCTTACAGATATGGAGCATCACTCCAATATTGTCCCTTGGCAAATAATCTGTGATAAAACAGGCGCTAAAATTGAATATATCAAATCAACCAAAGATGGTACGCTTGATTTACAAGAATTAGATGATGCGCTAAATGATAAGGTAAAAATTGTGAGCTTTACTCACGTATCGAATGTGTTTGGAACCATTAATCCAGCAAAAACTATTATTGATAAAGCACATAAAAATGGTTCATTAGTATTATTAGATGGATGCCAAAGTGCTCCTCATCTTAAAATAGATGTTAAGGAATTAGATTGCGACTTCTTTGTTTTTTCAGGTCATAAAATGTTAGGCCCAACAGGAGTGGGTGTACTTTATGGTAAGACAGAGATTCTTGAAGATATGGATCCTTACCAGACTGGTGGTGGAATGATTAGAGATGTTACTATGGAAAAATCTAGTTGGAGTTGTCTTCCACATAAATTTGAAGCTGGTTCTCCTCCGTCTGCACAGGTCTATGGAATGGGAGCAGCAATTGATTTTTTAAACTTATATCCATCAGAATATGAAAATGTTTTTCAATATGCATTAGAAAAAATGTACAAAGTTGATGGAATCACGATTTATGGTAATGCTCCAGAAAGAACATCAACCATTAGCTTTAATATTGACAATATTGCTTCATTAGATATCGCACAGCTACTCGATTATGAAGGAATCGCTATTCGATCAGGTCATCATTGCTGTCAACCTCTCATGAAATCTTTAAATATTTTATCTTGCGCAAGAATTAGTTTTTATGTTTATAACACTATCGAAGAAGTCGATATTTTTATTGAAAAACTAAACGAAACAATTAAGAAATTAAGTTAATGAAAACTATCCTTTTAGATGATTTCCTATCAGATGGAATGATTAAAGAAAAAGAATTTCGTTCACAGATTGCAGAAATGAATTGGGAATCATTTAGAGATAAAAAAGTAATGATTAAAGGCTGTGCTGAGGTACCGGTCCCTACATGGGCATATTTGATTATTTCATCACATTTATCTAATTATGCAAAAAATATTTATTTTGGTGAACCATGTTCAGCAATTCAAATTTATAGTAGAAAGTCAAAAACTTAAGTTTTAAAGCCGTCTGCCTTCCATAGATCTTACTTTTTTCAATAATTCAAGTGTAAGCTGTATGCCTTCCATCTCGCTGTGGCGAGTACCTTCATATTCGATTCCTACATACCCATGATAACCTGCGTTTAGAACAATTTTCATCATTTTAAAATAATCAGTCCCGGTTTCATTGCCATCCCTATCAAATTCATGACTTTTAGCACTAACAGCTTTTGCATATGGCATGATTTCTTTCATTCCCTTATATCGGTCATACCACTTGTCTTCTTCAAGTTTAAAATTACCAAAGTCTGGCAGGGTACCAACGCGAGGATGATCTACTTTTTTCATAACAGCAGATAACCATTTGCCATTGGATGAAAGTCCACCATGATTTTCAACAATTGTGTTGATGCCCAATGTATCACAAAATTCTGTAAGGCGACGTAAACCGTCGGTAGCTAATTCAATTTGGTCATTATATGTACCAAAGCTTCGAGCATTCACGCGAATGGAATGGCATCCCAAATATTGAGCGGCTTCTGCCCATTTATAATGATTTTCAACTGCTTGTGTTCTTTTATTCGAATCTGGATCACCAATATTTCCTTCTCCATCGCACATAATCAAAAGGCTTTTTATCCCGAGATCATCTGCTCTCATTTTCATTTCTTTGAGATAAGTAAGATTTTTTGCTTTATCAAAGAAAAAAGAGTTCACATACTCAACCGCTGAAATGTCAAATTTATTTTTTGCAATAGAATAAAAATCAAGATGGTCTATCTCTTTACTTTGTAAAGAACGATGTAGTGACCATTCGGCAAGTGATATTTTAAATGTTTTATTTGCGTTAGAACCCAGAATAATAGGGTTTCCTAGTCCAGTAAGTGTAATTCCCCCAGTAATTGCAGCAGATTGTTTAATGAAATCTCGACGTTTCAATTTATAACCTCCGAATACGAATATTTTTATACCATATTAGTCCATGATCTCCTTGGAAGCCAATATGACCTTCGGAGGCTTTTGCAAATAAAGGCATTTTATTGAATTTGCTTTTTTCCACCAAGCTCCACATCATATCACTACCATAAATATATTCAACAATCTTTGTTCCATTTAACCAATGCTCTACATGGTTATTTTTTACTTTGATTCGCACCTGATTGAACTCACCGACTGGCTTGACAACATTGACAGATGGAGCAATCAAAGCATATAGTGAACCAGCAGAAGTAAGTGTGTTTTTTCCATCTGTATGTTTTTCATCATCTACTATCTGCATTTCTGGTGCTGACTGCCAAATATAATCTCCTTCTTCAGTTGCAAAATAGAAAATACCACTATTTCCTTTTTCGGGTACTTTCCATTCCAATTCTAACTCAAAATTTTTATAAACTTCCTCACTGATTAAATCAATACCATGGCCTGGCACAGTTTTTAGTGTGCCATCAACAACTTCCCATGAGTCAGGAAATCCCGATTGTTTATATCCTCGAAGGCCTTTAACAGTTTTTCCATCAAAAAGAACGGTCCATTTTGAATTGGATGAAAAACCAACCATAATAAGAAGTGAGATTATTATAAATACTGTTAAAAATATGTTAAGATTTTTCACAGATCAATCTTTTGGGTTCCATTCACCTTGTGCTACCGCAGGTTTGAATGTGTCAATATCTGCATTGGGGAGTTGTATCGTTTTTTCTTGTTCTGCGCTCATATAGGCAGCCATAAGTAGTCGTGTCACCTCTAAACCATCATCAAAGTTTTCTTCGGGGCGTTTACCATTTATAAAAGATTGTACCATATGTCTATTTTCAGCTGTATAGCCATATGCTTCCGCTTCGTTACTAACCACGGGCATACCACCGGATTCTGCATTCTGTTTTTCAACAAGATCTTCACCTTCTGAACCAGCCACCTTTCGACTAAAAAAGACCTTTAAATCTGGGTCCAATGTATTAACAAACATAGAATATTCTGGCCCAAATAGTTCCATGCTGAGACGTAATCCTTCACCTACAAAACACCAAGATGTGGTAGTTTCAACAATGAGTTTATTATTATCTTCATCTAGATACTCAATTAAGGAACGAGCAAAATCTTCCGATGGACGTTTTGAATAATCAGTTTTCCCATTACTATTGTCAGATAAGATTTTTACATATTCAGGACGTTGCCATTTCAAACAATCTGTATGCGCACTAATACTGATTGGAGTGATAGAATCACGGGGTTTTCCTGGCTCTGTTAACATAAAACGTGCTTCTTCAACAGAATGACACATCATATCATTTAAGACACCACCACCTTGCAGGGATCCTTCCCAAAACCATGGCATATGGGGACCGCTATGCTCTTCAGCTGCACGTGCTAAGTAAGGTCGACCAGTGGTTGCTGCACCTCTAGCCCAAACAATCTCTTTACCTCGCGTAATGGAAGGAGCAAAAATCTGATTTTCTAGATATCCATCTAGGAGATTTACACTTTGAGTCAGTTCTAAAACTTTTTTTGCTTCTTCTACATTTCTGCCTAAAGGTTTTTCACAGGTCACTCCGATTAGTTCCCCTTTTCCAGATGAAATAGCATTGGCAATTTCTTCAAATGTTTCAACTCTTGCAAAATTTGGAGAACATACCCACAAAGCATGGATATTAGGATCGGCAATCATATCAGTAATGGAATCATAAGCTTTTGCATCACTGCCTACACCAATGGTCCGTGCCAGAGTAGCTGATTCTTCAGCAGATGCTTTTGTACGAGACATGACACCTACTACATCTGCATCTCGCACCCCAACCAGAGATTGAATATGAAAGCGAGTAATAAAGCCTCCTCCAATAAATCCAATACCTAATCTATTTTTTCCCATTTTATAATTGCTCTTTAGAATTCAACTTATCTTTAAATCCAATAAAGAAATATACAATCACTACAGTGGTCATAAGAGCAAAAACCAACCAAAACTGTTGCCAGCTTTGAACAGACAATACTGCTTGGTCATTTAATAATAAATTATAAACATACCCAGCAACTTGTGCTCCAATAAACATACCCAATCCATAAGTGATTAAAACTAGAAATCCTTGTGCTTGACTTCTTATATCAGCTGTTGATTTTTTATCAACATAAATTTGTCCTGCAACAAAGAATAAATCATAGCAAATCCCATGTAAGATTATACCTAAAAAAACCAATGATGTAATCCCAGTTGGTGCAGAAACTGCAAATAGAGCATATCGAACAGCCCAGGCAAGCATTCCTCCTAATAGAATATATTTAACTCCATACCTAGCAAATAATAATGGTAAGATTAACATAAAAAGAACTTCAGACATTTGTCCAAATGACATCTTAAATGCTGGACTTGCAATTCCCATATCAGAAACAAAAATAGGTGCAAAATTATAATATGCAGCTAGAGGAATACAAATTAGAAAAGAGGATAACGCAAATACAAAAAATGATTTTGATTTCAGTTTATCTAGAGCATTTAAACCAATAATATCTCTAAAAGAAATAGGCGCATCTTTGCTTAATAGCGGAGGAGTTTTAGGCAAACTAAAACTATAAAAACCCAAAAATATTCCAGCAGTCCCAGCAATGTAAAATGGAGTAGCATCATTATCTGCATTCAAAATCTTACTTACTAAAATACCAACAACAATCCAACCCAATGTTCCGAAAACACGGATAAGGGGGAATTGTTTTTCTTGATTATCAACATGGCGAAAGGCTACAGAGTTAGCAAGTCCCAAAGTTGGCATATAACAAATCATGTGCATAGCTAGCATTAGAATAAATATCATAGGTTTAGATGTGAAGAAAGGTGTTAAAAGTAGAAAAAAACCGCTCAAAATATGGAGAATTCCTAATACTTTTTCGGCATTAAAATAACGATCAGCAACAAAACCAAGAAAAAATGGAGATATAATAGCTGCAATAGGACTCACTGAATAAGCCCAATGCGTAATGGTTCCCATACCTTCAGCTACCATAAAATTCCCAACAGTAACATACCAGCCTCCCCAAACGAAAAATTGAAGAAACATCATTGTTCCTAAACGAAAATTTTTGTTCATTTATTCACCTTAAGATATCTGGTTTAAATCAATTTTCGATTGACTGGATCCCATTCAATTCTTCGACCAGTTAAGTATGATTCTGTAGCCATATGACAAGCAACACCTTCATGAAGTGCTACCTCAATATTACATTTAGGCTGTCCTCCACTTCTAATTGAATCTAGCCAGTCTTTAATATGAAGATGAGTTGGGTCAACTCGTTTTCCCTCTCTATAAGTATATAATAGCCCTTTATTCGCAAAGTATTTAGAAGTTGCTGATGTTACACCATCAATTTGCTTTGATCCAGGAGAATAGGTATAAATTGGATATTTTGAATTGATAATACCTTGCTCAATACGTTCTTTGTATTGCGTTGATTGAGAATCTGCTGTTACAATAAATCCGTGTACAGATCCACCTCCACTTTGACCACCCATTTGCATAGTCGCATCGTGGCCCATGATTCGATTCCCACGTGCTTCATTGCTAGAAAGTGATGCACTATAAAGAACAGTTAAATCTTTATCTGGATATTCAAAAGTTGCATTCCAAACATCTGGGACATCACGTCCATCTTTGTAAAAATAAATTCCTCCTGTTGAAGATGAATATTTTGGAATTCCCAAATCCATAATTTGATTGATAGCATCAAAATCATGTGACAATAAATCACCCGAAAGACCAGTACCATAATCAAACCAACAACGCCAACGGAAGAATCGTTTCAATGCTTCTTCACCAAATGGTATTTTATTGGGGGCTGGCTCCTGAAAGGTATCCCAATCGATTGTTTGAGCATTGCCTTTAGGATGAATATCCCAAACCCAAGCTCCCCATGGAGAATTACGGTTTGTAGTTAACTCCACTAGGTTTATTGTACCCAATAAGCCTTGTTGAACGATTTGTTTTGCTTTTTCATTAGCTTCTACCTGTCTATTTTGATGACCAAGCTGAAATGTAATTCCAGCCTCTTTTACTGCATCGTAAACTTCGATTGTTTCGTCAAATGTTCTGGTTAAACCTTTTTCACAATAAACATGTTTCCCTGCTTTTGCAGCATCGATTGTAATGCGGGAATGCCAATGATCTGGAGTAGCAATGATTACAGCATCAATGTTATCATCGGCTAAAAGATCTTTATAATGGCGATATCTTGTAGCAGTTTTTTTTGGTTTTCCGCCAGGTCGCACTTCATTTTGAGAAGCATCTAAACCTTGCTCTGCACGTACATCAAACAAGTCACAAACTCCCACAAGTGAACAATTCAAATCTTCTTGATCCATAAATGTTTTAAATTGTTTATCCAATTTATTTTTTCGTGCATTCTCAGATACGGTATTAGTCCAACCCGTAGTAGCAAATCCCGCACCACGAACCAAGTGTCCACCTCGACCTCCATAACCAATAATACCAATATTTAGATGTTTGCTATCTGAAAGACCTTTGATAATAGCTGGTGCCGACTTCTTCTCTTGAACCAAACCAGAAAGGATATTTGATTTTTTTAATCTATCTCTGCGTACTTTTCTCCAAACTTGAGAAAGAAACAGGCCAAATACTGGTACAGTTGCAAGTCCTTTTAATAATTCTCGGCGGTCCAAATCATTGCTTTTCTGTTTATTATTTTCACTCATACTATATTTCCTCTAATTTGATTTGGTGAATAATCGATCTAGACCAATTATGTGACCAGTAGGGAATGTATACATCACCCACAGAGCACAGGCCTCAATTAAATTTTTATTTACAATAATATAACTGCCTTCTCCAGGTCTAGAATATTCTAAACCAAGAAATGGGGGTGCAAAAAGATAATATAACATTACAAATCCCATGCCTACTAAAGCAGAATAGCGACTAAATAAACCTAAAAGAAGAGATACACCAACTAAAGTTAAGCCCCACATATTCACAAAATCTGATATTGTCAATAAGGTAGGATTAGATGCAATGGTTTCGGCCAATCCTGAAAATATCCATTTCGAATCCAATAAATAAGCAGCTGAAGACCAATATGGATTGAGAAGTTTTGAAACACCTTCATACAAAAAATGCCAACCAATGAGAACTCTCAAAGTAACAAGTCCATACAGCTGAAACTTATTGTTTATGATTGACGAATCTAAATTGTTTACATTGATTTAGAAATTTAAGGAAAAAAAATTTATATGCCAACTTAAGATAGATTTTCTGCTACAATATCTGCTACATCTTTAACTTTAATTGGCTCTTGTCCTGCAGGAGTTAATGGACCGACACCTTGGTTCATCATACCATAACAAAAATTACATCCTGTTACAACCGTATCAGTCTTTGATTCAATTACTTGTTCTGCTCGCAATAGATGAGTACGTCCTTCACCGCTTTCTTTTTTCCACCAAAGCGCTCCTCCAGCACCACAACACAAAGTTTCTTTACCACTTTCATCTAGTTCAAAAAATTCTGGGGCAGCAGCTTTGATTGCATTTCTTGGCGCACTAACCTCATCAAGAGTTCGCGATAAGTTACAAGGATCATGATAAGTTACTTTCTCTAGAGATCCTGGATTAATATCAATTTTTCCTTGTTCTAATAATTCTGAAATCACCTGTGTATGATGCTTGACTTCATATTTAATTTCATGATACTTACTATATTCTTTTTGAAGATTGACTACACAATGCGGACACATGGTTGTTACATTTCTAACCTTATTTAGTTCTTCCACATTTTGATCCATTAATAATTGATAGGTTAATTTATCCCCTAGCTTGTTGGCAGGGTCTCCAGAACATTGCTCATTGCTTAATACTCCATATGTTACACCAGCTGAATCTAGAATCTTTGTAAAGTTTTTCACTGAAGTTATAAAGTTTGGATCCATAGCATGCTTAGCAAAACAGCCCAACCAAAGGACTAGTTCTTTATCGCTAGTATAGGCTGGTAGCTGTTGAAGAAGCTCACTTGATGATGCACCTTCCGTATTGCCTGTTTCTTGTAGATTACGTAATAGCTTCTGATACTCCTGAGGAACATCTCCTTCAGCTAATACTTGAAAACTTCTAATTTCATCTGCTTTTTCTACATGATTTCCAACAGGACATACTTCTGTACATGCTTGACATGTTGTGCATTCCCATCCTGCTTCTACATTAATTTTATCTATAACATTTACATCACCAGATTCTAACATCGGTTCTTTCAAATCCAATATAAAATGATATTTTGGATCCAAAATTCCTCCACCCCTATTTGCAGGACATACATCAGTACATCGACCACATTCAACACATGTAAAAATATCTAGCGCTTGATCTTTACTAAGTCTTGATAAATCTAATAGTAGATTATCTAGCTCTTCTTCAGATGCTTCTAAATCTATTGGTATAGCTGGATGGTTAGGAATTTCAAATGGTCTTAGAAAAATATTAAATGGCGACAATACCAGATGCATATGTTTTGATTTAGGAATTAAAAATAAAAAGCCGCCAATTACACCTGAGTGTATCCACCAATTTATTTTAAATGCTAGGGGACTTTTAAGTAAATGTAATTCATCAATGAGATAAGTAATCATTAAAGTAACAATAAAAATAGTAACTACACCAGATGTAGCAGAAAACTTACCTAAAGCCTTTGGTTTGAGAACGAACCTACGATAAGCCAAAGCCATTATACCAAATGAACATAGAAAAGCCCATGGGCCGCCAAATAGCCTAAAATACCAAAGACGGAATGTATCATTAAATAGATGAAATCCAAATGCCATTAAGAAGTGATTAATTGTTATTAATCCAAAAAAGATAAATCCGTACATAACAAGTGCATGCATTATTCCCGCAGATTTTCTTGCACCGCTTGCTACTTTTTTATGCAAAATTACTTCATCAAACACTCTTCTCAATCTATCAGGTAACTGATCAATACTAAAATCAGATTTACCTTTTAAAACAATTTTTAATCGCAAAAGCAGCTGATATAGAAAAAAAGATAGCCCAGAAGATAAAAATAGGACTAATACTACTTGCTCTAATAGAGAGAAGGTTACCATATGGTATAGAATTTACTTATTTTTTAAGTTCTTCTGTCAATTTTGGTACAATTTCCATTAAATCACCAATGACAGCGTAATCTGCAATTTCAAAAATAGGGGCTTCCTCATCTTTATTAATTGCAATAATATTTTTTGAGCCTTTCATACCTACTACATGTTGAATAGCACCAGAAATACCTACAGAGAAGTATAATTTAGGTGAAACAGCTTGTCCTGAACTTCCAATCTGTCTGTATGATGGCAACCAACCCATATCAACTACAGGTCTTGATGAGGCTATTTCTGCCCCCATTGCTTCTGCTAAGGATTCGACCATAGGGATGTTATCCTCGCTTTCAATTCCTCTACCAACAGATACAATTAGATCTGCTGTAGTTAAGTCTACACCAGAAGAAGACTCTTGAAACTCTGGCTCGCTAATAGACTTAATATCTTCATTGTTAAGATTTACTTCAAATACAGATGCCGCATCAGAACCTCCCAATTCTATATCATCGCTAGAAAATGCTGCAGACTGAAAACTAAGAAGTGTTGTATTGCTACTTGTATCTGACTGAATGTTAGTAGCAAGTTTTGCATTAAATACTTGACGCGCAAATGCAGGGGTATCTCCATCATAAGTAACGGATATAATATCACTAATAAATGGTAAACTTAATTTTGCACTTACTCTAGGCAAGAAATCACGTACCATATAAGAGTGTCCCATAATAACATATTGAGGGGATAAGTCTGTAATAACATCTGACAATACTTTTGAATATCCATCAGCAGAATATGCATTAATCATATCATGCTCTGCTAAGATTAAATCTTTTGCTTTGTATTCGCTAGCTTGCTCTTTGAGTGAGCTAGCATTTTCACCCATACATAAAATAGATAATTCCATGCTTAGCTTAGATGCTAAACTTTGTCCGGCAACTACTGCTTCTTGACTAAAAGCATGGATATTTCCTCTTTGATTTTCTAATACAACTAAAATCATGATATTACTCTTAGTTTATTTTTTAATACATCCATAATTTTTGCAACTATTCCATCAACATCGCCTTCAATTCTCTCTGTAGCTTTCTCATTTTTAGGAATAAATAAATTAATAAAATTTTGTTTTTGTGAACCAGATTGTCCATCGATTACTTTTGATTCTTTACGTTTAGCGCCCATGATTCCTTTTAATGAAGGATATCGTGGCTCATTAATACCAGATTGTATAGATACACTAGCTGGGAAAGGAAGCGTTACCCATTGAAACCATCCAGACTCTAACTCTCTCTTAACTTTAATTTTACTTTCTTCAATGTCAGTTTCAATGCCTAAAGTAGCAGTGGACATACCTAACATTTCTCCAATAAGGACTCCAGTTTGTCCAGATCCTAAATCATCTGATTGTAAACCAGAAAAAATGAGATCAAAATTTTCATCTTTGAGATTGTCAGCAAATAATTTTGCAATTGTTAATGGATCGGTGTTGGAATCTTCATTTTTAATAAAAATAGCGCGATCAGCACCCTTAGCAAGGCCATCTTTAAGAACTTTTGATGTATTATCTTCAGATCCCATTGTTATAACAACAACTTCACTGCCATTATCTAACTTTTCTTTAATTTGCAATGCTTCTTCCAAAGCATATGAATCACTTTCGTTGACTACGAAGTTTACAACTGCCTCATCAATCCATTTTGATGTGGAATCTATACGAATACTGGATTCGTAGCTTGGAATTGCCTTTGTTAATACTGCTATTTTCATAATGCAAGGTCAATATAGTGATATTTTTTTAACAAAAACAATAAAAAACCGACTAGATAGTCGGTAATAGTATTCCGATAAAAAAACAGGCTATAAAAGAAAGTTGATAAGCGGGGGAAAGTCTTTCAATCTTTCGAAGTTTTTATAGCCTGAAAATTTTTAGTCGTTCTACCAATTTAATAGCAAGGGTAAGGTATTGTAAAGTAAAAAATCTTTATTAGGAGTCAGAATCTTCTGTAGCAAACTGTGTCCAATCGCTTGATACTGCAGATTCATCAATAGAAGTTTCTGATGGTGCTGTAGGATTATTAAACTTTGCATCATCTTCATATATATTCAAACTATCTTTCTTTACTTCATACTTATCAAGATCTAATTCTTCATCCTCGCTATCTAAAGCTTCTTTATCTTGACTATATAAATCTAAATCGAAGAAATCTAAGTTTTCTACATGACCATTCTCCATGAGATATTCAAGGAATGGTAGGTATAGTCTTTGTTTGAGATTTGCTTTACACAATGGACATTTTAGCTTAGTTCCAATGTCTGAAGCTCTTATTTCTTCGTCACAACAAGGGCTAATAACTTCATCTACTCTATTTAAATCAAAATCATTCATATAAGGACGAAGGTATTATTAGTTATCTACGGAGTCAACAATTTTTGTAAATACTGCTTAAGGCTTCTTTCTCAGACGAAGAAAGTGTTTTATCTCTTCTCTTCATAGCTTTCTCTGCAGTATCACAAAAGTCATCAAATTTGATTTTCATTAACTTATCTTTGTAGAATAATGAAAAGGCAGGAATATGTCTTGGAGGAAAAGATTGTGCAACAATATTACAACCCATCTCAATCACTGTTCCGGTATTAAGAGTTGTCCCAATTGCTGTTTTCACATGCTCACCAATAATAGAGCCAAAGAACATTGATTCTGTATCTAATAGTTCTCCGTTCCATTTAACTTTTATAGATGAATAATTATTTTTGAGATTGCTAGTAGTGGTTCCTGCACCAAGATTGGCCCATGATCCAATAAAACTATGTCCTAAAAATCCTTCATGCGCTTTATTAGAATATGGCTGAAAAATAGAAGAGTGGATTTCTCCACTCACTTTACAGTCGTGATTAATAATAGAATTTGATATAGTAGAATGAGATTTGACTAGTGTGTTTTTTCCCAAAAATAAAGGTCCATTTAGCACAGTAAAAGGTTCTACGGTTGCAGTATTATCAATAACTACCGATCCATCATCTTCATTAATAACAACATTATCAATTGAGCTATTAGAAGATGGAATATCTGATAATAAATCACCAATATTATGAATTAAATCCCAAGGCTTGTTATTATCAAAAAAAGAGCTTGGCTTGTCTAATAATATTAGATCTGATACAATAATATTTTTTAAATCTTCATTCATATCTTTATAAACTGTTGAATCATAGCAAATGTTCCTTCTAAATCTCTTTGATAATTAGTATCAAGTATAACATTATAATATTTTTTTGAATTATCATAACTAAAACCCATTCTTACCTTTGGATTGCAAGCTCTTAAAAGGAAAGAAGAGAAACGACTAAAATTGATATTTAAATCAATCATATTCTCATATTTTAAATCATTTATTTTTTCTAAAAACTCATTTGTTGGAATACCAAGAGAGTTAATATCCTTATAAGAAAAGAGCAAAGTGTATTCACTCATTTCTTGAGGATAAAAATTAATGAGAGCGTCTTTGACAAGAAAATGGATTCTAGCATCATTGGATTGAATCTTTTCTAGAAAAAGGGCAGCTAAATCAAAGGCGACTTCTCCATCTGGTAATACAATTAGTATAGAATTTTTTTCATTTTCAGAATATTCATACTTTTTAGACTGATTAGAGAAATAATCCTTATAACGCCACCAGTACTTTAATTTTTCTATCGTTGAATATTCCATATAGTTACATCTTAACTAAAAATCATTAATTAGAATATTGAATTTAGAATTAAATTAGCTTAGTCATGGCAAATAAAAAAATAGGGAAATTTCCATTTACAAAAGGTATTTACAAAGATATGTACCGCAATAGATTGTGGACTATGAGACAATATTCTGGTTTTTCCTCTGTATCTGAATCAAATAAAAGATATTTATCATTATTGGATAGCGGCGTTACTGGACTCTCGGTAGCATTTGATCTGCCTACACAAATAGGATATGACTCTAACGATAATATGGCTTTTGGAGAAATAGGTAAGTCAGGAGTTCCAATATCAACTCCTGAAGATATGGAATCTTTATTTGACAATATTAACCTAGAAGAAGTCTCAGTGTCTATGACTATCAATTCTACAGCACCTATATTATTAGCATTCTATATATCATTGGCGAAAAAAAGAGGTTATTCTTTCGAAAAATTAAGAGGCACTCTTCAAAATGATATATTAAAAGAATATATTGCAAGAGGAACATATATATTTCCTATTCAATCATCCTTAAGATTGACAACTGATATATTTGAATACTGCCAAGAACACTTACCAAATTGGAATTCCATATCTGTATCAGGATATCATATAAGAGAAGCTGGAAGTACAGCTATACAAGAATTAGCTTTTACATTTGCCAATGCTATTACTTATTTAGATGCTGCTAAAAAAGAAAAGATTGATATTGAACAGCTCACAACACAGATATCATTCTTTTTTAATTCTCATAGGAATTTTTTTGAGGAAATTGCAAAATTCAGAGCAGCAAGACAAATATGGGCGCATATTGTTCGTGATCGTTTTAATATAGATAATATTAAGTCTCAACTATGTAGGTTTCATGTGCAAACTGGTGGATCTACACTTACAGCACAACAAATTGATAATAATAGTGCAAGAACTACCCTACAAAGTTTAGCTGCTGTATTAGGAGGTGCTCAGTCAATCCATACCAATGGTAAAGATGAGGCATTGAATCTACCATCTGAAGAAAATGCTCTATCAGCTCTAAGAATACAGCAAATTATAGCATATGAGAGTGGGGTACCAGAATTTGTTGATCCTATCGGAGATAGTTCTTTAATAGATAGTATGACTAAAGATATAGTAGAAAAAGTAAATAAGAAAATTGATGAAATGTTATCGAAAGGTGGAGTCAAAAAACTGATTGAGAATGGAGAGATCCAAAATGAAATTTCAAAATCATCCATAAAATTTCAAAATGACTTGGATAGTGAAAAAGCTATTTTAGTAGGAGTAAATAAATTTAGAAATAAAGAAGTCAATCATAAAAAAGAAAAGCAAAAAATTAAAGAAGATGACAGGGAAACCATGATTGATCATTTTAAATCTTCTCGCGATGAAAAAAATGTCGCTAACGCCCTTGCATTACTTGAAAAAAAAGCAGGAACCAGTGAAAATCTAATGCCATACATTATTGAATGTAGTGATAATCAATGTACGCTTGGAGAAATAACTTATTCTTTGAAAAAAATATTTGGCGAATATTCTGAATAATTGAAAAAAATAAGGAACATTATAAAAAAAAATTAATAATATTAATTATATAAATTGAAAGATGAGGAAGAAGATGAAAAACAATAAAATTTTAGTGCTATTAGGTGCTTTACTAATCATTAATTGTTCAGGAACTGTACCAACTATTGATAGTGAAGTAGCTGTAAAAGAAACACCAGATAGTGGACAAGAAATGGCTAAACAAGAAGTTTCTGTTGAAACATTTACTATTCAAGAACCTGAGTCTCCTCCATTACCAGTAACTGTATTTGAACCATATATGATTAAGAGAGGCGATTATCTAATTAAGATTGCTGCTAGAGAATATGGTGATTCTTCTATGTGGAGGGAAATATATGAATGGAATAAGCAGGAAATTGGTCCTAATCCAGATAGAATATATCCTTACAATTTTTTATCACTCAAGAGAGATTCCGAACAAGCAAAAAATTGCGAATTAGAATTTTTTGAATATACAATTCAATCAGGTGATACTGCATGGAGTCTTGCTCAAAAAATCTATAATGATGAATTAGCATGGGTTGTTATTTATATGGATAATTCTGATGTGATTAAAAATAATAATGGTGTATTGCAGCCAGGCGCTACTTTCCAGATGAGAAAAAAACTAGATCCTTGCAGCTAGACTATAAAAGTATATCTCTCAATACAAAATGGGTTAAAAGTGGTTTAGATTCTATTATCTATAAAGAATCAATGGATTCTACTTTAGATATTGCTTTGAATAAAGATTATCAGGCTCAAGATTCTAAGAAGGTAGTTGTCACCGATAATCAAACTAATGGTCAAGGTACCCATGGGAAAAAATGGATTTCAATCCCTTATAAAGATTTAACATTTAGTTTGATCCTAGGAAGAGACTATTACTTTGAACAGAATCTTATTGATCAATGTTGTATTGGAATGTTAAATGTTTTATCTACTTATGATATTCAAGGGAAAATAAAGTATCCAAATGATATTTATGTAAATAATAAAAAAATTATTGGTATGCTTTTATCTAATGTTAAAGATAGCAGAGAGAATAATAAACCATACCAAGCGCTCAGTATGGGCATAAATGTTAATTCAATTATTGATATTAAGAAGCTTGATTCTAAAGCAAAAGCAAGTAGTACATCACTATTTTTAGAATTGAATAGAGAAATTAATAGAGAGAAATTGCTAAAATTAATAATTGAAGAAATAGATCTAATTATTCAAAAGCTGGTTCACCAGTAATTTTTTGTCCAATTATTAATGTGTGAATTTCGTGCGTTCCTTCATAGGTATACACTGTTTCTAAATTCATCATATGCCTCATCACTGAATAGTCATCCATGATGCCATTTGCACCAAGAATCTCTCTAGCTAGCCGTGCACAATCTCGCGCAATGGCAACATTATTTTTCTTTCCTAGTGAAATATGTGAAAAATCTAGTTGATTATTGTCCTTTAGTTTACCTAGCTGTATGGCTAATAATTGTGCTTTACTGATTTCTTGAATCATATGTGCTAATTTTTTTTGTGTTAATTGAAATCCAGCAATTGGCTTAGAAAATTGCTTACGCTCCTTGCTATAATTTAGTGCAACTTCATAACAGTCTACTGCAGCTCCGATTGTTCCCCATGCGATGGAATATCTTGCCTGTGTTAAACAAGACAAAGGTCCTTTTAATCCTTCGACGCCTGGCAATCTACTGCTATCTGGAACACGTACATCTTTCATAAATAATTCTGAAGTAATAGATGCTCTTAAACTCATCTTTCCATGAATATCAGAACTGCTAAATCCTTTTGTACCTTTTTCTATTAAGAATCCTCTGACTATACCTTCTTCATCTTTTGCCCAAACAACTGCTACGTCTGCAACTGATCCATTAGTAATCCACATCTTTGAACCATTGATAATCCAATCATCTCCATCTCTCTTTGCCTTTGTTAGCATTCCTCCGGGATCTGAACCATGATTAGCTTCTGTCAATCCAAAACAACCAATAGCTGTGCCAGCAGCTAATTTTGGGAGCCATTTCTTTTTTTGTTCATCTGTACCGTACTGATGGATAGGATACATCACAAGGCCTCCTTGCACACTACAAACAGAACGTAGACCAGAATCTCCCTTCTCTAATTCATGCATGATTAGACCATAAGCTGTACTACTAATCTCACTACCACCAAACTCTTTAGGTAGTGTTGCTCCAAAAAATCCTAGTTCTCCCATTTTTGGAATTAAATCAAGAGGAAATGATCCCTTGTCATAATATTCATTTACAATTGGATTGAACTCTTTTTCAACAAACTGATTTGCTGTTTTTTGTATTAGTAGCTCTTCGTCTGTCAACAAAGAAGTGATATTGCAAAAATCTGGACCAATATATTTCATTTATGTATATCTATTCCTTTAATATAGTAGATCTGAAACTCTATTAAATAATGTAGAATTTGTGGCAATTATAGGGTCTGTAACAAGCGTTTTCTTTTGATTATAAATAATATTCTTATCATTGATTGTCTTAAATACTCCACCAGCTTCTTTTATAATACAGTCCCCTGCACAAATATCCCATTCATTCTTTGGTGCAACTGTTGAAAAAATGTCATATTGATTGGCTCCAACTAATCCTAGTTTGTATGCAACGCTACCAATAGGATTTATTTCAGAAAAATTTTCCTTATATGCATCCCATAATTTTTTTCTATACTCAGATCTGCTTACAACAATAGAGGAGTCAATCAATTTTTCTTTGATTGATATTTTAACATTTGAACCATTTAGATATGCTCCTTTTTCTTTTTCAGCATAGAACATTTCTTCTGTAGAAGGATTATAAACAATCCCAATAACAGGATGGCCATCTTCGACTAATGCTATACTTATAGAAAAATGTGGAATACCTTCAATAAATTCTTTTGTTCCATCTAAGGGATCTACAATCCATACACGAGATTTTTCTAATCTTTCTTTTGTATCTACAGTTTCTTCTGATAACCAGCCATCATTTGGGAATTCTCCTCCAATAAACTCTGATAGATACTGATCTGCTTCATAATCAGCTATAGTTACTGGGTTATTTAAACTTTTATATTTGACCTTCTTATCGGAAGCAGAAAAATGCTTCATTAGAATCTTGCCAGCATTGCGTGCTGCGACTTTTCCTGCAATTAATTCCTCGTTAAACATAATTGTCAGATTATATGTATTTTAAATATAAAAATCGCTAAATTACTTATGAAATTGAGGTGTAGATATTTAAAAACTAACTATTTTTTATTTTTATAATTTTAAACTAATAATTTTTTTATACCTAAGTATTCTCTCCTCTATTTCATAGAAAATGTAAACTATATGACTATGTGCTCATCACGTATGATGTGTATTTAGTTCATAATATTAAAGTAAGGCTTTTATGAAAAAAGAAATTTACATCAGCAAAGGTGTAGGAGAAACAAGAATTGCTGTCAAAGAAAATGGCAAACTTGCCGAGCTCCATGTTGATAAAGAATCAAGAGAAAGAACTGTAGGAAACATCTATAAAGGTGTTGTTGAAAATGTAATTCCTGGAATGCAGGCTGCGTTTGTTAATATAGGTGAAGGTAATAATGCATTCTTACCATTCTCTGAAATTTCAGATCCAGAATTGATTGCAGATCGCAAACCTAAATCTAAAAATTCAAAAGAAATCAATGTTTTGCTATCTCCAGGACAAGAAATTATTGTTCAGGTGATTAAAGAACCTTTTGATAATAAAGGAGCTAGAGTTACTACCAATCTTTCAATTGCAGGTCGTTTCATTGTATTAATACCTAAATCAAAATATGTAGGTGTATCTAAAAAAATGCAGGACCGTTATGAGCGCAGAAGATTGAAAAAAATTGCGTTTGATATGAAAAAACATGGATTAGGAATTATTATTCGTACTGTAGCTGAAGGTAAGACTGATAAACAAATTCAAAATGATTATACCAATTTAGAAAAAAAATATAATGAATTGATAAAATTAGCAGAAAAAAGTGAGGCTCCGATTCTAATTCATAATGATTTAGAGATGACATCAAGTGTATTAAGAGATTTAATTAGCGATAAAGTTGAAAAAATTGTTGTTGACTCTAAAGATGATTATAAAAAAATACAAAAAATGGTTAAGGAAGATGCGCTTGATATTGGAAATGCTCTAGAACACTATCGCAAGAGAAATCCTTTATTCAAAGAAACTGGTATTGATAATTCTATGATTAAACTATTAAGAAATAAAGCATGGTTAAAAAGTGGTGCATATCTGATTATAGAGAGAACTGAAGCAATGGTAGTGGTAGATGTAAACAGTGGAAAATTTGTTGGGAAAAAAGGACATGAAGAAAATTCTTTACAAATAAATCTGGAGGCAGCAAAAGAAATAGCAACACAGCTAAGATTAAGACATTTATCAGGATTAATCTTAATTGATTTTATCGATATGGTTTCAGCAGAAAATAGGAAAAAAGTATACCTTCAAATGAAAAAAGAATTAAGAAAAGATAGAGCCAAAGTAGCTGTATCAGAAATTTCTGAGTTTGGTGTACTTGAAATGACAAGAGAAAGAACAGGTTTGAGCATTATCGATTCTTTGACTGAATGCTGTGATACGTGCAATGGAGATGGGAGAATTATATCAAAAGATACTCTCTTGACAAGAATTGATTATTGGCTACGTGATTATAAGCAAAACAATAAAGATCTTAGATTAAAACTATATCTTAATCCTGAAATTTCTCATTATTTGAAACAAGAAAAGAAGAAAGATTATATCAGTCTAATGTGGAAAAATTTTGTATATCTGCAAGTGATTGATGATATATCAATGGGTAAAAATGAATTTAAATTCACTAAGATGTCAGATTCGACAGATATCACTCGTGAAATAGGTACTTGATAACAAATAAATTAGCTATTAAGTTCCCAAGCTATGTTTGCAATTGTAGAAATATATGGAAAACAGTATAAAGTCGCTAAAGGCGATACTCTCTTAGTAGATTCTAAGATAGATATTGCAGTAGGAAAAACTTTAAAGTTTGATAATGTGAAGGCAATATCAGATAAAAATACTAACATATTTAATCCTAAAGAATTAGACTCTTATAAAGTCAGTGCAAAAGTGCTTGAGCATAAAAGAGCTAATAAAGTTACTATTATTAAAAAGAAGAGAAGAAAAGGTTATCAAAGAAAAAATGGTCACCGTCAAGATTTAACGATGCTTGAAATTCAGTCAATTACTGGATCTAAAGCAAAAACAGCAGCAAAAAGTACTAAAAAAGCTGCACCAAAAAAGAAACCAGCGGCTAAGAAAAAAGTTGCTGCAAAGAAAAAATAAAAGGTAACAACTCATGGCTCATAAAAAAGGACAAGGTAGCTCAAGAAATGGAAGAGATTCTAATGCACAAAGATTAGGAGTAAAAATGTCCGATGGACAATTAATCCTATCTGGAGGTATTATTATTAGACAAAGAGGTACTAAAGTGCATCCTGGACGTAATGTCAAAAGAGGAAATGATGACACCTTATTTGCTACATCAGCTGGATTAGTGAAATTCAGCAAAAAAGGTAGTACAACTTTTGTTAGTGTAATCGAACAAAACTAAAAATGGCTAGACCAAAAATAGCACTAATCGGAGGTGGGCAAGTCGGTGGTAACATTGCTCTACTCTCTGCTCAAAAAGAATTAGGGGATATCATTATTATTGATATTCCTCAAGCTGAAAACTTTATTAAAGGAAAAGCTTTAGATATATCCCAACTTCTTCCACATGACGGCTATGACGCCAAACTAAGTGGTTCATCAGATTTTGCTGCTATTAAGGATTCAGATGTGATAGTTATTACTGCAGGATTTCCAAGACAGCCGGGCATGGATCGTGAAGATTTATTAAAGAAAAATTTAGATATTATGACAAATGTTGCAGAGCAAGTTAAGCTACATGCACCTAATGCATTTGTAATAGTAGTATCTAATCCTTTAGACGCCATGGTATATGCGTTTTATAAAGTATCTGGCTTTGCTAAAAATAAAGTAGTCGGTATGGCTGGCGCGCTTGATAGTGCTAGATTTAGATCATTTATTGCAGAGGCAACCAATCTTTCTTCGCAAGATGTCACATGTATGGTTCTTGGTGGTCATGGAGATACTATGGTTCCTGTCAGTCGATTAGCAACTGTAGGTGGCGTTCCATTAACATCGTTATTAGATGCCGATAAAATACAAGCAATTGAAGATAGAACGCGCTTTGGTGGTGGAGAGCTAGTTAAGCTTTTTGGTAAAGGATCTGCATTCTATGCTCCTGCACAATCAGCAGTAGAGATGATTGAAAGTTTCGTAAAAGATAAAAAGAGAGTTATTCCTTGTGCATCATTGTGTGAGGGTGAGTTTGGAGTAAATGGGTATTTCATTGGTGTTCCAACTGTTATTGGCGCTGATGGTGTTGAAAATATCTTAACATTTGAATTAAATGATGATGAAAAAAATGCTCTCGATAATACTCTTACTGAAGTAAAAAAGACCGTTCAAGAAACTGGACTATAGTACATTTGAAGAATCTATCTCTTCTAATTTTTTCATTATTAATCTCATCTAATCTTATTGCTCAATCTGGCTTTATAACAGAAGAAAGCACTATAGCATCTTTTAAAATGGGCTCTATGGAATCTTCGACTTATAGTTACTTTTCTAAAAATTCTTACTACTCTAAAATGGATTTTTCATTTCAAGGTAAGGGTCTTGCAAGACTTATGAGTAGAGATATAGAGAATGGGACTGTGATTTCATTTGAAGATTCTACTATTGTAAAAATTAATTATAAGAAAAATCGTTTTACTAGACAATCATTATCAGAATTTTTAGCAGAAAAAAATTCTTCAGAAGAAGATCAACCTGAAAATCAGTCTGAAAATGAAGAATCGGATGAGGATGATTCAGATCCTATAGTATCTGATACTCCAGAAATGATTAATGGTTTTGAATCATATAAAATCACTCTAGATGATGGTGAAAACAAGCAGTTCATTTGGGTAACTGCAAAAGAAGAGCAATCTGATATTGTAAAAAATATGAAAGAAAAAATTGCTGAATTTGAGACAAGCTGGGGAAGTTTTGATATTAATTTTTTAGAATTGGGCATGAACGAAAATGCCATTCTCGTTAAAGCGGTTTTTAATGATGAAGATGGTAGCTTTGAATATAATCTAAAAAAATATTCTCTAATAAATGCAATACCGGAGATGTTCAATATGCCGAAAGACTACAAAAAGGTTAAAAAACTAAAAATGTTCTAAGATTTCTCCTTTTTTAATTGTTTAATCATATCGTTATACATTAATTCTTCTCTCTTATAAGGCCTATCCAAATCAATAGCTTTTCTAAAGAGTGATAATGCATCATCTTTTCTTCCAATCTTCTGATAAGTCTTACCTAGCCAGTAATATGTACCAATATAATTAGGCTCTAATTCTAAGCTCTTCTTTAGAAAATACTCTGCCATCTCAAAAGAACCTTGAGGGGGTTCTTCAAATATGATTGTAGCTAATCGACGTGATAATGAACTAATATCAGCAAGACGATAATGCCATTGCCCCATGATGTTATAACAGAAAGGATCATTGGGAAGTTGTTCAATAGCTTGCAAAGAATGAAACTCAATAATTTTAGAGCTTTCAATTTGTGTTCTTATATTTTGATTTTCGACACTTTTACCGTATGAAACTGCATACCATTTATGCACTTGAGCATTAGTTGAATCAATAGACATAGCTTGAACAATATATCCCAGCGCCTTGTCCATATTCAATTTTTCTACTTTTTTTTCATCCGCTTCTTCCGATAAGAAATGATGTGCTGCAGATAAACGCACTAAAACATCTATATTGTTTGGAAAAGTGTTATTTAATTTTTGAAGTGGAATAATTGTTTCTTTGAAATTCAGATTCTCGAAATCAATATCAATCTTACTAAAATCTTGCGCATATAAGGCGCTTGCTCCTAAAAAAAGAAAAAATAATTGGATATTCTTAACCAAAATATTACTTAAGGATAAAATGATAAAAATACTGGCTGATGATCTGAGATTCTATCAGCAACAGTACTTGGAACAGTCGCAGTTTCATCTGGAGTAGCAATCACACCCATTGTTGCTGTTGTTTCATATTGGAATAGAGGTGTATTAACTATTATATGATCAAAATGTGCTGGATCATATGAGCTTGTCCAACCCTGCCATGAATATCCACTGCTTGGACCAGTCAAAATGGATTCATCAACCATGGCAAAGCTTTGGGATGAAGCAATGTTAGTATCAGTAAAAGGGCTAATGGTTGGATTAGTAATAGATTGATCTCCTACATTATTAAAATCGCCTGCAATAATAACATTGTCAGTTGATCTATTGTTAATTATATAATCAGTTAAGAGGAGGCTAGCATGATGTCTTCTGGTAGTCTCATCCGAAGAATCATTACTGTCATACGTATCATCTCCGCAACACTTATAATGAACATCAATAACATATAAATCCATTGATTTGGTACCATCTGTCCACGTTATATAATTCTCCATTGGCGGACGACTAGCAAATTGGTATTGTGCATTATTTTCATAGTCTGAATCACCATCATCGCTATTTGGAGTATTTGCCCAAAGTTCATTCTTTGAATTAAAAGTGATAGTGTTATTTTTATATACTAAAGCAAAACCTAAGTTTCCTGACTCTTCATCAACGACATAAGAATAGTCATTCATTGAGTTGACCATACTAATGAGTTCAGATTCACTTGAGATTTCCTGTAATAAGTATATATCAGCATTCCATGCTTCTAACAAACTCTTAACATAGCTTTTTGTAGTGCTATGTTGTGGAAATTGTCTAATATTCCATGTAACGATTTCTATTTGACTTAATTGATCTAGATTAGTTGCATTTGGAAAATCATAAAGATCAGTGCCATCGCCAGGATCAGTGCCATCGCCAGGATCAGTTGGAGAAGAACTTCCGCCACCGCCACCGCAAGCAAAGACTGCTAACAACAAGAAAATGAATAATCTATTAATGAGTTGAGCCATAGATATAATTTACTAATAAAGTTCCGACTTGTCCTAAGCTTTGTGGTGAACAATTCTTTGGAGTGTCATATTGAGTATGCCAATAATTATAAAACATATTTGGATATTGAAAATCAATAATATCAATTGCTGGTATTTGTGCTATCTCCCATAAAGGAACATGATCATCATAAATTTCATTTTCAATTTTCTTTTTAAAAGCAGGCAATGATAAATCTTCTGCTAAACTCCATATTTCTTTTACCTTATCTGGAGCAATGCTATATGAGATTCGTTCAATAGGTATAGTCAGATTTTTATCTCCAACCATGTCAACAATAATTGCAAAATCTGGTTTTTCAATAGGGAGATTTTCAGCAAAGAATCTTGATCCAAGAGCAAATGTTTCTGGTTGTCCTACAATACCCCCATCTTCAGCATCAAAAAATACAATATCAACACCAATATCTGGATTGTTAACTGAAAGGATTTGAGACAATTGCATCAGAACTGCTGTACCGCTTGCTCCATCATTGGCTCCAAGCACTGGCAAACTCTGTTTCTCTAGAGATTCATCTTGATCTGATAAAGCTCTTGTATCCCAATGTGCGCCAATTAAAAGACGATAGTTTGCTTCTTGATTGAATTGGATAATAAAATTTTTACCATCTCTTTCTGTATTTGTAATGGGTTCTGTATAAACAAATTCCTGGATAATAAGATTTTCTGATAAATCACTTAAAAAATCGTTTAAATAATTGCTGAAATCAATGGATCCATCAGAACCTGGGTTTCTTGGACCAAATTCACATTGCTGTTCTAAATATGTAAATGCTTGATTAGAATCAAAAACAGGTATATTGATAGACTGTTTTGATTTTTCTGTGGTGCAGCTAAATAAAAATAAAACTAAAAATAATATTTTTTTCATCTTATCCTCTAATTGCCACATTAAGGTTCACTCCAAAATCACGATCAATTCTACGCCCTGTTAATCTAGTATCATTTTCACGATATTCATAAAATAAGCTACCAGAGACATCATCTGTTAATGAGTAAGTCACGCGTAATACGCTCTTCATTGTATTGGTAAAGTTTTGTTCAGCAAAATTAATCTTATCTTTTGACCCTTCTTCTTTTTTCTGACTAACATCAAAATTTAAAGTGATATTCATATTATTTTTTAAGTATACATTCCTTTCTGTAAATGGCAATGAGAATCTAATACCTTTAGAAAAATTATAGGTGATACTAGCTAATATACTATTATCAGAAATATAAGTTAGACCATTTGCAACCTCATCTAAAGTATGAGTAATGTTAGTTCTGACATTTGTTGATATACCATTTTTGAAAGAAGTGGTAATACCTAAGAGCGGTGTAAAGCTACGAGAAGTGCGTGAAAACTGTCTATTTTCATCATTATCATTTGCAAATGATGAGATACTAAATAGATCAATTGCACCAATACTGTCATCATTAAATTTCCAAGATAAATTCTCTTTTCCACTAAACGAATGTTCTAAAGAAAGAGAATTAACATAAGGAGATATGAACTTAATCTTTTCTAAACCTCCTACACGTAAAGACCAATTAGAAAAGGGGATACCCTTTGATAACTTGTTACCATATGCTAGGTAATCTCTGCTGATAGATCTTGTATCAATATTATAACCATTAATATTGGATGAAATACTTTCAGAAAAAGATATATTTAAAGACGTACTCGGGTTAAAACGTACTCCTGTTCTAATTGATAATGATTTTTTGATATCTTCTGCTCCTGTATTAAGACCTACTTCTGGTGCATTTTCTAATTCATGATCACTGCTTAGTCCAAATCTATAACTCAAAGGAATATCGCCCATAACACCATTACCCGTTCTATTTGTATTGTTAGTGATAGAAAAACTTAAAGGTTCTATTTTTTTTGACATTTGATAAATTCGTTCCATAACAAGACTATTTTCTATTTTTCTATTTTTCTTTTTCTGCTCAGATTTATCCAATTCGATATCTTTATTGCTATCTTTATCTTCAGCTTCAACATCACTATCTCTTGAAAGGCCTGCCGGCGCAGATCTTGATCTAGTTGTTGTTGGAGTTGGCGCTTTTCTTTTAGAAGCTGGAGTATAAAATGTCTCAATAATCTCTGTCCCTGATAATGCAAAATTAATACCTGTATTCTTAACAGCAGATATATTTGCTCCATTAATCACGCTAGATAAAGGTTTGTTCCATGAATAATTTGTGTTGTAAGTAAAATTTGGTTTAAACCAACTCAACCATTGAGGATTGAATGTAGATCCAAAAGATTCTGTGCTATTTACAACCCTTCCTATTTTTAAATTATCTAATACTTCTTCCCTATATTCAGACATATCACTTTTAATGTTTTTATTGTATGTAAACTGCGTATTATCAAATACCTTATAATTAATACTAAACTTTCTATCTAAGCCTAAATTAAAATCATCAATCAACTCTTGATTAGACCTTGATTGCTTTTCTGTTAAATTCCGATTAATTCTTATTCCTGTAGCAAATGATGTTGGGGTATAAAAAAACTTAGTTTTACTAATCTTTTCTCCAACAATTGGCACCTTTGACATCCATTTAAATGCTTCAATATAGTTATCACTAGGAAATCTGAGATTATAATCAACATTTGTATTTAATCTCTGGGTATCTACTGATTCCATAATCTCATCAGATCTATTTTGACTAGACATATTGAATGATGCACTAAGATTGTCAATTGTATATTTAACGAAAGGATTTTCTGATTTAATTTGCTTTGATATCTTCCCGTTCAAAGAAATTGTAGATGACTTTACGAGTATAGAGTCTGGTGTTGCTCCATTAGTTCTAATATCAGTTCCTGGGAAAAATTTTGGTGCATTATTTTGCATGTTATAAGTCATATTAACTGGAAAAGAAATACCAAATCTTTGAGGAAATAAACTGCCCATTTGCATATTATTTGTAAAAATAAGATTTTCAGTTGTGGTGTTTGTTCCTACCCTTTCTTGAAGAATGTGGAAATCTGCATCTTTTTTACTATAAGATATAGAGCTCTTATTAAAGTCAGATAAATTGAATTCAGATTTTAATCTTACTGCTGTTCCATCTTCCTTCTTTACTCCACTCAAACGAAGCTCATCTAACCAAATCTCACCTGTAATTGGATGATTAGTGTTGTTTTCCACTCCCACAATAAAATATTGCAATCTTGATAATGAAGGTCGACCTACAATCTCAATTTTTTTATACTCTTGATTATTATCGTCAATAAATTGGTATCTTTTATATTCTAATGAATCAGTGAAGGTATCGTTGGCATTAATCTTCTCAATAGACTCTTCATCTATATTCTTTAAACTGGTCAACCAATTTAGGTCAAGGTCTACAGCATTCCTTTGTTCATCTTCATCCCAACCATCATACACTGGTTTCGTGAGTTTATAATATTCATCTCCAGTACCAAATTTGATAAAAAATTGTAAATCAGTATTACTATCTGATGCATTTTCACTATCACCATAAACAAACATTTTCATTTGATCATACATCAAAAAGCTTTGTCCTTTTTGAGAGGTCATAGAAGATAAAATTTTCTTTGCTGCTCCTTTAAAGTCTGGATTTAAATTATCAAACTTGAGAACTAAAGACTGCTCTTTGGATCGTATCTTATTGATTTGATCATACTCACCAAAAACACCTTTAGGAGGTATATAATCGGGATTATCTTCATCATTCACTACTGTCACTAAAAATGTACTATCTTGTACTGCATAGTCATCTTGGTCTACAAGAGATGTGCCCATCTCTTCCCATGCATTTCCTACAAGTTCAATTTTTGCAATCTCTAGTTGTGAAGGTTTGTCAATTCCAGATACTACAAGCCTTACATACTTAATTTCGCTAAGCGTAATATCCTGCACTTTAGCAAAATGGCTTAAAGGTATTCTTATTAATTTCCAACCTGTTTCAGTACCATTTACTACAGTAGAACCAGCAACATAGGTACTGTCATCTAAAGAAATAGTTTTTGTAAAATAATCATTTGTCCTATCTAAGAAACCTGATTGATCCAAGTCTTCACTGTCAGGGTATTTACCTCCAGCCTGAATTCTGTCACCAGTACCATTTCCTTCTGTACCATTAACCTTTGTATAGTCTGAACTACCTTCAACATAATCCCAATTATCACCATTTGGATCATTAGCATTTACGTCAGATGAAGCGTTGATAATTGATATTTCTCCGCTAGATAAGTAATCTTGATAGGTTAATCCATCTTCTTGATTCAAACAATCTCCCCAACCATCTTCAAAACTATCAAAACAACCATCGAGCCCTGTATCTTCGCTATCTTCTAAGAATCCATTACCAAGGGCCAATCCTGCATCTGGAACATCTTCATTATTCAGCGCTCCATTATCATTATAGTCTTCACTAATTTTACCTAAATCCACTGTCAGATTACCTTCATCTCCACGTAACCAAATTTCAAAAAATCTGCTTCTAGTTTGATCATAATCAGATATAAACATTGGAGTAATCACACCAGCCCATATAGAATCAGGATCTACAGTTTCTTGATATTCTTTTGGTTCAAAATCTAAAACTAAAATATCTGTAGTAAGATTTTGTGCTCTTTGCGATGTAGAAATATTCGGCCAAATATTATTTGTTAATACTTGGGAATAAGGATTGTACCAATACATTCTCGCTCGATTTCTTTGATCAAAAGATTGATTGGTGTTCAGATTTAATGGAGCGGAAGAAATATTCCAAAATCTTCTCAATATTGATGGATTTGTAACACGTTTTGAGCCCTCAAAGTCGTCGATATAAGCTACTCCATCACTGTCTCCAGTAGCAGAGTTAGATATCGCATTTGGATTAGGCAATACTTGTGCAATTTCTCCTTCTAAAGTAAACCTAGATAACTTTTCAGCATTAAACATATCAAGATTATTTAGAGATGCAGATAAATTTTCTAAATCCTTCTCATAACGACCATTAATATCCAAAATAAAATTTCGGATTGGTTCAAAGCCTACTTCTACTTTTTTATTAACAATATCCTGATTATAATAAAGAGCTGTCATTCCTAAGAATGAATTTTTATCAAAATCAATTTGTGCACGAGAACCAACCATAATTTTTCTATCGAACGTAACTAGGTCATGCTTATCATATACAATTTCTAAATCACTATTTGGATCAATATTCCCAGTAAGCATTATCATTCCAGAAAAATAATCAATCTGATAATCTTGACCTCTTTCAAGTTTTTCTCCATTAGAGTAAATCTCTTCACTCCCTTCTACTAATGTAAATCCTAGATTAATAATAGACTTTGGATTGGTATAATTTGCTGCAACGGTAAAACGAGAATCTCCTGTATATTCCGTACGATTAGTGCTCGTATACATTTTACCCTGTTGAAGTAAAGAGTTTAATGTCGAATTATCATTTCCTCCGTCAAAATTATCACTTGAAACAAAAGGTAGTAGTGCAGGTAAATGGACTTCTCCTGCTTTCAAATTCACAATATTAGGGTTATTAAAATCAATAATTTCATCTGGTGAAGATGCACCAGCTTGATTAAGATTATCTAATCCAAATAAATTTAAGAATGTGGCACCACTGCTTGTTCTATCGCTCACAGGTGTAGAAAAATTATCTAGAATCCTAACTTCTAAACTAGTTTGGTCAATATTAGTTGCTCCAAGAGAATATACATTCTTAAACATAAGATCCCATGTTGGATGATTAGGGTGTGACGACTGTGCTTTTAGCATTTTCAAGACTAAGGTGGTATTGTCATCATCGCCAATATTTGCTCCAACCTTTAAAACAATTTCTCCTGTTATTCTATCTGCCAATTCAAAATGTGTACCTATAATTTCATTTTGAAGAGTATTTTGCATTCTTATAAATCCTAAATCTTCATTAATCGCATAGTCGGAACCACGTTCTAGCTTAATAAATGCTCCTTCTTTGCTACTATCATTATAAAGGGTGGTATCGTTAGGATCGATATATGCTGTTCCTGGATCTGCTTGTGGATTGTTAGATGCATCAATTTTATAAAGCTCAAAATTTCTTACTACTAGATTACCAATACTATGTAATCCGTTATTTAAAGGATAATAAGAGGGTACATTTACTTGGAATCCGTTATCTGGTATAATATCAGAAGAACCATTTCTAAACCATTCATGTATAAAGAAATATAGATTTTTTCTATACTCATAATCTTGTATCAGGTTTTCTCTCACTTCAGAAGTACCTTTGTATTTTTCAGATTGCTTCTTGGTTCTCTCCAGTGATGCTATACTCGTAATATTCAATGGACCTAACTGTGAAAGAGCTTTAATACCAAAGAGCCCTTTATTTTGTCCTGAAAATGTGACAAACTCAGTAGAAGGCAATGCAAGCGAGATATTTCCAACTTCAAGTCTTTGTAAAATATCATCTTCATCTCCAGCATAATCAATACGAATAGTATTTTCCCAGTCAAAGTCTCTTTCAGAATTTTGATCTAAAGATATGGTGATTCTTTCACCAACCTTACCCTGAACATTTAATTGTTGTTTTTGATCAAATTTAAAATTGGTTTTTTCCTGCTCCTTATAAGAAGATCTTACTAGCTCTTGGTCTTGATTGACTAATTTACCAGATAGATTAATATTACCTTGTACTCGTAGCGACGCTCTTCCTAATGCTCCTAAATCAAAATCAGCAACTTCTAGATATCTTCCCTTATTGCTAGCAATTGTAGTATCTGAAGCAGATAAGCTAAAAGGTTCTTGAAAATTATATTGTTGATTAATTGCATATAAATCTTTTAAATAATTATCTAATGAAGAAATATATGGGATAACATTATTGCGGTTGAAAATGGATTCACTAATTTCAATCAAATTAGAATCAACATCTAAGCTAACATTATACTTTTTTAAAGATTGGGTGGTGTTAAAAATTCCTATTGGATAATTAGATAAATCACTCAAACAAAAGTTGGCTGTTTGTTTCTTGAAAAAAGGATTAGTAACAATGCTTTTGTCATATAGATTTTCAACACCCATGACTTGAGATAGAAATAAAAAAATAGTAGATAGATAAATTTTACGCATTCATTAATTCTTTTATTTTATGTGCAAATTTTTGAATTGCAATTGCACGATGACTGATTTTATTTTTTTCTTCTAAGCTCATATTTCCTAAAGATATATTTTTTTCTGATGCATAAAAGATTGGATCATAACCAAATCCTAAATCTCCTTGCTTCTCTTCTAATATTTTACCTTCTAAACACCCTTGTACAAAAAAATCATTTACTCCATCTACATAAGTAACCACTGTTTTAAACCTAGCTGTTCTTTCTGCAAAAGGTACACCTTCCATATTTTTTATCAATTTATTCATATTGTCTTCATAGGTAGCATTTTCTCCTGCATATCTGGCAGTATAAATACCAGGATCTCCCATTAAATGGTCTACTTCTAATATTGTATCATCTGCCATAGATGGAATCTTAGTATGATTAAACGCTACCCTTGATTTGATAAACGAATTTTCTATGATAGAAGTTCCGTCTTCTTTTATATCTTTTATATCAGGAAAATCGCTTAATGAATAAATCTTATCAAAGAAAGGTTGGATTGTAGTAATAATTTCAGATATTTTGTGTTTATTCGAAGAAGAAATAATAATATTTTTCATTTCTGAAACTAATAAATATTTATGTGTTTTTTAAATAACTTATAATGTGTACTTTTTTACGCTTTTTTAAGGCTCGATAGCTCAGTTGGTAGAGCAGAGGACTGAAAATCCTTGTGTCGGGGGTTCAATTCCCTCTCGAGCCACTTTTTATTTTGGGGAAAAATTAAATGGACTTAATACAAATCATACTGCTAATAACACTGATACTGTTTTTGGTATTTATTCTATCATTTTTCAGAAAACCTAAAATTTATACTTTCAAGCAAGAACAATTTGTTAAAAGTGATATGGAGACTGTTTTTGAATTTTTCTCTAGACCAGAGAATCTAGAGAAAATTACTCCTCCTGCTATGAGTTTTAACATTATGACACCTAGACCCATAGAAATGAAAGAAGGATCTATTATTGATTATACGGTCAAGATTGTTGGAATACCAACAAGGTGGAGAACCATAATTACAAGCTATAAAAAAAATGAATCTTTTGTAGATGAACAACTAAAAGGTCCTTATAGTTATTGGCATCATAAACATTCATTTGAATCTGTAGAAGGTGGAATAAATATTATAGATGAAATCAATTATGTGCTCCCTTTAGAAGCATTTAGAAGTATTGTACATGCTTTATTTATTCTACCTCAATTGAAAAAAATCTTTACCTTTAGGTTTCAGATTATTGAAGATAAATTCAATTAGAAACCTTTATTAAACATGATTAAATATATCCTATCACATACTAATGTTGCTATTAACTATTTTGGTTTCTCAATAGTATGGTTTTGTTGTATTTATAGTGGAGCTCAAGGTGAGATAGCTCTTGCATTAATACCAACTCTTATATTTTTATATCTACACTTTATGATTGTTACCGATCATCTTAAAGAAGAAATTCAATTAATATTCATAGCAATCTTAATGGGAATAATTGTCGATTCCAGTTTTTCTTTTTTTGGGGTTGTATCTTATAATGGTAATATAACATCTATTCCTCATTTAGCTCCAATATGGATACTATGTATGTGGGCAGGATTTGCAGCTCAGATTAATCATGTCATGAATCGACTAAGAGGGAAATATTTTCTTATTGGATTTTATGGACTGCTAGCTCCATTAGCTTACATGGCTGGTGAAACAATTAATGCAGCTTCTATTACTGATGGAGATATTAACTATGCAATCATTAGTATTAGTTGGGCTATTAGCTTGATTCTATTATTTAAAATATCTGAATATTTAATGGCAAAATAAATATGGGAAAATATACAATCAAACTACTGCTTATTCTCTTAGTAACAAGCTGTGCAAGTAAAAAAGCTATTGAACCAGAAAGCATAGTAAGTAATATTCCTGAAGACTGGTCAATTATCACTCCAGTAACAATTAACATTTCAGATATATGGTGGAATGAATTTCAAGATGAAAAATTAAATCAATTTTTAAATCAATTTTTGGAACAAAACATTAACTTAGAACAAGCCATGCTCAATACAAGAGTTGCAAAACAGGTATCTGTAATTTCAACTTCCAATGTTTTTCCATCTATTGCAATTAGCGCTAGCGGATCAGAGTCTGAACAAAATACAGCTGGCTTTCCTTCAATCTTTAGTTCTTTCTTCGGGAATCAGGATGATGAAATAACAACGTTTACACAAGAAAATTATAATCTATCATTAAGTACGCAGTGGGAAATTGATTTATGGGGTAAAATGAGGCAAGGAAGGCTTGCAGGAAAACAACAATATCTATCTGCAAAATATAATTATACCTATTATCAATTTTCTCTAACATCTGAAGCTACAAAACTCTACTTCTCGATTATAGAAGCAAAACAATTAACAGAAAATGCTGAACAAAAATATAATAATGCGAAAATTATTTTTGACTTATATACAAGCCGATATGATAAAGGCGTTATATCATTAAAAGCATTGCAACAATCAGAAATGATATTAAATCTTGCAAAAAGTGATTTGGAAAATAAAAAAAGTATTGCTACTTCTCTTGTTCGTCAAGGAAAGGTTCTGATAAAAGAATATCCAAATTTAACATTGGATACAGGAAAAGATTTTCCGCAATCTCTTCCAAATATACCGCAAGTTTTACCAGCTGATATCGTAAAAAGACGTCCTGACTTAATCGCATCGCAGTATAACTTACTGGCATCTAAGGCGCTCAACAAACAGGCAATGCGATCACTATATCCTTCATTCAGTTTAGTGGGATCAACAGGGGCATCAAGCAATGTTCAAGATTTATTAAATGATGATTTCAGCGTTTGGAGTAATGGCGTTAATTTATTTGCACCTATTTTCAATGCTGGAAAACTCATAGCAAATAAAAAAATTGCTAAAACTAATCAAGAAATTGCAATGCTAGACTTTGTTAATAATTTATTAACTGCATATAAAGAAGTAGAGTCGGGTTTAGAATTTGACCAAAGCGCACAGCTATCACTCAATCTATTAAAAAGCAATATTGCATTATCTGAATCTATGTACAATACAACATTTGATGAATTCACTCGAGGTGTAGCAAGTATCGAAGAAGTGATCAACGCCAATAATGCATTATTTGACAATAAGAATATGTTAGCGAGCGCAGAAAGAATTCGCATTGAACAAAGAATAAACTTAATATTATCACTTGGAGGAGGCTTCAACTACAAACGATGATTAAGTATTTAAGACCAATATTAATAATAGCAGGTGCCACGCTGATTGCTTCTGCCTTATATGTGCTAGGTAGGGTATCTCCACAACCCATAGAAGAGCCCTCTCCTATAGATGTAAATGTTCAAATATTGACACCAGTTGACTATGAAATAAAAATCAAGTCTACTGGTACAACCACCCCCATTACTCAGACTATTCTAACATCTGAAGTAGGTGGAGAAGTTATTTATCGTTCAAAAAAATTCTCTGAAGGATCGTCTGTTATCAGCGGTGAGATATTAGCCAAGATCGATGATACAGATCTACAGCTACAATACAAAAATGCATTGCTCCAGCTAGCAAGTGCTGAGGTGCAGTTTGCTGTACAACAAGCGGAAGCAGAAATTGCTCAAGAAGCTTGGGAAAAAGTTGGAGAAGGTACTGCAAAAGAGTTGGTAGCTAAAAAACCTCAACTAAAACAAGCAAAAGCAGCGCTAGAAGTAGCAAAAGCTCAAGTAGATTCAGCAGAAAAAAAACTAAATAAAACAGAAATCAGCGCACCATATACTGGTCGTATACAAAATATAAATATTGATTTAGGTTCTACTATTCTTCCTGGACAGCCAGTAGGTTCCATGTACACATCTAATGAAATTGAGGTAACACTTTCTGTGAAAGATAGTGATTTACAATTTCTGGATATACCAATGGATGGTAGAAAATTAAATCCAGATCAGAAGTCATTGGTAGTCATTAAGTCTCTTTACAAAGGTACAATGCAAGAATGGGAAGGAAATTTAGAGCGTGTTGATGGAGTCATTGATCCAATGACTCGTATGATTAAGCTTATTGCAAACTTTAAAAATAATTTTATTGAAGATTCGCAACCTATATTGCCAATTGGTTTATTTGTTGAGGCAGAAATTAGTGGTAAAACACTGATGGATGTTTTTATTGTGCCTAATACTGCATTAACACCTAATGGCGAACTCTTAGTGGTCAATAAAGATAATGAACTAGAAATCAGGAAAGTAAATATCATTACTAAGACAAAAGATTATATATTGGTTCAAGAAGGAATGATGCCTGGTGAAAGAATAGTTGTATCAAAACTTAGTATTGCAACGAATGGAATGCTAGTCAACCCAAGATATCAGTAATGAAAGGTATCGTTACCTGGTTCGTTAAGAATAGTGTCCCTGCGAACTTATTTATGTTTTTTCTTATTTTTGGTGGATTCTTTGTATCCTATCCAACAATGAAATCTGAATTTTTTCCCGTTCCAGATTTAAATACTATTACAATAGCAGTCCCTTATCCTGGAGCTTCTGCAAAAGAAATAGAATCTTCAATATGCTCTAAAATAGAAGATAGGCTTGAAGGAATATCTAATATTAAAAAGTTAAGATCATATTCTCTTGAAGGAAGAGGATTGGTTACTGTGCAGGTTTATGATACATCTGAAATTGATACTACGCTAGATGATATCAAAACAATCATGGATGGTATTACTACCTTCCCTCAAGATAGTGAAACTCCTATTGTTAGCAAGTACGAAGTTATTGAAAAAGTTCTCGATATTATTATATATGGGAATGTAGATGAGCGTGTACTCCTCAATATCACCAAAGAGGTTAACAAAGAAATTAAAGAACTGGATGAGGTGTCATTTACAGAAATATTTGGAAACAGAGATAAGGAAATTACTATTGAAGTCTCTGAAAAGAATTTAGAAAAATATAATCTTAGTTTTGACCAAATAGCGATAGCAATTAATTCAGGATCAATTGATTTGCCGGGAGGACTTCTTTCAAGCAATAGTGGTGATTTGCTTATTAGAACTGTGGGACAGTCATATAGTGCCAGTGAATATGAAAATATTGTTATTAAAGGTCAACCAGATGGAAGTCAGCTCCTTCTAAAAGATATTGCTACTATTAATGATGGATTTGTTGATATAGACCAATATTATCGATGGGATGGTATCAAAGCAATGTTCATAAGTGCTAACCTAGTTGGTGATCAAGATGTACTTACTGCTGCTGAACAATTAAGAACATATGTAAAAAATAAACAACCTGATATGCCTGCAAACGTGAGTATTGATTATTGGTATGATCAGGCCCGATATCTACAAGATCGTATAAACTTGCTCTATAAAAATTTTGCAATTGGAATGGTTCTAGTTTTATTTTTATTGACCATGTTCTTGAGGCCATCTGTAGCATTCTGGGTATCAATGGGAATCCCTATTTCTTTTGGTGGTGCTCTGATTATTCTTCCAAATATTGGTGTAACTGTAAATGTCTTATCAGCGTTTATGTTTATTGTTGTGTTAGGGATTGTTGTAGATGATGCAATTATTGTAGGAGAAAATGTCTTTAGAAGACGTATCAAGCTTAAAGAAGACAATATGACATCAACGATTAAAGGGACAATGGAAGTATTGATGCCTGTATTTTTTGGAGTGCTTACAACGATTGTTGTATTTGCTCCTATGCTTAATTTAGCTGGCAATACAGGGGATATATGGAGAACTTTTCCTCTCACCGCTATTCCAATTTTAGTATTTTCTTTAATAGAATCGACTACAATTCTACCTGCACATTTAAATAATGCAGGTGAATGGTTTCAAACCAGCTTTGTAGGTTTTGGTAAAAAGCTCAGCAAAGCAAGAAATTACTGCTCTACAAAACTATATACTTTTGTAGATAATTTCTGGATACCTCTTGTGAAAAAATCTATTATCAGTCGTTATGTAACGGTTTCCGCATTTATAGGTATGATGATTATAGCAATATCCTTGCTTGCGGGTGGATTAGTGAAATGGCAGTTCTTTCCTGTTTTGGAAGCAGAAGAAGTAGGGATTGTATTTGAATTACCTGAAGGATCTCCAATAGAAAAAACACAAGCAATAACAGAAATTATTGAGCAAGAAGCGCTAATACTTAAAAATGAATTGAATGCATCTGAACCTGCAATAATTATTTCTCATGTCCTCACCACTGTTGGGCAACATTATTTTAGTAATTCAGAAGAAAAGAATAGCCCAACCGGAATCAGCCCGAAATCAACATCTACTCCACACTTAGGAGAGGTTGTTGTTGTATTAACTCCGGCAGACAGTAGATGGGGTATGACTGGAGCTTATGATATTATTGAAACATTACGTGAACGCATTGGCACAATACCAGAAGTTGAACGACTCAATTATAGTGCTAATATCTTTACTGCAGGTAAATCAATTCACTTTGAATTTTCAGGTGACAGTTTTGAAAAATTAAACCAAGTAGTAGATGATACTAAGGTCCTATTATCAAGCTTCTCTGGTGTTTATGACCTTTCAGATACAGATACTAAAGGTAAAAATGAACTACAAATAGAATTATTGCCTTCTGCAGAGGTTTATGGGATTACTACTATGGATATTGCACGTCAAGTAAGGCAAGCATTCTTTGGAGAAGAAGTTCAACGTATTCAACGTGGAGACGATGATATTAAGGTAATGCTAAAGCTTCCAAAAAAAGAACGTGACGATCTTATTACATTAGAAAATATGAGAATACGTACACCGCAAGGCATCAAGGTTCCTCTTTATGCTGTCGCTAATGTGAAAGAAGTCGAAGGAAAAGCAACAATTGTTCGTGTTGATGGAAAACGTGTTATAGAAGTGACATCTGATGTAGATGTTTCTAAGAATACCTCTTCTATGATCTTGCAGCAACTAGTTTGGCCAGGAGGTCCATATGAAGGACAACCAATGCGAAAGCTGAAAGCAGTTATGGATAAAACACCTGGAGTAGACTTTGCTTTGGCAGGAGAGCCTGCTGAGCAAAGCGAACAACTAGATGATATTATGTTAAAATTTAGTCTTTCACTCTTTATCATTTATGTGCTCCTAGCAATTCCATTAAAATCATATTTTAAACCACTGATTGTTTTGTCTGCTATTCCGTTTGGTGTGGTAGGAGCTATTCTTGGACACTTAATGTTTAATCAACCGATGTCTGTATTATCTCTTCTAGGTGTAGTGGCATTGTCTGGTGTGGTAGTTAATGATAGTCTCTTGTTGGTTGTGTTTGTCAATAGAGCAAAAGAAAAAGGTATAGAAACGAGAGAAGCAGTTCTAGATGCAGTTCGTACACGATTTAGGCCTGTTGTTCTAACTTCAATGACAACCTTCTTGGGGATTTTGCCATTATTGTTTAATCAAAGCACCCAGGTTCTCTTTTTAAAACCTATGGCAATATCTTTAGGTATTGGAATTCTATTTGCAACGACTATTATATTGTTATTAGTGCCAGTTGCTTATGTAATTATTGATGATTTTATAGAATTGTTAAATAGAATATTTAAAAAAGCTACATAGAATGGCTTATGCTTCAAACTGTGCGTAGCTAGGGTAGCCAGATCTAGCAGGATCTTCATAATCAATCTTAATAATTGCCTTCTTTAGTATTCTTTTCAACACAATTAAGCGATCATTTTCAGATTGGCTCTTTAATAGAATTTTTTTTGCTCTTTTATCTATATCTAGCATAGAAGCAATTTCAAAAGAACTGTTTGGCATATTAATTTGCGGAATTTTAGAAGATGCTCCCAATTTGAGCAATACTTCATAGAGAAAAACATTTGCTTCCTGTAATAAAGCCTCATCAATAGTATCATCTATATCATTCCATGTTTTAACATATGCCTGTTTATATTGTTCAGAAGTATTGTAGCTCTTTACAATAAATCTTTCTGCACCAGATACTAAGATATCATATTCTCTGCTTTCATTCTCTCCGCCAACCACTTGATCTATAGATGCGGTGCATCCAATAATCAAAGAATCGTTATTTTTTGAATTAATAATACCAAAATTTTTATTGTTCTTTAGGCAGTGCTCAATCATTTTTTTGTATTTTTCTTCAAAAATATGTAACGGTAATTTTTCGCCAGGCAAAAGTACTAAAGGAAGTGGGAAAATTGGAATTTTATCATTCATACTCCTATCAAAATACATATAGTTTTATTAATATTCACTACCAATTATGATTAATAATAAAAAAGGGGAATAATAATGAAAAAAATACTAATCGCACTACTCGCACTAATCATAATTAATTGTGGTGGTGGTGAAAGCCAAGAAGCTCAAGTAGTCACTATTAGTTCATTAGGTTCAGAAATGAAATTTGATGTAGAAGAATTCACTGTCAAAGCTGGATCTAAAGTTAAAATAATAATGAAGAATAATACTCCGCTAGATTTCATGGGTGAGATGCAACACAATGTAGTAATCTTTAAAGATGAATCTGCAGCACAAATGATTATTGGTTTAGCAGAAGGTAATGGCGGAGAGCCATATCCTGATGGAAGGATTTTAGCAATGACTCCATTGGCAGACAAGCAAGAAGAAGTTTTTGTAGAATTTACTGTACCAAAAAAACCAGGTAAGTATCTTTATGTTTGTACATATATAGCACATGCAATGTCTATGCGTGGCTACATGATTGTTGAATGATAATAGAATTCTATCTATATTAGAACTTCAAAATTGAGATTAAGTCTCAAAAAAAGGGGAGAATAATATGAGTGAATTTTTAATAATGTTCAGAGAAGTACTTGAAGGAGTTCTAGTAGTTGGAATTCTTTATACTTTTATTATTAAAACTGGAAGAAAACATTTAACAAAAAGTATTACTAACGGTGTAATAGCTGCATTCGCTATGACAGGAATTTTTGCTGTAATTTTTCAAGTCTTATTAGGCGGATTTAATGGACATCAAGCGGCAATCTTTGAAGGTGTTACGATGATTATCGCAGCAGTACTCCTTTCAACAATGATTGTATGGATGGCTCGAAATAAAAATGTTGCTGAAAGCTTAGAAAAAGAAGCTTCCTCAATAATCGAAAAAGATAAAAATGTTGCATTGGGGTTATTTGCACTTACTTTCTTTGCTATTTTTAGAGAAGGTGTTGAAGTTGTACTATTCTTATATGCGATCATATTTTCAACAGGAGGCCTTTCAATAGTTGGTGCATTATTTGGTTCGATTCTTTCGTTATTTCTTGGTTATCAGATATTTGTTCAGGGACAAAAAGTTCCACTTAAGCAGTTTTTCAATTATACATCCATACTTCTTATTTTCGTGTGTTCTGGTTTAGTTGCTTATGGAGTACATGAATTTGACGAAGTTCCTAAATATCGTGCTATGAGTGAAATACAAATTCTAGAAAGTGAGTATTCTTCTTCAGAAGCAACTCCATTACAACTAGAAAGACTCGAAACAGCTAAAGCTGAATTAAAAGAAGCTAAAGTAGTAATGAAAAATAACGAAATTTGGAATATTAATGATAAAGGCCCAGTGCTAGCATTTAATATAGATGATGGAGGGAATCCTCGACCATTGTTTAGCGACAAAGGTGCATTAGGACAAATTTTCAAAGGATTTTTTGGCTACAATGGTAATCCAAGTTATCGAGAAGTTATAGCCTATCTTTTCACATTAGCAATGGTCTCATTCTTATGGACTAGAGCATCACAAGGATCTCCAGCTGTTGTCAAAGATGAAAAATCGCCAATGAATGAAAAGTGTCCTACATGTTTTGAAGAAGTTGATGCTCAAGCAAGTAGTTCATGCTCAAATTGTGATACTGATTTAGATTTCAGCTAAAGTATCTTTTAATTCTGATAAAATCATAGCAGTTGCACCCCAAGAGGTGCAGCTGTCAAATTTAAAACTTGGTACTTTGATGCTTAACCCTTTTACATTCACAGGTTTGGTGGATAAGACATTCTTATCTTGTAGCTCGTCTAAATCAACATCATGTATTGATTCAACTTCATCTTCATTAATTATGGTATTTGGTCTTTCTTTAACATACCAAATATATGAATGAATTAGAAATCCAGAAACAGGTGCATAGAGCGGTGTTAATTCCCCAAGTAAATCTAAATCAACATTAACACCAATTTCTTCTTTGCTCTCACGCAAAGAAGCATCCTCAAATGATTCACCTTCATCCTTTGCACCACCAGGAAGAGAAATCTGTCCTTTGTGGTGATCAACATTAGATGTTCTTCTGGTTAAGAAAAATTTTAACTTATTATCTTCTTGGAATAATATAATAGCTACTGCTGCTAACTTTGCATTTGCTGGAGGGATAAAAGCAAGTCGTGTTACAGGACTAATAGGCATTACTGCCATTTTCTTCTGACTATCCCACCCAGGCAAACTTTGATTGAGTCTTTTCTTTATTAATGTAATTTTTTTGTCTATTTTCAAATCCATGAAATATAAGCATATAATATGGGATTGGAATGGGACTTTGTTGAATGATACATCGCTTTGCGTAGCCCTTCTTAATGAATCCCTTAGTAAGCGCGATATCCCTAAAGTTAGTATCCAACAATATAGAGAAAAGTTTCTTTTTCCGATTAAAACGTTTTATGAATCAGTTGGATTTAATTTTGAAAATGAACCATTTGAAAAAACTAATAAAGAATTTCATGATGGATTTGAGCAACAATTTAGAAAATTAGCTCTTCAGCCATTTGCTAAGGAAACTATCATTAAAATAAATGAAACAAATACCATTCAAAGCATTCTGTCTGCCACTATACAACAAAGACTTACAGAGCAAGTAGGATTTTTTGATTTGCACAACTACTTAGATAATATTGTAGGAATAAGCAGCACACCGTCAGGCTATGGGAAAGAATATGAAGGCAGTGAACTAATGATGGCTGTAGATATTCCCGCATCTGAAACTATTATTGTTGGTGATAGCATATTAGACTTCAGTGTTTCCCAATCATTGGGCATTGATTGTGCTTTAGTATATAATGGACACAATGATGTAGAGAGGTTAAAAGCAACCGGTGCTTATACTTTTGAACATATTGACGATTTCTATAGTTGGCTAACTGATTAGGTAGTCAATCCACCATCTACTGCAAACATCGATCCAGTAATAAAATCTGAGGCATCAGAAGCTAAATATAAGGCCATACCAGATATATCTTCTGGCTCTCCCATTCTTCCTTGTGGAATAGACTTGATA
>JBJKZN010000031.1:0-5504 GCA_045560315.1 Fidelibacterota bacterium | reverse complement strand
ATTTTAAGCGTTCTTCCTTATCAATTCCTCCTTGAATGATTGGAAATAATGTTTGGCTATGGCCGTACAAAGGGGATTGATCATTCATATATTCATATGCTCTTTTTGTCCAATCTTCTGTAAGTCTAGAAGCACGTTTTAATTCCTTTTTTGAGCAATCTGCAGAAGGGCAATAATCAAAAGCCATAATAATATCCGATCCTAATTTTCTTTGCACTTCCATTGAAGTCTCTGGTGTAAAAAAATGCATGCTCCCATCAAGATGTGACTTAAAGTCTACGCCATTATCTGTAATCTTATTCATATTACTTAATGAGAATACTTGATATCCTCCACTATCAGTAAGAATGCTATTAGACCATTTCATAAATTGATGCAACCCGCCATTCTTCTCTATAATATCCGTACCGGGCCTTAAGTAAAGATGATACGTATTAGAAAGCATAATTTGAGTGTTCATATCATATAGTTCATTTGGAGATAATGATTTTACGACACCATGAGTGCCAACTGGCATAAATACAGGAGTTTCTATAATAGAGTGGTCCGTTTCTATTTTACCTACTCTTGCTAATGAATGTTTATCTTCAGATTGAATTGAAAATTTCAACAGATTACCAATCGTACCCTACAGATAAAATATACTGCGGTTTGGAATAGTCTCCATTTGGATAACGATCCCATGCAGTATCAAGTCTTAGTAGCGCCCAAGGAGTAAACATTTTCATCCCAATACCAAACGTAGAAATAATAGGAGAAGCTTCTGGATCAGATAAGCCATACTTATCTCTTATCAATGCACTATCATCAAATTCTTCACTTGAATCCCATGCAGCACCAACATCAACAAATAGATGTCCAAAAATATTTCCAAATCTAATTTTTGCAGGAAAGCTTACATCTACATAATTAACAAAAGGAAATCTAAATTCGAAGTTTGCAACGGCGACATTTTCTCCTGTACGTTCTCGATATCTTGAACCTCTTACAGGAAAAACATATTCACTAAAATATACATCTTCTAATATGGAAGAGTTTTCATACTGCAATACCCTTTGTGCATAAAAACCAGAGTCATCTTCTCCTTCTGTTTGAGTATCTGAAAAAATAGTCATTTGAGAGTTTCCGCCTAAAAAGAATCTTTGCGGCCTATCTCCTGTGCTCTTTCCTAACATTAATCGCGTAGCAATACTATAATTTCTGTTAATCTTAAAATATTTTCTGATATCAAATTTCATAGTCTGGAAAGAAACAGAGTCATCGCCAATATCAGGGCTAAATTGGAATGTAAGATATTGTTTTAATCCATCATTTGGCCCCGTATAGGTGTTGCTACTATTATCGAAAACAAAACTTACCATTGGCATCATTGCTGTAAGGTTTTCTTTGTATACAGAATCATACGTTAGATTAAAAATATCAAATTCTTTTACTTCATAATCAACCGATCTAAGTGTTCCACCAAAATCAACACGACTAAATTTAGAAAATGGATATTGTGCAAAAAACCCTACACCATAATCTCTTAATTTTCCGATATAATCTGAGGTAAGACTGTATCCTAATGAGAAAGTGTTTGCCTGCTGAAAAATAGTACCATAATAGTTCATTCTATTTTTTAAATAGGCATAACTAATGACAACATCACTATTATCTAAGTCTAACACTAAATTGGTGCCCATCATAATTTGATGATCACCCATAACATCACTCCAAGCAAGATTAGCTAATGCGCGAGTACCAAAAAGATTATCAATAGATGCTCTTGTAGCTATATAATCAATCGAAAAATCTGTTTTATAAGGTTGGGGAGTATATCCATCTGCAACACGCAATGAATCAATTGCTGTATCCTCTTCTTCTTGATCATTTTCTTCATCAGATTCATTGAATCTTGTATAGTTTCTTGCAAAGATATACTTGGAATAATCTTGGGATTCTTCGTTCTGAATTTCAGCCTTAACAAAACGTAAATCTTCAAATGTATCTACTTGGTTTCTTTCACTATAGAACTTTGTTTCTGGAACAACCTTCTCTTCTTGATTTTCAGGTTGATTCATAACAAATAAATCCCATCCTCTTTCGTTGTATCCAGAAAAAATTAATTTATCACTGTTATTATCGATATCAATCTGTTGAATTCCCGTAATAACATTGGTAATAGGAAAAGAACTGTCATTTGATAGGTCATGCTTAAAAATATTATACACACCATTATAGTCTGCAGTATAAAATAACGTATTGTCCTTATTGAGGACTGGATAGTTCTCATTATAAGGAGTATTGGTAACCTGTGTAATCTTTCCACTAGACATGTCATACATAAATATATCATTTTGAGAAAAGTCAATGTCAAACATGTCAGGTGATCCTGTATTTGTTCCTCTATCTGAGCTAAATACAATCATATCTCCATTAGATGACCACGTTGGAGAAAAATCGGAAAAAGTATCGTTAGTTAGATTAGTCAGCTCCTTTGTATCCAGATCAATTACATACAAATCACTTGCATCATCTTTATGTCCTATAAATACAATTTTATCTTCTTTAGGATGCCATGATGTGGTAAATACGCCATCTAGTGCAATCGGTATTTTCTTATAGCCACCATCTTCAACATCAACAATAATAATGGAATCCTCTTTCCCGCTCTTTGATGCAAAAGCAATCTGTTTTCCATCCGAAGACCAAGATAATCCTGGCTGTAACCACTTTAACTCTTCAAGATCTGGAGTGGTATTTCCTCGAATCAATCGTTTTTTTTGTTTTCCTGAATCCAGATTATATAAAATAAGATCCATGTATCCAGCTTGATCTGTGAAATATGCTACAGTATTACCATCCGGAGAAAATGATGGACTAACATTGTAAAAGTTTTTTGTTTTTGATCTATCTGTGATTTTTTCTGCAAAATCATCAATTTTTTCTCGTTTATTAATATCAGACCAATATTCTTTTTTTAGATAATCATGCCAATCATCAGTTAATTGTTCAAAATCTACACCCAATGCATTTTTAAATCCTTTTTCTGCATTCTGCGTTCTTTTCATTTGCTGGAATACTTCACCTACTTTTTCTCTACCGTATTTCTTAGTGATATATTGCCAAACAGATTGTCCGCCTTTGTATGCAAGAATAGAATAATTCAATTCTTCAATCTTTGGTAATTTTTCTTCGATTGCTAAATCGCGCAATACCATATCTGAATTGGTATCCCAATCAACCGATAAGAATTCTGACAAACCTTCATTGGCCCAGAGAGGTATTTGCAACATTATTCTTCCACTAATTAACCCCTGGGCATTTCCACCGTATGCCATATCATTGATAGAAGCATGAACTAATTCATGATGAATAACATGCTTAAATTGTTCATAAGATCCTTCAAATGGAATAACGATGCGATTCTTATATAGCTCCGTAACCCCACCAACGCCTTCAGGCATATAAGGATTCACAATATTTGTCTGCTGAAAATCATTATGCGAAGTGTATACGATAATCTTGACAGGTTTACTGCTTCTCCATCTTAAGTGTTTTCCTATCTGGTCTAGTGACTCTTCTGCAACTTTAGATGTAAAAATTGCAAGATCATGATTGTCTCCATAATAATAGACATTAAAATTAGGGCTAACAATATACTCCCAGTCAAATGTATCATATTGGACCTTATTTTGGCCAAAATTTTGACCAAAAATCAATTGGCTAAGTAAAAGATATATTATGACGAATTTCATATCAATAATATTACTATTGAACAAGCTTAGTTTAAAGAGTAATTTTTGCGATGCAACTACCAATATACTTTTTTGGGGATATGCACTTTAAGCCCTTAAAATCACAGGAAGAAAATGAAAAGATTGCAAAATTTTCACAGTTTCTAGATTCTATATCTATAAATAATGCTCAAGGATCGCTATTTATTATGGGAGACTGTTTCGATTACTATTTTGAGTACCGCAATCAAAACTCTAGCGAACATGAAGAAGTATTATCAAAAATTAAAGCGATGAAAGAAAAAGGTTTTGATATCTATTTTATAGCAGGCAATCATGATTATTGGATTGGAGACTACTTCAAGAAACATATTACAGAAGCCTTCCTAAGTGACACAACGACCGAACATAATAGTACAAAGATCTATATTACCCATGGAGATGGGATTTTATCTTGGGATAAATCATATCGATTATTAAAGAAAGTAATTCGCAGTAATATATTTATTAAAACATACTCCCTGCTTCCAAAAAGTATTGCATTAAAAATTGCAAACAAGATATCTTATGAAAGAAAAGATTCACATACCATTGATCAGGATAAACTCAATAGAATCCATGACGAATTAGAAAGTTTTGCTCAACAAAAAATTAATGAAGGATTCAAATATGTTATAATGGGACATTACCATCATTCTTATCATAAAACATTAAATGGTGGAGAATTAATTTTACTAGGCGAGTGTAATGAAGAAAATTATAATTATGCTCTATTTAATGACAATAAATTAGAAATCAAAAATTTCTAAACTTTACCACACAAAGTAACCATAATAGCATTTTGTGTATGCAATCTATTTTCTGCTTGTTCGAATACAATTGAATTTTCTGAATCGATTACGTTATCAGTAACTTCTCTTCCTCGCTCTGCAGGCAAGCAATGCATAAATAGATAATCACTCTTTGCATTTTTTACTAATTCTGAATTGACTTGAAATGGAGAAAAGATTTTGATGCGTTCATCAATCTCTTCTTTTTGACCCATAGAAGCCCATACATCCGTATAAATTGCATCTGCATCCATCACACCTGCTGCTGGATCATGAGAAATGTTAATTGTAGATATACCTTTTGATTCTGCAAAATTGATTGTCTCTTGATCAGGTTCATATCCTTCAGGACAAACACATGTAAATTCAAATGGTAATATGGCAGCCAATCTAATCCATGAACTAACAATATTATTACCATCACCCACATATGCCACCTTGAGATTACTTATATCTTTTTGTTTGGCTTCCCAAATGGTAAACATATCCGTTAAAATCTGGCAAGGATGATTATAATCTGTTAAACCATTAATAACAGGAACCGTAGCATACTCCTCAAAATCTAACATATCATTATGGCTAAAGACTCTTGCCATAATTAAGTCATTATATCGACTAAACAACTGTGCTAAATCTGATGCACTTTCTCTCTTACCGAGTCCAATATCTTGTGGAGCTAAATAAATTGCATGACCACCCATCCATGAAAATCCTGTTTCAAAAGATACACGAGTTCTTGCAGAAGGTTTTGCAAAGATCATTGCCATCGAATGATTTCTAAATGGCTTAAAATCCTCTTTCGTTCTGTATTTATGTTTTAATTCAGCGGTTAATTCGAATAAATCAATTATTTCGTTCTTAGAAAAATCATCAACTTTGATACAATGTCTTACACTCATTTTAATTTCCTTTGCTTGGTATTTAATATATTCATTGATTCTCTATATTTAGCTACAGT
>JBJKZN010000030.1:0-5518 GCA_045560315.1 Fidelibacterota bacterium | reverse complement strand
TTTTTATTAAGATAAAAAATATTAATAGAGCATCGATTGAAAAATATGCAAAATATGGTTTCAGCTCATCCGACTTGATTCCAAGTGCAAAAAAAGATGCAAAACAATTATGGATTCACCTTAATAAAGAGATTGATAAAATATCTAAAGTACACTTAAAACAACTAGTAAAGAGAATATTATCAGATCATAAAAAGAAGTTTCAGATTTATCCAGCAAGTATTTCCTATCAATATAATTATCAAAGCGGTTTAATAGAGCAAACAGTTTCGCTTATTAAGATTTCTAAAATTCTAGGTAAGCATTATAAAGTTGATACCGATTTACTCTTAACTGGAGCTTGCTTACATCAGATTGGAAAATTGTATTCAATTAATATGGGATTTTCTCAAGTAAAATCTAATGAAAGAAGTTTAGTTGGTAATGCAATATTATCGAGAGATATTGTTAATAACTATATTAAGAAAGTAAAGCGTTTCCCAGATGAGGACAAGATAAGACTAGAGCATTTAATTTTATCCTATCAAGGTAGAAAAGAATGGCAAAGCCCTGTTGAACCTCAAACTTTAGAAGCTGTTCTATTGCATACAATTAATTATATGGATTCACATGTTAATGTGATAAGCAATAAATGAGAAACAAACTCATTATATTCTTTATTTTAAATACCTCTCTAATATTTAGCCAAAGTTATATTAATTATGATCTTTCAAATCAATTTGGCGTTGCTTTAGATAATAATGAGATTATTTGGGACAAAGAAAAAAAGTTTGATGATTTATTAATTGACAGATCAACAACTTATTTTGATAATAAGTTTCTGTCTTTTAATTTTGATGGCATGCCATCTGATTCTCTATATGTTAAAAGTAAATTTCAATATGAATTTGGAGACTATGGTTTTGATAAATTAAATATTGGGCTAAGAAAGCAGTCTTCAATTAGTAATTTTGAGTTTATTGCAATGAAGAAGAGTTTTTTTGGTACTTATTCAGAGTTTGCAAACAAAGATAGTAGTCCTTTAAGCTTATTCTATAAGATTGATTACAATACGATTCTTTCAAAACATAATTTTTATTTATCGACTGGTTATTTTAGAGAGGATTCAAAATTTTTATTTAACAATGAATCTTTAATAGATAATTCCATGAATATTGAATTTTCTGACTTTCTATCAATAACAGTTGGAGATAGTTTTATAGCAAATCGTTGGGATTATAACATCGAATTAAATCATATTAGTAAGTCTGATGAAAGGAGTATTACTGAATATGTTGTTGCTCAAGATATAGATATTGAAAAAAATAGATTAAATGTCAGTGCTAATAATAAGAAAAATATATTTCTAAAGTCTTTTATTGATAATACATATTATTTTGATCATAGCACTCAAAGAGGCTATAGTAGAAATATATTACAGTTGTCAAATAGCAACCAATTCTCTTTTGGAAATTTCACTTATGGCATTGACTATATTTCAGATAAAGTAGTTCCTGCTATTAGTTATGAAGCTGTATTTGGAGTAGTTCAATTATCTGTTTCTAGGAAGAACAAATCAAATATGATCTTATTTGATAAACAACAATTTGGAGAAATGTTTTATAGTTTTTCGGATGATGAAGAAATACAAAATTGGGATTCATTAGTATTAAGCTATGGTATTGACAGAAAGATTTCTTTTAACTCTAATCTTAAGTTTATCAGTGTTAATAATCTACAAGGATATGATCTTTCTACTATAGAAACACTTGGTCTTAATGGATATTTTTCTTTTTCAGATGACATGTTTTCATTAGAAACAAAAATTGGAATACCTACCAAAAGAAGTAAAGTTGATATAATACACTATCATAATTTTTATGATAGTCTAATTAGTTCTAATCGATCCGATATTCTTGATATAAACTATTATTTTAACACTTCATTTGTTAATCAAAAACTTGGTATTGATGGAAAATTATCCTTTAGATATTTATCTAAAAATGAATCAGGATATTCTTTTGATTATTTTAGAAATATGCCTACATCAAATAGCGTACATTATGACGAAAGTTATAACATTGGATTAGACTTAAATATATCAATTGCAGATGTTTTATTAATAGTAAAATTAAAAAATGGGTTAGATCGATTGCCACTTGATGGAGACTATTCTATTAATAATCAGGCTTTATTCAATCCAATGAAAAGTTTCCTATCTTTTGGGATTGTTTGGGAGTTTGATGATTAAAGATTGTATTCTGTTGTCAACTTTATACCTCTACCTGGCTCAGGATAGTTTAAAGTAGATTGAAATGTTTCATCAAGAAGATTATCAATAGCTAAGCTGATATTTAATTGATTAAACATTCGAGAAATACTCAAATCTAGCAACCCATAAGAAGAACTATCTATTTGATTGTTGTAATCTCCACCATATTGAAGGATACGTTTTCCTGTATATTTATAATTCAATGCAACATTTGTTGTTTTATTCAATTTATGATATAGGGATATATTTGCTGAGTAATCTGGTACATATAATAATTTTCTACCATTATCATCTCTACTGTCATACATATTATATGAGATCTGCAATTTACTATTGAGAAAATTTTTAAGATAATTGATATTGTAATTATTTCTTGAAGCAAAAGAAATATTCATCGGTCTATATTTATATAATTCATCGGGTTGCCATAAAATCAAGTTTTTATAATCTTTAAGGGTCGCAGTAATGGTAAATTTTCCAAAATTAGAATTATTAACCATTTTAATAGCTAGGTAATCACTTTCTTCTGGTTTCAAATTTGGATTTCCGATATTATATAATCCATCAGGCCAATATAAGTCATTCATTGTTGGAAATTGGAAAGATGAACCTATATCTAAACCAAAATCAAAATAAGACGGACTATTCTTCATAAATTGATTAATTGATTCAATGCTAAAATTATAAGTCAATTTTCTATTTGCAGATTGCTTATCATATCTTATAGATGGATATATTCTAAGATCTTTATTATGATTAAAATAGTCTAATAAGAACGATATAGAGCTAGCATTGATTCCTTGATTGTTTAATTCAGTGCTAGCGATTCTATCAGATTTTTTTTGTGCTGATAATTTGTAATCCAAAGTACTGTTTATTTCTTTTTCAAAATCAATGCCTACCGATGATGATTCTAGATCATGTTCGCTGTATATCGGATATGACTCATCAGTATCTTCAAATATTTGGTTGCTAGTAGAGCGATTGATATAAAATTTAAGAGAACTGTCTAAGAAAAATTTCATAAAGGACAGAGAATATAGATCGTATTCATCTGTTCTTGTTGCAAGGTCAGATGGGAAAGCAATACTACCTGCTGCTCCTCTAGTATTTTTTGTTTTTAGAGAATTGATATTTATTAGTAAGTCATCTCCAATTAGAAATTCTCTATTCATTGCAAGAAAGAATTGGTCTAGATAATTATTTTTTCTCTTAATATTTCTATTAGTTGTATTGTCTTTATATTTATAATCTCCATCATAGCTAGTCTTACCAATTGTAATAATTCTTTTCGAAGTTTCTCTTCCGATGGAGTAGGTTGCACCATATTGATTAAATCCATAATTGCCAGAAGAATAGAAGATTCTATTTGGGCTATCTTTAGTACTTATATCTAATGTTCCATCGATAGACCCAGATCCATACGTTGTTCCTGAATTAAGTCTATATTTTAGTGAGTTCAATACAAATGATGGGAAAATAGATAAATCTACTTGTCCATTTTGAGTATCAGTCAAATCAACTCCATTAAATAATACTTTTGTATGTCTGGAAAATCCTGAATTGAATGAAGCAGAAGTTACACCTGCATAGCCACCATAAGTTCTTATTTCTAGAGAAGGTATCTGTGATAAGGTACCATTTTTGGAAAATGATATCAGATTGTTATTGAAGTTCTTATTTTTCAAATATCTTGAATTATTGTTGCCATATACATTGACTTCTTTGAGTTGGACGTTATCACTAGATAGTATGAATACTTGAGATGTATTATTTTCTAAATCAATAGTTTTATTTTGAAAACCAATTCTTTTGAATTGAATTTTTGCATTACTTTTCAACGGAATTGCAAAATAGCCATTCTCGTTTGTAATCGTCCAATTATCTATAGATTTATCATGCAATTCCTTTACAATTACATATGATAACGGTTGACCTTCTGAATCAATTACAATACCATTAAAAGTTTGAGCAGAAAGATGAGAGATTAATATTCCTAATAATAAAATATAATATTTCATTATACTTTCCTCCGAAGCTTGGTTTATAATATAGTAAATAAGGTTTCCTGACTTATACCTAATTAATGATTTAAAACCTTCTCCCATTTTTTCTGGAATGGTATCTATTAAATCTCAGTAATTACAGTAGCGGGGACTGCTCCAGATTTTCACTGAATTCCCTACATTTACTCTGTATAATCTTAATGTTATTTTTATGAAATGTGAATGATTATTTTCATAAATTCATAATAATGAAGAAGAATAATTCAAATTTAAATATCAATAACAATGTTACCCTTGTATTAAATGCTAGCTATTTACCGCTTGCAGTTTGCTCTTCCAAACGGGCTTTGTGTTTATATTTTCTTAATAAAGTTGATGTTTTAATGAACTATGATCAGTATATATATTCTCCATCTACTAGAATTAAAGTTCCTAGCGTAGTCAAATTGAAGCAATATGTGAAGTACAACAGTTTGGAAGTAGTTTTAAACAGAAAAAATCTATTACTTAGAGATAATTCATCCTGTCAATACTGTGGATCAAAATCAAGCTTAACTGTAGATCATGTTGTACCAAAATACAAAGGCGGATCTGATACATGGGATAATCTTATTGTAGCTTGCTCTCCTTGTAATGCTAAAAAAGGAAATAGGACACCAAAAGAAGCGCAAATGAAATTGATGAAAGAACCAAAAAAACCTAATAGATTCATGTACTTTAATCAGTTTGTAAAAGATAGGAATGCAGGTTGGAAAGATTATTTATTTATCAACAGAAATTAAAATGAAGAAAAAAAGAATATTAAGCGGAGCACAACCATCAGGTTTATTACATATCGGAAATTATTTTGGTATGATTAGAAGAATGATTGATTTTCAAGATTCTTCAGATTTGTTTTGTTTTATTGCGAACTATCATTCTTTGACATCTATTAGTAATAAAGAAGAGTTAGAGAAAAATACCTTTAATGCATTTTCTGATTTATTGGCATTAGGTCTTGATTCAAAAAAATCTACGATATGGGTTCAATCTCATGTTCCAGCAGTTACAGAATTAACATGGATACTATCTAATTTTACAAGTGTAGGTTTAATGCAGAGATCAACATCATACAAGGATAAGGTTGCAAATGGCCTCAGCCCAAATATGGGCTTATTTTCTTATCCAGTATTAATGGCATCAGATATTTTAGCATTTCAATCGGATATTGTTCCTGTTGGAAAAGATCAGAAGCAGCATTTAGAAATGACAAGAGATATTG
>JBJKZN010000029.1:0-60237 GCA_045560315.1 Fidelibacterota bacterium | reverse complement strand
CAAAATTATTAAAAGGATCCTCTGCATTTAGTCGACATTCAATGGAATGACCTTTGCTATTAATCATTTCTTGTGTAAAAGACATCTTCTTTCCATAATGCATTTTAATCTGTTCTTTAACTAAATCTATCATATATACCATTTCTGTCACTGTATGCTCTACCTGAATTCTTGTATTCATTTCAATAAAATAAAAGTTTTTATCTTCATCAACTAAAAACTCGACAGTGCCCGCCCCAACATATTTGACTTTCTTAGCTAAATCAATAGAATTTGATGTCAAGATCTCTCTTAAATCTTTATCAACAAAACTAGATGGACATTCCTCTATTAATTTTTGATTATTTCTTTGTACTGAACATTCACGCTCACCAAAATGAACATAGTTGCCAAATTTATCTCCTAAAATCTGAACCTCAATATGACGACCATTCTTAATAAATTTTTCAACATATATTTCAGGGTTATTAAATGCTTTAGTTGCTTCAGATTGTATAATGCTAAAACCTTTTTCTGCTTCTGAAGCATCATTTAATACTCTCATACCCTTTCCACCGCCTCCGCCAGAAGCTTTTAACATAACTGGGTATCCAATTCCATTAGAAATCTCAATGAGCTCATCTGCAGAAGTCAAAACATTACTTCCAGGAACGATAGGTACTTTTGAATCTTTGGCAGCTTTCCTTGCATTGACCTTATCTCCCATCAAAGCAATAGTTTCAGCATCTGGTCCAATAAAAGAGAATCCATTTTCCTTACAGATTCTACTAAATTGGGCATTTTCTGCTAGAAATCCATATCCTGGATGAATAGCATCAGTATTAGATATTTCAGCTGCAGCAATAATTCTAGGAATATTTAAATAACTCTCTAATGGAGGCCCCTCACCAATGCATATTGCTTCATCTGCAAATTTCACATGTAAAGAAAATTTATCTGCCTTAGAATAAACTGCTACAGTTTTAATTCCCATCTCTTTACAAGCGCGAATTATTCTTATGGCAATCTCACCTCTATTTGCAATCAATATTTTTTTAAACATACTTTATTCAGAATAAGTTAAGATAAACAAAGGTTGATCAAATTCAACTGGACTACCATTTTCAACAAGAATTTCTTTAATAGTACCACTGCTTTCACATTGAATTTCATTCATAATCTTCATTGCTTCTACGATACAAATAGTATCTCCTTGATTTATTGCACCATTGACTTCAGCAAACGGCTTAGAATCTGGGTCTGGAGCTGAATAGAATGTTCCAGGCATAGGTGAACATACAGTAAATGTGTTAGTATCTACTTTTGGATGAGATTCTTCCTTTTTTTCGGAAGATATAATAGGTTGATCGGAGCTTGATGAAGCTAAGTCTGATACATTACTAATATCAGAATTAATAGTTGGAGGATTTTTAGTAACTTTTATCTTTCTAAACCAAAATCTTACTTCTATCTCATTTATATCACTATTCTCTAGTATATATATAACTTCTTTTAACTTGTCTTTCCACATAAAATTATTGCTTTACCCTCTCAGAGTAATCACCAGATTTTGTATCAATTTTTAAAAAATCTCCTTCATTAATAAATAACGGAACTTGGACTTCTAGGCCAGTCTCCATCTTAGCAGGCTTTGTTGCATTGGTAGCTGTATTCCCCCTATGTCCTGGATCTGTCTGTACTACTTTAAGCGTTACCTTAGCAGGAAGATTAATATTGATAATTTCATCACCATCAAATACTAAATCTATATTATCACCTTCTTTGATATACATATGGCCATCTTGCATTAAAAGATCAGAAACCTCAATCTGGTTAAATGTTTGATTATCCATAAATATATAATTACTAGCATCTTTGTATAAGTATTGGAATTGACTAGAGGTAACTCTAATAAATTCTAATTTTACACCTGCATTGAAAGTTTGATCTATCACCTTTCCTGATTGAATATCCTTTAATTTTGTTCGAACAAACGCTGGACCTTTTCCTGGTTTAACATGTTGGAATTCTACAACTTTCATTCTTCTATTCTTGAAGTTCAGTATAGATCCGTTTCTTATGTCTGCTGTTGTGCTCATGCTAAGAACTTAATTTATTTAATTTTTTTATAACAGTTTTCTTACAATTTTTTTTGTTAATTCTAAATCATATTTTTTTTCAGAGTTGCTGTATTCTTTATTAGCAAATTTTACAGAATCAATCTTATCAAGTATTCCTATTAAATCAGCATCATTAAAGAAAGTTTTTATCTCTTCAGAAGTCATTTCAAAGGAAATAACATAATATTGATTTTCTAAGTACCTCTTTAATATTATTGACAACTTATCATAGAATATAGCAGAAGAGATGTTTTTAAATTTCAATTGATTTAATTTTTTAACTGAATCTTTTCTTGGATCTTTATTAAAAAATTTAATCTGATTGAAAAGATTTCCTTGACTTCTATTGAACCATAAATGAAATATAGAAGCTAATAAAAATAGTATAATTGATATTAAGAATATCCTGTAACTTTCATATGGAAATTCAATCTCTTTGATAGGCTTATCTTTCTCAATATTTAACATAGTACTATCAATAACAGATGCTATTTCTATTTTTATAGGTTCTGTAATAAAGACTGTAGGTTCTGTTGAGTCTGGAAAATTAATGCTCAAAGAATATGGAGGTATAACTATTCTTCCTGTATCCCAAAATGTGATCTCAAAACTAGCGGAAAATGAATGGTCTAAAGTATCTATGTTAGAATTTTTTATTAGAACTCTTGACGAATCAGAGATCCATAAAGAAGAGTCAGACCATACCATTTCTTCAATTGAATAATATTCATCAAGATTATTTAAGGAAATATCAAGGTTAACTGGGTAACCAATTTCTGTTTTATTGATATCTACTTCATAAGTGAAAGCATTCTGTTTATTCTTATCTGTACAACTGAAAAAAAAAAAAATAAAAGGATAATATTCTTAATCATATACTAGGAACGTTTAGCTCTTCTTTTAAAGAAATTAGTAAGAGCTTTAATATAGTCTTCATTGGTTGCTATTTGTATTAAATCAAAACCAATATTCTTGCAACTTTGCGCAAAGCCATTTAAACGATCAGAAAAATCTTTTGAAAAATCAGACCGTATTCTATCGCTAGATGTATCAATCCATACTTTTTCATTTGATTCAGAATTATGCACATTAATTAAACCTAAGTTTGGGAATTCTTTTTCAAAGATATCATATATCTGTATACCTATGACATCATGATTGAAATTTAAGTATTTCATTTCTGTCCAAAAATTATCATCCATAAAATCTGAAATCACAAACATAACATTTTTTCTTCTAGAAATCTTACTTGCAAACTCTAAGGCATTTTTAATTGATGTTTGATTTTGATCTTTATTGTAGTCATGGTTGACCAAGTCAGTTATTAAGCGCAATACATGAGATTTACCTTTTTTTGGAGGTATATATTTTACTATATCATCGTTAAATAGAATCAATCCAACTTTGTCATTATTCTTGATAGCAGAAAACCCTAACATTGCTGCAATCTCAATACCTAAATCAACTTTTAATATACTTTTTGAACCAAAAACTCCGGAGCTGCTAACATCAATAAGAAGTAGTACTGTAAGTTCTCTCTCTTCTTCAAATATCTTTATATAAGGCTTCCCTGTCCTTGCAGTAACATTCCAGTCAATGAATCTAACATCATCGCCGTGTTGATACTCTCTTACTTCAGAAAAAGTCATGCCTCGACCTTTAAAATTGGAATGATAATCTCCACCAAAAAAATCATTTACAATATTTTTAGTTCTGATTTCTATTTGTCGAACTTTTTTTAGTATGTCTTTTGACATAATATAGAATTATGGAACAGGAATCTCTTTAAATAACTGATTAATTAATTCTTCTGATGTGACTTCTTCTGCCTCTGCTTCATAAGATAGCAACATTCTATGTCTTAAAACGTCTTTTCCTATATATCTTATATCTTCTGGAATAACATAACCTCTTCCATCGATAAATGCTTTTGCTTTAGCTGCCAATACTAAATTAATTGATGCTCTAGGAGAAGCACCGAAACTAATCAAATCTTTGAGTTGACCTAATTTAAATTTTTCAGGACTTCTTGTTGCAAAAACAATATTCAATATATAATCAAGAATCTTAGGTGCGATATAAATATCATTGAGCAGTTTTTGGGCTTCTAAAATCTTCTTAGCGTTCACTACAGGTTTTTGTTTTTTCTCTAAATTAGTTTTTGCTACTCTAGACAAAATCTCTTTTTCTTCTTCTATTGATGGATAATCAACAAGAACCTTTAACATAAAACGATCTACTTGAGCTTCAGGCAATGGATAAGTTCCTTCTTGCTCAATAGGATTCTGTGTAGCTAATACAAGGAAAGGTAAATCAAGTTTAAATGTTTCTTCTCCAATAGTAACTTGCCTTTCTTGCATTGCTTCAAGCAAAGCACTTTGTACCTTTGAAGGAGCTCTATTGATTTCATCTGCTAAAATAATATTGGAAAAAATTGGTCCTTTCTTTGTCATAAAATCACCTGTCTTTTGATTATATATCAAAGTACCTAGCAAATCTGCAGGTAGCATATCTGGTGTAAATTGAATTCTCTTAAATTCAGCGCTAATTAAGTTAGCAACAGTATTAATAGTTAGAGTTTTAGCTAGACCAGGTACTCCTTCCAGTAATATATGACCATTAGATATAACAGATATTAGTATCTTATCTATAAGATCATTCTGTCCAACAATGACCTGTCCAATTCCGTCTTTCAAATCTTTAATAAATACCGATTTCTTTGCAATCTTTGCATTCAATCGATTTAGTGCATCTTTATTCATCATTTTCCTTCTTTACAATATGTTGAGTTTCAAATGTGCTATTTGTTAACGGCACTAGAAATCCATTACTTTTCTTTATATTTAGCTCTCCAGCTAAATCTAATACATTTTTCCCAGAGATTAAGACCCTTAAATCTGTTATTCCGTTAAGATTGCCATTATCTAATTTTGCAAAATATATATCTGTTCCATTTACTGTTAAATTTAAATATGGTTCCGATGTTTCTTCAAAATCTATCGATCCTGTAATCTGTAGATTAGGATCTTTCTGTAGCTTCAATTTGACTTTTGGATTAGTTACAGATCCTAAAAAATTAATCTGGCCTATATTATCAATAACATTAAGGTCTATATTCAGATTTCTAATAGATTCTGGCTTCAACTCTACTGGAAATTCTTTTAAATCAAGCTTAGTGTCTCTTACTCTTAATGTTCCATTTAATGTCTGTGTATTTTCAAGTGTATTTGCCTCTTGATCTTTAATATCTATATTGAAATAAACTGATTCATTTTCATCATAAAGCAAAACTACTTCTTCAAAAAACTGTCCTATGTAATCAGCTGGAAATTCTTTGTGAGATTCTAATTCAAAAGAATAGCTTTGAATCTCTGATTTGTTTTCAAATTGATTCAGATTTAATGCCATAGAGAATGTTCCCAACTCTAATACACCATCAAATAATACTCCACTCTCTGCCTTGATATTTAATGGAAAAAATTCACTATCCTTTGAAATACTATCGCTCTCTAAACTATTAATATATTTTATATTTAAGGTAGGTTCATTCAAATGAATATTTACAGCATCAACTAGATTATAACTTATTCTCTGATTGTCAAAGAAAAGATTTCCTAACATCATAATATTTGTGTAAGAAAAATGAGTTTTTAATGAAGCATTAGGGGCTTTTAGTATATTCTTATTATCATTATCCACAATGACATCTTTTAGTAAGATATACACATCTACTTTATCGCTATCTGCAACAAGATTAATAGTAGATGATTTGTCAAAATCAATACTATACTCCTCTGACAGAGAAGCTATAAGAGAGTTTGATTGATCAATTTCAAATTCTAATCCTTTTCCTATATAGATATATAAGGAAATGGTAACGATAATTATACATAGAATAAATGTGATAATTATACTAAAGAATGTTCTAAGTATTTTTGTTATTAGGCTATTCATTTGTTTAAAAACTAACTATTAATAGCCTAATAAAAAATCTAAAATCTAGTCATCGACAACTTCAAAATCTGCATCTTCAATCTTTTTATCATCTTTCTTTTCAGATGAAGGTTCTGAGCTTGTAGTTCCTTGCATAGGAGGTTCTGTACCTTCTGTAGAATTTGCATACATACTAGAAGATTTAGAACTCCATACAGCATTGATATTTTCAATTTCTTTCTTGATGTCCTCAGTATTCCCTGAAGCGTTTGCTGTTTTTAACTGATCTAAAGCATCATTAAGATCTTTTTTATCATCTTCACTTAATTTATCTTCCAAATCTTTCATTTGTTTTTCTGTCTGATAAACTAACTGTTCTCCTTGATTTTTTGTCTCAATCTCTTCTTTTTTAACCTTATCTTCTGCTTCATGTTTCTTAGCATCATTTACCATCTTTTCAATTTCTTGATCAGATAGACCGCTTTGAGCTTCAATTCTAATGCTTTGCTCTTTACTGGTAGCTTTATCTGTAGCTTTAACATTTAAAATACCATCGGCATCCATATCAAATGTCACTTCGATTTGTGGAGTACCTCTTGGTGCAGGAGGAATTCCATCTAAATGAAATCTCCCTAGACTTTTGTTATCTCCAGCTAACTGTCTCTCTCCTTGAACGACATGGATTTCTACCATTGGCTGGTTATCAGCTGCAGTACTAAAGATTTGAGATTTTTGAGTTGGAATCGTTGTATTTTTTTCAATTAAACCTGTTGCAACACCGCCCATAGTTTCAATACCTAAAGTTAATGGTGTAACATCAAGCAATAATACATCATCCACATCTCCTGCTAATACGCCTGCTTGTATAGCTGCTCCAAGAGCTACAACTTCATCGGGATTAACACTTTGATTAGGATCTTTTCCAAATATTTCTTTTACTTTGCTTTGAACCGCAGGAATTCTAGTTGAACCACCAACTAAAATTACCTCATTAACATCCTTAGGATTGAGCTTCGCATCTTTTAACGCTTGCTTACATGGTCCTACGACTTTCTCAACAAGATCTGCAACTAGCTTTTCAAAAGTGGCTCTAGTTAATGTAATATTTAAATGCTTTGGACCTGAAGAATCAGCGGTTATGAATGGTAAATTAATTTCTGTTTGCTTTGAAGATGAAAGTTCTTTCTTAGCGCTCTCTGCAGCCTCTTTCAATCTTTGTAAAGCCATTGGATCTTTCCTTAAATCAATCCCTTCATTCTTATTGAATTCATCAGCTAACCAATCGACAACTTTCTGATCAAAATCATCTCCACCTAATCTCCCATCACCGTTACTTGCATTAACTTCTATTGTTTGACCTTCATCATTTAAGATATCAAGAATAGATATATCAAAAGTACCTCCACCTAAATCAAATACAGCTACTTTTTCATCTTTCTTTTTATCAAATCCATAGGCTAACGATGCAGCAGTAGGTTCATTGATAATTCTCTTAACATTTAGTCCTGCAATTTTTCCTGCATCTTTCGTTGCCTTTCTTTGTGAATCATTAAAATATGCAGGTACAGTAATAACAGCATCCGTAACATCTGTTCCAAGATATTGTTCAGCCATTTGTTTCATTTTTTGCAGAACCATAGCACTAATTTCTTGAGGCTGGTATTTCTTACCATTTGCCTCGACATTCACTTTAGCACCATCTACAGAAACCTTATACGCTACCTCTTTGATATCTTTTTTGATTTCAGCAGGAGTTCTGCCCATAAATCTTTTAATTGAATAAACAGTATTATTGGGATTAGTTACAGCTTGACGTTTTGCAGGATCACCTACTAAACGATCACCTTCTTTTGTAAAACCTATCACTGATGGCGTAGTTCTTCCACCTTCAGGGCTAGTAATAACGGTCGGCTCTCCACCTTCCATTACTGCTACACAAGAGTTTGTTGTACCTAAATCAATTCCAATTATTTTTCCCATAAAATTCTCCTAATATTTTAGTTTTCGCTATATATAGATGCAAAGAGTATGCCAGGATAATATATATGTCATATTTGACAAATTATATGCCTATATGGCATATATAAGGTATTATTCTATAATTCTATGAGAGTTCCATCATATAGGTTCATTTTTCTTTTACCTATGCTAAATACCTTATCATCATGAGTAGTAATGACAAAAGTTAGATTAAAATCGTCATTTAATTTTTGAAATAAATCAATCATTTTAATAGCATTGTCCTCATCTAAGTTCCCTGTTGGTTCATCTGCTATAATTATTGAAGGTTTGTTGATAATAGCTCTCATTGCAGAAACTCTTTGTTTTTCTCCTCCAGAAAGATCTAAGGGAAAAGATTTCTTACGATCTGATAAATCAAAGTAATTAAATAAATCTTCTACATAAGCTGTATCAACCTCATTTCCTGCTATAAGCGTCGGAATAGTAACATTCTCAAAAATATTTAACTCAGCGATAAGATTATGAAATTGGAATATAAATCCAATGTGAGTATTTCTTATGAGGTCATAGTCTTCAATATCATTGAGATTATTACTGTTAATTATTATTTCTCCGCTATCTGGCTCATCTAAAGTACCTAATAAGCTTAATAAAGTAGATTTTCCAGAACCGGATGGTCCTTTAATAGTTAAGATCTCTCCCTTATTAAGATCAAAACTAATTCCTTTTAGGACTTCAAGCTTTCTATCGCCATCTTTAAAGGTCTTCTTGAGATTTTTAACTGATAGTATCATATGTTTTTATTTATCAATTCAACTGGGCGTATTTTTTTAATAAGCATTAAAGGTAATGTTGCAAATAAACCAATAATTATTATAGAGTAAAATAACAACAAAGCAATATCTTTAAAACTAATTTCCATAGGAAGTATGCTTACTAGATAAAATTCAGGATTCAACATAAACACTCCGAATGTATTTTGTATATATATAATCAAGAGAGCAAATAAAATACCACTAATTATAGCAGATAATGCAAGTAAATATCCATAAACTAAAAATATGCTAGATATATTACCTTTTTTCATTCCAAGAGTGCTTAGAATTGCCATTTCTCTTGTTTTTTTGGTTGCAATTTGCATTATAGATGAAGATAAGTTAAAGGAGGCCACTACTATTATAAGAAACAATGTGAAGAAGGTTATTTTCTTCTCAATCTCAGTTGCATCAAACAATTGTTTATTGCGCTCCTTCCATGACACAATATTAGCTTCTTTTACACTCGTAATATTATCTATTTCTCCAAGAATCTCCACATCAGTAAATGTTTCATCAATCGGACTATCATTTTCAGACACTGTAAACATTAGAAATTCATCAGATCTTAATATTCTATTGCTAAAAATATCTTTTATAATGAATTCTTTCGTTAATGGCATCGCCAAATAACTCATATTAAGCTTGGTACTGTACATTGAAATAGAGTCGCCAATACTAAAGTCCATCCTATCTGCTAAAGATTGTCCAATAATAATTTCTCCATCATTTAATTCTTTGTTATTTTCAATCAATTTTAGATCATAGAAGTTCTCAAACTTTGTACTAGCAATAGTCTTTAAGCTTACTAAAGATTGTTTATTATTTTTTGATACAAAAAATTCTTCCTGATAAAATGGAGCATATTTAATATTATTGTTCTCAAGACTGGTTATTAATTCTCTATCTTTAATATAATCAAATTCAACAAGGGCGTAATCTCCATATATTTTTCTTGTCTCATCTTGAAGGATGCTTTGAAATCCATTAAGAACTGCTATCGACAAGATAATTGATGCAGCACCAATAAATAATCCTAAAAAAGATATAAGATTAATAATACCGCCCTCAATTACATTGCGCGGCATCAAAAAACGTTTTGCTATTAGAAATATAGTCTTCATTAATTTTTTAATATTTTAGATGGATTAATAGATAAAAGATATTTGAGAGAAATACTTGAAAATAATATGCTACATAATACACTAATGAGCAGTGTATATATAGCATTATTTATACTGAATATGACTGGCAAATAACTAACAAAATAAATATTCTCAGCTAATGAGATAAAATGAAATTTCTCTTGCATAAAAATAAATAATAGAGCCAAAATAACTCCCAATATTGCTCCAATAAATGCTAAAAATATTCCTTGAATGATAAATATCAGTGATAACTTTCTATTGGACATTCCATAGGTCTTCATAATTGCTAGATTAAATCTTTTCTCATAAAAAAGGATGTTGATTGATCCCATCAAATTAAAATAGGATACTAATGCAATTAGACTAAAAATAAAAATAATGGGCCATTGCTGCGTATTAATCCATTCAAATAAATCTCTATGCCTGTCTTCTAAGTGCAATTGATAGAATGGATAATCCACATTCTCCATTTCTAAAGAATTATCAAAGTTAATCCAACCACTAATCATATTTTCTTTATTAAAATAGGATTGAACAGTAGTAATCGGCATAAAAATTAATCTTGAATCGTATTCATCTATACCTGAGTGATATATCTCTCTTATTTTTAATAATAAAAATTTATTATTTCCTATCAATCTTTGAGAAGATAATGGATTAAAAAGAATAATCTCATCTCCTATCGATAAATCAAGATTTTTTGCAAGAACACTACCAACAATAACTTCATTTGGATTAATATCTTCAATATTAATATTGGATCTATTGAATAGATTATAATCTCTAAATTCTTTATCTCTTAAACCATATATCATAACATTACTGCTATTAGATTGTGATTTAAGAATTCCCGGTTTCTCAATATACGGAGTTAATCTGCTTCCATATTCATTATAAAAATCAGGTAATAATTCAGATTCATTTACAACGAATTCGTCTTCAAATAAATGATTAACAGTTGTATAGCCATTAATATAAGAAAGCTTCTCAGATACTTTACTTTCAAATCCTTCTACCGCTCCTAATACAATATTTAATGAAGCTATACCTAGAGCTAAACTTACAATAGAAACAATATTTGTAATTTTGAAAAGAAAATTACTTTGTGATGAAAAAAATAGTCTTCTTAAGACAAGAAAAACTAATTTCATTTTAAAGATTTGAGTGTGGGAAAGATAATTGCATCTCTAATCCACCTAGTATCAATAAATAACATAACTAATCGATCAATTCCAATACCAACTCCTGCAGTTGGAGGCATTCCAGTCTCTATAGCTTCTAAGAAATTTTCATCAACAGGGAACGCTTCTTCATCTCCGCCATCTTTTTTAGCTGATTGGTCTTCAAATCGCTTTCTTTGATCTATAGGATCATTTAGCTCAGAAAATCCATTTGCAAATTCCATACCTGCAATAAATAATTCAAATCTTTCAGTAAAATTTTTATCTCCATCCCTATTGACTTTTGCCAATGGAGAAATTTCTACAGGATGATTCATTACATAAGTGGGATTAATTAAGTTTGGTTCTACTTTTCTTCTCATTATTTCATCAATCATCTTTGCAAGACTGTCACTCTTCTTAACTTTTAGATCTAATGTCTTGCATAGATCAAATACTGCCTTACTATCAGTTAAATCTATAGAATGCCCAGTATGTTCCTTAATTAATTCATCCATTGTTTTTCTTGCAAACTTTTTAGATATATTAATATCATTCCCATCCCATGATATATTCTTAACACCTAAATCTTTTGCTACTTTTTTAAACATGTCTTCTACAAAATCCATCATAAAGTTGTAATCTGCATAAGCTTGATAAAATTCAAGCATAGTAAACTCTGGATTATGGCTACGATCAATGCCTTCATTTCTAAAATCCTTGGACATTTCATAGACTTTTTCAAATCCACCCACGATTAATTGCTTTAAATAAAGTTCGGTAGCAATTCTTAGGAAAAATTCTTGGTCTAATGCATTATGAAATGTTTTAAAAGGCTTAGCATTTGCCCCACCATAAATTGGTTGTAAAACTGGTGTCTCAACCTCTATATAGCCATTTTTATTTAGAAACTCTCTTATAGAGTTAATTATTTTAAACCTTTTGATATAATTATCTTTTGTTTCAGGATTAATAATCATATCGAGATAACGTTTTCTATATCTTAATTCTTTATCTGATACTGAGTTGTATTTTTCTCCATCCTTTTCTTTTACATCAGGAATAGGTCTTAAGTTTTTACTTAACACAGTTACTTGTTGAGCTTTAACAGTCAATGCATCTGTTTTGGTGACAAAAACTGTACCATCAATACCAATAAAATCTCCAATATCAACAAGCTTAAATAAATTGTAGTTGTCTTCACCTACATCATCTTTTGCGATATATAATTGCACTCTACCTTGTTCATCTTGGATGTTAGCAAAAGCAGCTTTTCCCATTTTTCTTAAAGACATTACTCTTCCAGCTACAGATACCTTTTTATTGAGATTTTTTTTGGTGATATCTGATGTTGTATGAGTAGTATTAAACTCATATGGATAAGGATTGACACCTAATTCACGTATTTTCTCTAATTTCTCTAGACGATTTGCAATAATTTGTTTTAGACTTTTATTTTCCATACTGAAAGAAACTTATTTATTTTTTTCCATTTTATCTAATAAATAACTATACATAAAGTCATCTATATTACCATCCATAACAGCTTTAACATTTCCTACTTCAAATTTTGTTCTATGATCTTTAATCATGTTGTAAGGATGAAAAACATATGATCTTATCTGATTACCCCAAGCAATATCCTTTTTTTCACCTTCAAGAATTTTTTTAGACTCGGCTTGCTTCTCTATTTCAATTTGATATAGTTTAGATTTTAATACTTTTAACGCTTGTTCTTTATTTTTGTGTTGAGATCTCTGCGTTTGACACTGTGTAACTGTTCCAGTAGGTATGTGAGTAATTCTAATAGCAGAATCTGTTTTATTCACATGCTGACCTCCAGCTCCACTAGAACGAAAGGTGTCAATTCTTAAATCTTTTTGGTTGATTTCTATTTCTACATCTTCATCTATAGATGGATAAACAGAAACTGAAGCAAAAGATGTATGTCTACGACTATTAGAGTCGAAAGGTGATATTCTGACTAATCTATGAATACCAATTTCTGATTGAAGTAACCCATATGCATAGTCTCCTACGATTTCAATTGTACAGTCCTTAATACCTGCTTCGTCTCCTGATTGAAAATCAATAACGTTAAATTTGAAGCCTTTAGATTCTGTCCACATAGAATACATTCTATATAACATCTGGGCCCAGTCTTGACTCTCAGTCCCTCCTGCTCCTGGATGGATTGATATAATTGCATCCTTAGAATCATTTGGTGAATTAAGAATGAGTTTTAATTCAAATTCTTTAATTAGTTTAGAAAAATATTCTAATTCTTTAGAAAATTCTTTTTCATCTATCTGGCCATCATTTAGAAATTCAAACATAACCTTAACATCGCTAGCCTTTTCAGATAAATTTTTTCTTAAATCGATATCCTTCTCGCACATAGAAATTTCTTTCATAATGGATGTTGTTTTCTTGTTATTGTCCCATAAAGATGGGTCTGATATTTGATCTTTTAGATTATTTAAGTAAGCATCTTTGGCTTCAAGGTCAAAGATGCCTCCTAATTTGATCAAACTTTTCTAAAAGTGAATTATATTGGTCTTTTAAATCCATGTGCTAATTAAAAATCCTAAAGTAAGTAATATCCCTGTTAAAAAATGAATTCCAATTGTTGAAACATTAACAATTAATAGCTCATACGGAAGTTGCTGAAGATTTGCATCTTCTTTTTCCCATTCATCTAACCAACTAGAACCTTTTTTGTGAGCAAAATTAAATATTAGAACAGGAAGTAACGCTATTAGCGTAAAAAGATTACTAGTATAGATAGCTGCTCCAAAAATAATTGCAAATGACAATAACATAGAATTTCTCCATACTTTGAAAGGTGCTCTATAGTTTGCTTTATCTCCAGGTCCAGCTAATTTAACAACCCAACTATTTTTATTGGCTGCTCTATCAGCATTATAGTCTTGGAAACAATTAATAAATAATACAAGAGCAATTAATATGCCTACAGGAATTGAGAATAATAATGTAGTAACAGGATCAACAGATTGATTTTGCATATATGCAGCACCATAAACCATCAAAGGACCAAATCCAGTAAATACTGCTAAATCGCCTAATCCATTGTAAGCTAATTTTAAAAAACCAGTATATGTAATCCCTAAAAATACACCGATTAATCCAACATACATTAAGTTTGACATAGCAAAATAGTCACCAAAAATAGCATTATTAAGACTTAAACCTATGCCAATCGTTAATCCAAAAAATAATAAGGATAATAATAACATATTTGTTGGCGTAATTAAACCAGATTGAATTGATCTAGATCCTCCATTAAAAGGACTTGCCAGTTTGTTCATCTCATCATTTCTTGATTTATGATCAAAATAATCATTCATGTTGTTTGTAGCAATCTGAGCAAAAATTCCTCCTAAGAGAACAAGCCAAAAAATTGACCAATCAAATGTGCCAAACTGTTTATATGCAATAGCTGATCCAAGTAAGATTGGAGCAATAGTAGCTGTTAAAAATGGACCTCTAATAACAGTCATCCAATATTTGAACGTTCTACTGATATTGCCTAATAATTCTGAAATTATACTTGGTCTATTCTCTGGTAATTCTATCCATTCAAACTGAGTTTCAGCAAAAAAATCGACATATTTTATTACCGTTGGCTCTATTTTATAATATCCAACTACATCATTAGCAATTAAGAATTCATCATACATATAATCAGAGAAAGCTTCTGTAACTTTGAGAACTGCTTCTCTTGCTTTATCTTTTTCTTCTTTGTCTGTTATTTTTGTAGCATATCCATCAATCTGGAGCTCTTTAATGCCATCTTCTCCATCAGGCCTAATAACACACTGGACTTTTGGATTAAAAGCAATTTGAACAGCTTTTCTAGATGGGTTAAATGTAAAGAAATATATATTTAGACCATCATTTGAAAAATATACATTCGCAGCAGATGAATTTCCTGCAACGCTAGTAGAAAGAGTCATAAAGTCTGCTCTGTCCATTAAATCCTTAATCTTTTCTTTCAACATCTTACGCTTCCCCCATTTCACTCATTTTCTCTTTTAAAACCTTACTTAATTCTTCTAAACTAAGCTCGGAGCTTATAAAATATCCATTCTCTGCAATAGATATCTTTCCTGTCTCTTCAGATAAAACTAATGCGATAGCATCGCTCTCCTCTGAAATGCCCAGCGCAGCTCTATGTCTTGTACCCATCTCTGGGTTTAAAGTCTTACTCTCTGTTAAAGGCAAAATACATGCAGCAGCCTCAATAATATTACTATGAATAATTACGGCTCCATCATGCAGAGGTGATGAAGGATTAAAAATTGAGACTAATAATTCAGGACTAAACACTGCTCCCATTTTTACACCGTCAGAACTAATGGTCTTCAAAGAATTCTCTCTTTCAAAAACAATAATTGCTCCCCATCTATTTTTCTTTATCTCGTTAATGCATGATATAATTTCATCTTGAATAGAAAGTTTCTCAATTTGAAATAGCTTCCTTAGTATTCTATTTTGACCAAGAGAAGTTAATAATCTTCTAATTTCTGGTTGGAATAAAATAACAAATACAACCACCCATACTGTTTGAAATAAGTTTAATAGCCATGAAGTAGCTCTAAAGCCAAGAATATTAACGATAAATCCTGCAAAAAATAGGATTAATAGACCGATTAACATTTGTCCGCCTCTTGTTCCTCTAAAATAAGAGTAGGCATAGGAAAAAATGAATGAAATAAGCACCAAATCAAATAAATCCGTAAGCGTAAATTTTATAAAGCTGATTTCAAATAAGTTCATATGGTATAATTTAGGTATTTAAAGTGTTTGAATTCAAAATTTTATTTCCAATAATCAATGATCTTTTTGCCTCAGTAATATCATGCACCCTAAATATCTTACATCCTCTATCCAAGGCTATTATGTTTGATACTATCGTTCCTTCAATTCTATTATTTTCATCTACATTTAAAGTCTTACCAATAAATGATTTTCTTGATGCTCCAATCAATATAGGATAACCAAGATCATTCAACTTATCTATATTATTTATGATATTAAAATTATTATCTATTGTCTTACCAAATCCAATTCCTGGATCTAAAATAATATTATGCTTTTTAATCCCTTTCTTCAAAGCAAAATTAGCTCTGTCTAGTAAATGATTAGTGATATCAGAGATTAGATTGTTATATGAAGGATTTTCTTGCATTGTTTTAGGGTTTCCTATGATATGCATTAAAACAACAGGACAATCATGTTTAATAACAGTATTAACCATATTACTATCAAAAGATAAGCCACTAATATCATTAACAATGTCTGCTCCAACACTACATGCATTATCAGCAACTAAAGATTTTGTAGTATCTATGGAAATTATAGTATCTGTTTTCTCTCTTAATTTCTGTATTACAGATATGACTCTAGATAATTCCTCTTCTTCAGATACTGGATCAGAAAAAGGTCTAGTAGATTCTCCACCTATATCAATGATATCTGCACCGTCAGCAATCATATCCATAGCGTGATCAACTGCAGTATTAGTATCTAGAAATTTTCCACCATCTGTAAAAGAATCTGGGGTAACATTTAATATTCCCATAATGAGTGGCTGTTTATATTCAGACAATAACCAATCATTTAATTCAGAAATATTCACTATTTATTTTTTTGAAATTTTCTTACCAGCAATCAACAGTTTAATATCTTGTTCATCAATTGTTTCATGCTCTAATAACTGTTCAGCCATTAAATGTAAAAGATCTATATTATCTTTTAAAATCTTATGTGAAGTTTGTTGCGCATTTTTAATGATACTAACAACTTCATGATCTATTTGTTGAGCAGTCTTTTCACTATAATCTCTATGTGATTGTATTTCTCTTCCTAAAAATATCTCCTCATTCTTTTTACCAAATGACATTGGACCCATTGTGTCGCTCATACCCCATTCACAAACCATTTTTCTTGCAATACTTGTAGCTCTTTCAATATCGTTCGAAGCTCCGGTGGTAATCTCATTAAATATGATTTCTTCTGCTGATCTTCCGCCCATCATTACCGCTAATCTGCTTAAAATATATGTCTTAGAATATCCATGCTTTTCATCTAGAGGTAATTGCATTGTCACACCAAGAGCTCTTCCCCTTGGAATGATAGTCACTTTGTGAACTGGATCGGCTTCAGGAGAAAATATAGCTACCACAGCATGTCCAGCTTCATGGTATGCTGTCACTTTTTTCTCATCATCGGATAATACCATGCTTTTTCGTTGAACTCCCATTAAAACCTTATCTTTTGCTTCTTCAAAGTCATTATTATCGACAGTAGCTTTTCTTTTCCTAGATGCTAATAAAGCTGCTTCATTTACAAGATTTGCTAAATCAGCACCAACCATTCCTGGTGTACCTTTTGCAATATCTTTAAGTTTAACAGATTTCTTATTAATCTTAATTTTTTTCGTATGTATTTTTAGAATATCGTGCCTTCCTTTTAGGTCAGGAATATCCACTACAACCTGACGATCAAATCTACCTGGTCTTAACAGTGCAGAGTCTAGCACATCAGGTCTGTTGGTTGCAGCCATTACAATTACACTGCTACTATTTTCAAATCCATCTAACTCTACTAATAATTGATTTAAAGTTTGTTCTCTTTCGTCATGACCTCCGCCTAAACCAGCTCCTCTTTGTCTGCCAACAGCATCTAATTCATCTATAAAGATAATTGCAGGCGAATTTTTGTTTGCCTGCTCAAATAGATCTCGTACTCTTGACGCTCCAACTCCTACAAACATTTCAACAAAATCAGCTCCACTAATACTAAAGAATGGAACACTAGATTCTCCAGCTACAGCTCTCGCTAATAGAGTTTTTCCAGTTCCTGGAGGACCTACCAATAACACTCCTCTTGGAATTTTTCCACCTAATTTTTCGAATTTCTTTGGACTTTTCAAATAGGCGATTACTTCTTCTAACTCTTCTTTTGCTTCTACACATCCAGCAACATCAGAAAATTTCACTTTCTTTTGATTCGAAGAAAACATCTTTGCTTTGCTTTTTCCAAAACTAAATACATTATTCATTCCATTATTTGAACCTTGCATTCTTCTAAGCATAAAAATCCAAAATCCAATTAATAACAACCAAGGAGCAAAACCAAGTAGCCAGTTAGTCCAGTCAATTTTCTCTCCTTCAAAATTGTATTCAATGCCTTTGTCATCCCAAATTTTAATTTGATCAGTATAGTCGGCTGGTAAATAAACAACAAAAAGGGTTCTCTCTGTAAACTCAGCTCCATTTTTATTGATTAGTGTTGTAGGGTTCAATAGTTCACCATGAAAAGAATTGTCATTCTCAATAGAGGCTTCTTTTATCTGATTATCTGCAAGGAGCTCTTTATAGGTATTGTAGGATACTTCTACTTCATTTGCTGACTCATTCGGCAATAATGATAAAGATAACATTACAAAAAAAATCATTGCTAACCATATAAAAGAGCTTGAATTATTAGCTTTGGGCTTTTTCTTTAATGATTTTTTTTGTTTCTTTACTGGCTTTTTCATGTGGGGGATAATTTAATAAAAATGGGTATTAAAAAAACTATTTCCTAAAGAAATTTAGTTTTGCAATCAATTTACTATTCTTCTTCAATTTATAATTATCACTAATCTGCTTACCTGCTACCCAAACAATGTCTTCTTTATTACAAATTGCAATAGTTTTTGTTTTTTCAATAGCAGACACTTTCTGATCAGTCAAATACTGAGTTACTTTCTTTGTTCCAGCTAATCCCAATGGGCTAAATATGTCATTATTATCTATATTTCTCACAATTAATTTATTGTCAAAATGCTCAGCATCGACATATTCAAAGGTTGAATCTTTTAAAAAGTTTTTTGGTCTCTTATCATAGTCCCAATAAAATGAAAAATCATCATTTTCTAACATCTCACCTGCTCTAACTTCACGATATATTGGAACTACATCTAATTTCTCTGTCAATAAAATACAATCTCTATCAATAAGAATCTTAGTGTCATTAATAATCTTCTCACTTCCAATCACTTCTTTTTCTAGAAATGCATCTAATTCTTCTAATAAATTTTTAGAAAAATAAAATTTTGTTCTAATAGATAGTATTTTCTTGATAATATTAATTTTTAATAGAAAAGGTAAATCTAGAAACCTCTTTTTATTAATATAATAAACATCCTTAGACAATGATACATAATCAGATTTCATGAATTCATTTGTTGAAAAAACTAATAAATCTTCCATGTCGTTGGTTTTATTCTGAAAATCTTCAAATGGTTTATGCAAATTAGGCTTAATCTTTTCTAGCAATGGAATTGCTTTTTTTCTAAGAAAATTTCTTGTTAATGAAGTATCATTATTTGTTGGATCTGAGATATATTCTACTTTGTTTTCTTTTGCATATTTATAAATTTCATCCTTTGTAATATCAAGCATTGGTCTAAAAAGATTATTATTTAATGATTGAATACCTCTCATGGAAGTAAAACTAGAAGAATTTAAAATTTTCATTAGAATGGTCTCAATTTGATCATCAGAATGGTGTGCTGTAACAACATAGTCAGCATTAATTTCTTTGCAAGCTTCTGAAAGGAAAGAGTATCTTTTCTCGCGAAGCTGCGATTCTATATTTCTTTTAATTTCTGATGAATTAATAGAATGCTCAATGTAAGTAATATTGTTATCATTACAATAGCTGGATACTAGTTTACCCATTTTTTTACTATTAGCATGATAATTATGATCTACATAACAAACTGAAATATTAGCTAAGCTAGAATTTTTATTAAAAAAATCTAGCATTACCATCGAATCTATTCCACCAGATACTGCTAAGAGAAAATGTTGTTTTTTTTGATTTTGCAAGCCTTCAATGCTAGCAATAATTTTATTTTTCATATTTCATTAAATAAGGATTAGTTCTTAACTCTTCATATAGAGTTGTCTCTTCTCCATGCCCTGTTAATAATTTACAATCACTTGTAAAAGAATTTACAAAGAATTCTAGTGATTTTGACATATCTCTTGGGTTACTTAATGGCAGATCTGTTCTTCCAATAGATCCTTTGAATATTAAATCACCACAGAATGCTAGATTGTCAATAATAAAGCTTATACATCCTGGCGAATGTCCAGGATTGAATATAATTGCAAAAGAAAAACTACCTATCACTAGCTCTTTATCATTACAATCAATCCAATCAGAAACTGTTGGTTTCCTTGCTTCTACGCCCCAATAGGCAGATGCTCTATGAAAATTATCTATAACCAACCTATCCTTTTCACATAAGTACAATGGCAAGCCATATTTATCGATTAAATCTGCTGCTCCTGCTAGATGGTCAAAGTGAGCATGAGTTGCTAAGATTGCTATGGGCGATAAATTCTTTGATTGGATAAATGAATCAATTAAATCAAAACCAAGACCGGGATCAATAATAATACATTCATTTTTTTCATTATAAACAACGTATGTATTCTCTTCAAGAAGGTTTGTGACAATTCTCTGATAATGTACCATTATACTCTATCAAAAAAGAATGGGGCAAGAGAGTTAATCTTATCCTGATAAGAATGTGGATTCAAGAACTTAACTGTCGCTGCAATACTTGATAAAATAGAATTTCCATCTTGAGGAGTAAAACAAAAACCAGATATTTCATTTCCATTTCTAACATTGATAGAATCTTCTACTATTACTGTTTGATTTAAAATCCTTCCATACTGTCCTTGATCTCTACCAAAAGAAAATACAGCATTTGATGACTTGTGCTCAGTTAATGCAATTTTAACATTGTTCTCTAAAAGTTCAATTACTTTATCTTTATAAGTGTTTTCTTTTACCTTTATGTTAAACCATACTGTATGCATATACTGCGTATTAGTCTTTAGCGCCGAAGAAAAAAGATCTAAATCAAGATCCATAGTCTTAAATAAGTCTACAGCATCTTCAGCATGGTGTGTTCCATATATCTCATTCTCATGTGAATTTACTGTTGGTGCCGGAACATAGCTACCTGACTGGCTAATATCATTGCTTCTGCGAATACAAACAAACTTACCATTTAAAAGATTGTCTGGCGCAATACTCAGTGCTAATGTGTTAACTAAGCATGCAATATTGTGAGTATTGCACGATACAACCTGCAAAAATTGATCATCAGAGCTAATAACATGATCATTGATACCTCGTGCATATTTTTTTCCAAAGCCATTCTCACTTCCTTGAGCTAGAAAACCTTTTACGCGATCAGTATATTTACTGTAGTATTGCTCCTTATTTAAAAGCCCGGAACCTCCTGGAGTACAATCAATAACGACTGAACTTCTTGCAATAGCTTCTTCTAATGTAAATTCCGGCTCTAAACCAATAGCCTTAAAATCATCTATTCTGTCTTCAAGAACAGAAAGTCTTGCACCTTTTTTTATTAAATTATCAATCTTTGGTTTATCTTTTGTTAGAGCAGAATGTTTATGAAATGTTATTTCGTCAATACCAAGATTGCTTTTTTGCTCACACAATATTCCAATTAGTGGTTCACCAATTGTCCCAGTACCAACAATATGTACAATTTTTCTTTCCATTTTATTCATATCCCCCTAGAATAATTAATATCTCTAATAAAAAATATAGTAAATAATACAATATTAAAAATGCTTATTTATAAATTTTTCAGTTTTTTTATATTTAACAAAAACCATGAAAAAATCACAATAAATACAATAAGCAATGCTGCTAAAAAATATTCTAAATAATTATACATAATTTTTCTCTTTGTCTTCTAAATATAGCACTTTCATTCTTAAATATAGCATAGTGATCATAAGGTTAGTAAAAGCAAATAAAGAAAATAAAAATGGTGACAGTATGCCTGAAGGTTGTTTTGACATTCCCATTTGAGGATGGGATTGAATTTCAGCTGCCCAAAAATTTACCGATGCAAATATGATAGGGATGTCTAAGAATGCAATAATCCCTATAATAGCAGAAATTAATGCTACTCTTTGTCTATAAATTCCAACATTTCTTAAAATAAAGTATCCTGCATAGATTACAAATAAGACTAAAGTCGTAATAAGTCTTGGCTCCCAAACCCATGGTTTTCCCCAAACTGGAGTAGCCCAAATAGGCCCAGTTACTAATACAAGACCTGTAAATATCGTACCAATCTCTGCAGCAGCATGTCCGATTCTGTCATATTCGAGCTTCTTAGAAAAAAGATATCCAAATCCTGCAAGCATTACAAAGAAATATGATAAAAAACCTGCCCATGCTAAAGGAACATGAAGATAAAATATTTTCTGTGCCCATTCTTGATCAGGTACCATTGGAGTCAAAAAGATAATCGATACAAGATTCGATAACATCACAATGAGCAATAATATAAATAAAGATAAATTCATTAGTATTTAATTAGCCTTTCAAAAAAATTAATCCCTAGAACAACTGCCATTAGTGCGAAAGTTAATAATAACATTATTGATTCTGCATAAAAAGATATATCCAATCCTAAGCACAATCCAATAAATAGATTTGAAGAATGAATTAGGATAGGCACAATCATTGGGAATAAAATAAGTGGAAATAAAAAACTGCGTGTACTATTTAAAGAAGTCATTAAATAGATAAGCATTCCAAGACCAATTAATCCTATATTAGATACAACACAGAGTATCATAATCTTGAAAATTAGATCAATATTTATTGATGTAGAAATCAAGCTATAAATCATAAAAATAAAGAGTTGCACGCCTAAAAGAATTAAAGAAAATGTGATTAGTTTTGCCAAGAATACTAAATAATTATCTACTGGAGATGTATACATTAAATCATAAATACCACCTTCTTTCTCTCTTACAAAAGAATTTTCAATAAGCTTGATTGATACCAATGCAACAATGATCCAAAAAAATCCAGATAAAATAATAGTTTCATTGATTTGAGAGGGGGGAAATGAGAAAACTGAAAGCATTAAACATGACAAAGCAAAAAATGTCATATAAAAAAGATTATTTGATGACTTGATTTCTAAAAAAAATTCATTTTTAATTAGCTTAATAATCATAGATGAATCTTCCCTTCTTTTATTGTAAGAGATTGATCGCAAATATCTTGAACATAGCTAAAGTTGTGTGTCGAAAAAATAATGGTTTTATTCTTTGATTTAATATCTAAAAATATCTTTTTAAAAATAGCTTTCGCACTATCATCTAGATTCGTAAAAGGCTCATCTATTAATAAGTAATCCCAGGATAAATTCAATGCAATCAATAATTTGTTTCGTTGAAGATTTCCTCTTGATAAGTTTTTTAATTGCAACTCTTCAAATTCTTTTAAACCAAGCAAATTGAGGTATTGATTGTATTGATCCTTATTGAGATTCTGATTATAGAAACGTAAAATACATTTCATATTGTCTAAAATATTTAAATCACTGAAAATATTTGCCTTATCATTTAAAAACAGAAAATTGGAATCATTATAATCAATATCTCCAGAGTCAGTATTCATAATGTTAGATATACATTTTAAGAAAGTTGTTTTACCTGATCCATTCTTACCTAACAAAGCAACTAACTTTCCAGAATCTATTGTACAAGACATATTATCTAGCACCTTTGTATCAGAAAATGATTTGCTAAGATTTTTAATATTTAACATTATTTAATCTTCTTTAATAGTGGATAGAAAACAAATAAAACTACCATAAAATATAATGCAAAAATAAAAATTTGATTAAATAATTCCATAATCTCTCCTTTTAGATGGCCAGAAGGCAAATAGAGAACCTATCACCATTACAATACCTCCAATCCAAACCCAATTCACTAAAGGATTAATCATAATTTTAAAATACCCTTGATTTTTTTCTGCATCATAAGCAGAGAATATAGAATATATATCTTTCTTCATCGTACTATAAATATCTAACTCACTGTGTGGTTGACGTTTCTCAGGGTCTGGATTCCAATAAAAATAGATTCTTTTTTCAGGATATAAGCTAGTCAATAGATTATTCCTTTCATCAATTACATCCATGTCGCTAATGAATGCATAATGATTATCTCTAGCTTCACTTGTAATGCTATTCAGTTTGAAAATATAATTTGCAAAATAAATCTCTTCTCCAGGAGAGAGATTGAATTCTTTTTCTACTTCAAATGCTCTTCCAATAAAGCCAACAAAAAGTAGTGTGATTCCAATATGAACAATATATCCTCCATTCTTGTGTCTATTGCTCAAGAACATGTTGATCGTGGTTTGTAGGATTGATTTATTCCTGTTTTTAGACTTATTATATGACTTTCTAAATTCGCCAATGATTGATGTGGCTGTAAAAGATATGCCCATACATGTGACTAAGGGATATAAATCAAATAATCCAAAAAATATAGAATATATTATTCCCGAAATAAAACTCACTAGCATTGGAATTTTAAAATTTAATAATAAAGTCGATCTTGAAGTTTTCTTCCATGACAACAATGGACCAACTCCCATCAAAAACAATAATGCTAAACCAATAGGAACATTAAGTTGATTAAAATAAGTGGCTCCTACATAAATTTTTTCTCCATTCCACGCCTCTGAAAGAATGGGAAATAGAGTTCCCCATAAAACAATAAAACACATTAAGAGAAAAATTAGATTATTATATAAAAAACCTCCTTCTCTTGATGTAAAAGAATCAATCTTATTATCTGATTTTAATAGATCAAATCGCTTAAAAAACCAGTATCCAGTAAATAAAATTAAGCTAGACAAAAAGCTGAGAAATAATGGTCCTAGATTTTCAGCAGTAAATGAATGAACGGAAGATATAATACCACTTCTAGTAATAAATGTACCTAGAATCACTAGTAAAAAAGTTGATGAAGCTAATAAAATATTCCATGATTTTAACATACCTCTTTTTTCTTGTATCATAGATGAATGAATGAAAGCGGTCAGTATAAGCCAAGGCATTAAGGAAGAATTTTCTACTGGATCCCATGCCCAATATCCTCCCCAACCTAATTCATTGTATGCCCAATATCCGCCTAAAATGATACCTGCAGATAAAAATGTCCATGTAATTAGAGACCAACGTCTGATTGATTGAATCCATTCAAAAGTGATGGACTTAGATATTATAGCAGACAAAGCCATCACAAAAAGAATAGTTGTTCCAATAAAGCCTAAATAGAGCATAGGAGGATGGATAGCCATTGTCACATTTTGCAATAATGGATTAAGACCATTGCCATTTTGTACAATAATATCAGACGATACTGGTTCAAAAGGATTTGCTATAAAATTTGATAAGAGCAAAAAGAATGCGAAGATAAAAGAAAGAATCCCATAAGAAGAATATTTAAGATACTCCATACTCTTTAGGGTTACATTAATATAGATTAATGAATATATAGACATAATGAATGTCCAAAATAACAATGAACCTGCTTGTCCTGCCCATAGAGCAGTGAACTTGAAAAATAGTGGGGTTTCATAGCTTGTATATTGAGCAACATACTGCAAATTAAAATTACTAATTAATAATTCATTCAGAAGACAAAGAGTAGCTAATATTATACAGAAACATATTGCTATTAAGCCTCTCTCAGCTATCTCTAAAAATATTTTATTTTTTTTAATAGAGTAATAGAATAGAAAAAAGAAAGTTGATAGTATTAATCCGCCACTTATGCTAAGAGCCAAACTTCCAATTTGAGATATCATTATATTTTTTCTATATTTTTTAAATCGCCTTCATAGCGTGAAGCGCATTTAGTTTGAAGTTCAGTCGCAATAATCAAGTTATCATCAAATGCTCCGGCAACTACTACCTCTGCATCATCTTTAAATAGATCTGGTCTAATACCATAATAATAAACCTTTAAACTATCGCTACCTTGATAAACATAAAATGATACTTCTAATTGATCTTCATCATTGATTTTAATTGAATCTGGTTTAATTAAACCTCCAACCTTGACCTTAGAAAGAGAAACTTCTTTTGTTGAAAGTTCCTCTATGGTGTAATAACGCACAGTGATATTTTTCTCACCTCTTACATTGGTAAGATATACAGTCCATATAACAATCAATCCAAAAACTAAAATCAACGATGTATAAATCTTATTCATAATTTAAATCCCAAAAGATTCTTCCCATTCTCCATATACATTCTTCATCAATTCAACAATTTCTCCAACAGTACCACCAGATTCCGCTACTTCAATCAAGTAAGGGACTAAATTTAAATTATTTTCACAAGCATTTCTTAATTTTTTCATTTTTTCATCAAGTAACTTATTATCCCTTTTTTCTCTTAACAGTCTAACTTTTCTTTCTTGAATATCTTGAGCTTTCTGAGAGATTTTTAAAATTTCAATCTCCAGTTTTTCATCTTCCTCAACAAAATCATTTAATCCGACAATTATTCTATCTTTTGAATCGACTGATTCTTGATATACAGACGCAGATTCAGCAATTTTCTTTTGGAAATAACCATCTTCAATTGCTGTAATTGTACCTCCTAGATTTTTTATTGCTTTAAAATATTCATTTGCTTCACTTTCAATTCTATCGGTTATCTCTTCTACGTACCAGGAACCCCCTAGAGGATCTGCTACATTCGGTACACCTGTTTCGTATGCAAGAATTTGTTGGGTTCTTAGTGCTATTTTTGCAGCTTTTTCCGATGGAAGAGCTAGTGTCTCATCTAATGAATTTGTATGAAGAGAATTTGTTCCACCTAGAACAGCAGACATAGCTTCATACGCAGTTCTAATAATATTATTTTCTGGTTGTTGTGCAGTAAGAGAACATCCTGCTGTTTGTGTGTGGAATTTTAACTTCAAAGAATTTTCATTTTTTGCACCATAATCATTTTTTAGTTTGTTGGCCCAAATTCTTCTTGCTGCCCTATATTTACCTATTTCTTCAAAAAAGTCCATATGTGAATTAAAGAAAAATGACAATCTATGCGCAAAATCATCTATTTTTAAACCTCTTTCTAGACAAGCTTCTATATAAGTAAATCCACTATTTAATGTAAATGCTAATTCCTGAGCAGCAGTCGATCCAGCCTCTCTAATATGATATCCACTTACTGATACTGGATTATAAAATGGCATATTTTCTGAACAAAACTCTATTACATCCACTACCAATTTTACTGATGGTGTAGGAGGAAAAATAAATTCCTTTTGTGCTATATATTCTTTTAGGGCATCATTCTGTAGGGTACCTCTTAATTTGCTAATATCAATACCATTCTTTTTTGCTAATGCTACATAGAAAGCAAACAATATGATAGCAGGGCCATTAATAGTTTGAGATACAGAAATGTTTTCTAAGTCTATATCCTTGAATAGAATTTCCATATCCTCTAAAGAAGCAACATTAACACCACAAACACCCACCTCCCCAGATGATAATTCATGATCAGGGTCATATCCCATCAGTGTTGGCATATCATAAGCAACAGAAAGTCCTGTCTGACCATTCTTTAATAAATATTTATATCTCTCATTTGTTTTTTCTGGAGTACTAAACCCTGAAAATTGTCTCATAGTCCACAATTTTCCTCGATACATATTTTTGTGAATTCCTCGTGTGTATGGAAAAGTGCCAGGATCTATATTATATTTATTCTTCTTATTATCTGAAGAATAATACTCTTCTAACTGATTGCCGCTTAGACTATTAAAATTTTTTTCTCTTTTTAGTTTTTTCTTACTCATTAACAAACTCCATAATCTTCATATATAATGATTCGCTGTCTAATTTTACTTCTTGCAATAAGTCCTTTCTTGGTCCATGATCTACAAAATCATTAGGTAATCCAAGATTAAGGATGTCATTTTTTAAATTATTAGCACTAGACCAAGATACAACACCTTCTCCAAATCCTCCATCTAAAACGCCTTCTTCAATAGTAACAACTTTAGGAAATCTTGAAAAATTATTACTTAAGTAGTCTAAATCCATTGGTTTAATAAATCTACAATTAATCACTTCGGCTTGAATATTTTTTTCTTTTAATTTTTTCATAGCAATCATACTTCTATTAACCATCGATCCAACTGACAGAATTAATATATCATCACCTTTATTCATAACCTCCCAAGATCCAATTTCTATTATATTTGAAGATTTATTATCAAAATTGATTGATGATTCTTTTGGATATCTAATACTAAAAGGTCCTTTGTTATAGTTAGTTGCTGTAAACAATAAATCCTTTAATTCATTGCCATCTTTCGGTGCAGTAACAATCATTCCTTGAATACATCTCATGTATGCAATGTCTAATACTCCATGATGTGTTGCTCCATCCTCTCCAACTAATCCAGATCTATCTAAACAAAAAATTACTGGCAATTTTTGCAAAGAAATATCATGAATAATTTGATCATAAGCTCTTTGTAAAAATGTAGAATAAATTGCTACTATTGGTATTTTTTCATTTGCTGCTAACCCTCCAGAAAATGTCACTGCATGTGCTTCTGCTATACCTACATCAAAATATCGATCAGGGAATTCTTTTGCAAAATTTACTAAACCTGTCCCTTCTCTCATTGCAGCTGTGATAGCAACAATATCTTCATTATCTCTTGCTAATTCACAAGAAACATCTCCAAAAATATTCTGAAATATAGGTTTTTGCTCCTTTTTTTCATTTGATGGTTTTTGCTTCTCTTTTACTCCATGATATTTAATTGGATCATTTTCTGCATTATCCAAACCTTTACCTTTTTTTGTAATAACATGAAGAACTACTGGATTATTTAAGTCCTTTATATTTGTTAATGTATCAACTAATTCGTTAACATTATGCCCATCAATTGGACCGAAATATCGAAAGCCCAAATCCTCAAATATAGTGGTTGGAAGAAAGAAGTTTTTTGCACTTATCTCTGCTCTTCTTAGTAAAGATTCAATAAATTTAAAACTTCTTGGTAGTCCTCTAATTAATCTTCCAATTTGAGATCTTATATAGTTGTAGGACTGATTAGTTGTAATCTTAACTAAATAGTTCCTAAATGCTCCTACATTTGGACTAATTGACATATCGTTATCATTTACAATTACTAATAATTGTTTCTTAAGATGTCCAGCATTATTCAGTGCTTCAAATGCAAGTCCTCCAGTCAAAGCACCATCTCCTATAATGCTCACTACTTTGAAGTCTTCGTTATTCAAATCTCTCGCAGAAGCTACACCCAGTCCAGCAGAGATTGAAGTTGATGCATGTCCAGCTCCAAATACATCATACTCACTCTCAGTTCTCTTTAAGAATCCGCTTAAACCTTTATATTTTCGAATAGTATCAAAAGAATCAAATCTTCCTGTTAAAACTTTATGTGCATATGCTTGGTGTCCAGTATCCCATATCAATTTATCTTTTGGAGCATTGTAAACATAATGAAGAGCAGTTGTTAATTCTATTGTACCTAAAGTAGGTGCTAAATGACCACCAATTTGAGTTATAGTTGATATAATATATTCTCTCAGCTCATGACAAATTAATTCTAAATCTTCCTTTGAATAAGATTTTAAATCTTCTGGTGATTTGATATTATTTAAATACTTCATATTAAACTTTCAAAACAGAGTTTATGTAATAATATTTCATTTTGTAGCTCAGGGTGGCATGTTACCGCCATATGAATACCCTGCTTCACTCCCACAATCTCATTATTATGTTTGCATAATACCTCTACATCTTTTCCTATGCTAGTAATTTTAGGAGCTCTAATAAATGAAGCTTTAATTAATCTAGAATTATCCTCTTTAGATTCTAAAGTAATTGAGTCTTCAAAAGAATGGATCTGTCTTCCATATGCATTCCTACTGACTTCAATATCTAAGATATCCATATTTAATACTTTTTTATCAAAACTATTTTTTGACATGAGGATTAAACCAGCACAAGTTCCAAAAATAGGCTTACTGTCAGAAAAAGATTTTATTGCATCGACAAAACTCTGATCTCTCAATAAAAGATTTGACATGGTTGTAGACTCTCCTCCCGGTAAAATTAATCCATTAAGATCAGATAGATCCTGTGAATTTTTAACTAATCTTGAATCAATTCCAATCTTATTGAGAATCTCAATATGAGATACAAAGTTACCTTGTAGAGCCAAAACTCCAATCACTATTATTCCCCTCTTTCTGAAAACCTCTCATCTTCAGGAATATCTGACATCAATATTCCCTTCATAGCATCCTTTAAACCATAAGATGCACTAAGGACTTTCTTAGCATCTGCAAAATGAGTAACAGACTGAACAATAGCATGAGCACGTTCTGCAGGATCTTCACTTTTAAATATTCCAGAACCAACAAAAACAGTTTCAGCGCCTAATTGCATCATCAAAGATGCGTCTGCGGGAGTTGCTATTCCTCCGGCAGCAAAATTAGGTACGGGAAGTTTTCCATTTTCAGCTACTTCCTCTACAAGCTCTAAAGGAACTCTAAATTCCTTTGCTTTTTCTGATAAATTTTGTTCTTTAAGGTTACTTAATTCTGAAGTAATCATCTTCATATGCCTAACTGCTTCAACAATATTTCCACTTCCTGCCTCACCCTTAGTTCTTATTAGTGCTGCGCCTTCATTTATTCTTCTTAATGCTTCACCAAGATTACGTGCTCCACAAACAAATGGTGCCTTAAAAGGATGTTTATCAACATGAAAGTGTTCATCAGCCATTGTTAGGACTTCACTTTCATCAATAAAATCTACCTCTAAAGCTTCTAAAATTTGAGCTTCTGCAAAATGTCCAATTCTGCATTTTGCCATTACAGGAATAGATACATTATCTTGAATTTCTTTAATCATATGAGGGTTGCTCATTCTAGCTACCCCTCCATCTTCTCTAATATCTGATGGAATTCTTTCTAGCGCCATCACTGAAACAGCTCCTGCTTCTTCTGCAATCTTAGCTTGCTCAAGATTAGTTACATCCATAATAACCCCACCTTTTAACATTTCGGCTAATGCAACTTTTGTTTTAAAATCGTACTCTTGACTCATGAATAATTTCCTTTTCTTTTGTACCTGTTAATTCTTTGACTTTATCAATTACCGAGCTGATAATCCAATCAGGGGTAGATGCGCCTGCAGAGATACCAACCGAATTTATATTATTTTTAAACCAAGATGAATCAATTTCTGTGGCATTGGTAACTTGGTAGGTATTTTTATTTCTTTCTAGGCTTAATTCTGTTAATCTTTTTGAATTTGCACTTGTAAATGATCCTATAATAATGATCATATCAGTTATAATTGATAATTCTTTAATTTGTTGATGATTTCTTTTAGTGGGAAAACAAATAGTATTGATAAATCTTAGATCGACTACTTTTGTCATTAAAATATTAATAATATCTTGAACATTCTCTATAGCTTGAGTGGATTGACTAACAATGCCAGCTTTTTTTGTTTTTCTTAATTTTTCTGCTTCTTCAATGGATGATATAATTATTGCATTATCAACTTGGCTAGCAATACCTACAACCTCATCATGCCCGTGATCTCCGATAATGATAATCTTTCTTCCTTCTGCATGCAACTCTTTAACTTCCCTATGGATATCATGGACTAAAGGACAAGTTGCATCAATAATATTCATTTTTTTATCTTCTGCTTCTTCCCATACTTCTTTTGATGTACCATGCGCACGAAATAAAACAGGTTTGTCTTCTGGAATATCCTCTAAACTCTCCACTACTTTAACGCCTTCCTTTTCTAAATCTTGCACTACACTTTCATTGTGAACAATGTCACCCAACATGTAAACTTCTCCATGTTCTTTACTCACATCATATGCTGCATTTACAGCATCGCGTACTCCGAAACAATAACCGGATGATTTAGCTAATATTATCTTCATTGTGACTATTGATATAGGTTGAAAGGAGATTTAATACATTAGATTTAACATCAGAAAAATTTCCCTCTACTAATGCTGCAGCTGCAAAAGGATGGCCACCACCACCCATTTTTTTTGCAATCTCACTAACCTTATATTTTCCTTTTGATCGAAAACTTAGTCTGACTTTTCCTTTTAAGTCATAAAGCATTACGGAAACCTCTACGCCTTGAATACTTCTAAAAAAATCTGTAAACCCATCAAAATCTTGATTAGATCCATTGATTTCTTGAATCATATCTTCATTTAAAGCAAACCACACTAACTCTCCATTACAATCAAAGTTTAAATTCTGAATTACATTGCCAAGAAGCTTAATACGACTAACTGATGAGCTTTCATATATTTCTTGATATATCTTGGTAATGTCCAAATTCATCTTAATTGCATCAACTGCAATTTGATGACTAGTCTCAGTTGTATTGCTATGCCTAAATGAACCAGTATCTGTAAGCACTGCCACATAAATCCCTAGCATGATATTCTTATCTATTAAATTTTTATTAACATTACAGAAATAGGAATATAGTATTTCTCCTACAGAGCAAGCTTCTAAATCAATGAAAGTATGTGTAAAAAAGTCATTACTAGATTGAGGATGATGATCTATGCTCAAAGTATCGATAGGATTCTCTTCGATGATATGAGCTATATCTCCTAAACGATAAAAATCTCCAATATCCAAAATAATACCTAGGTCAGCATTCTTAATAAATCCCGCACTATCATCATCAAGCTCACAAAAAATATTTTCATTATTTAAAAAACTATACATATCAGGAAGTGATGAATGATTAATAATTCTACAATCCTTTCCTAGGGATTTAAGATAATGATATACTGCAAAAGCAGAACCTAGACTATCTCCATCTGGATTAATATGCGATGATATAAAGATTTTATCTTTTCCAGAAATAATTGATTCAATATTCTTGTAATCCATACAAATTATCTTTGCCAAGTATTCTCAGTAATGTTTTTATTCTTATTATAGAACCTTGAAAGAACAAATAAATAATCTGACAACCGATTTAAATACATCACAACATGATTATTATCTAGGTTCTCTGAATAAAGATTAACAACTGATCTTTCCGCTCTTCTTGTAATAGTTCTTGCAACATGCAAGTTTGCTGAAAAAGAATCTCCTCCTGGTAAGATAAATTCTTCTAATGGATCTAAAGATTTATTATAATGCTCAATATGCTGATCTAGTAAATCGATAGATTCTTCTGTAATAATATTTGCACCATCTTCATTTAGAGATATTTGGCCTCCAATATCAAACAAATGATTTTGAATAACCTTTAATTGATCTATCATAGAAGAATCATCACAAAACGCATTACATACGCCAAGAAAACTACTGAGCTCATCTATTTCACCTAAAGCATGAATTATAGGGTCATTCTTATAAACAGAATCACCTCTTGCTAAACCAGTCTCTCCACTATCTCCATTTCTCGTAGTTACTTTGGTAATACGCATTAAAGTATGCCCCAAATTAATAAATGAACTATAATGCTAGCTACATAACCAATAAAAATCACTCCAGACCATTTTAAGTGACTAGAGAAAGTATAAACTCCTTTTGCTTGACCCATTAATGCAACTCCCGGAGCAGAACCAATGGATAATAAACTTCCTCCAACACCGGCAGTAAGAGTAATTAGTAGCCATTGAGCTAAATTCATAGTAGTTGCATCGTGCATTTGGATAACAGAAAACATAACTGGTATATTATCTACTAAAGCTGAAATAATTCCCATCAATGAATTAGCAGCAGTAAAACCTAATCCATCATAAAGAGCAGTGTTTATTAGTGCTAAATATCCTATCTCAGATAAACCTGCTACACACATAATCACTCCATAGAAGAAAAGTAAAGTATCCCATTCTGCCTGAGCAATCTGCTTAAAAACTCCAAAAGATTGGTCCGATCCATCTCTTGCAATAGTTTTTGGTACAGATACATAAGTTCTTTTTAAATAATATCCAAATAATTGTAGCAAACTAAGTCCTGTCATCATACCAAAAACAGGCGGAATATGGAGAAAATTTTCAAATGATACTGCTAGAAATATTGTTACTAAAAAGAGTAAAATAATAGTTTTTGCACCACGCTTTAATTGAACAGGATTATTTTCAACATCTTCTGATGAACCATTAATAAACAAACTCATAATAAAAGCTGGAATTAAAAAATTAACTAAAGAAGGAAGAAATAATGAAAAAAATTGAGTGAATTCCACATAGCCTGCCTGCCATACCATTAGAGTTGTAATATCTCCAAATGGGCTAAATGCTCCTCCTGCATTTGCAGCAACAACTATATTAACACAACTTATGCTTGTAAAATTCTTGTTATCTTTCCCTACAGCCATTACAACAGCACACATCGTTAAAGCTGTCGTTAGATTATCTGCTATTGGAGACAGAAAGAACGCTATAAAACCAGTAATCCAAAATAATGTTCTATAAGAATAATCCTGAGCTAATAATCGCGATCGTAACTTCTCAAAAACGTTTCTTTCGGACATAGAATTGATATATGTCATTGCAACAAGCAAGAACAGCATTAATTGAGTAAACTCAGAAAATGCATGCATAATTGCTTCTTCTACATGCTCAGAATGACCGTGCTTTACTCCAACTCCAGCAATCATTGCCCAAATAATACCAGCTGCAAACAAAACAGGTTTTGATTTCCTTAAATGCGTGACTTCTTCTGTCATCACAAATCCATATGCAATCACAAATAAAATTAGGGATATAATCCCTACTGGATGATTTAATAATTCCATAAAAAACAATTTAAATCAAATCGTCATAAAAAATCATCAAAATCGAATAAATATTATTTAAATTTCTTATATGGAATATCTAATAGTAATTGCAATATTGGGGCTCTGTGCAATAGGGATGAATATTGGGCTAATATTTAAGAATAGACCTCTTAAAAAAGCATGTGGAGACTCTCCTGATGGATGTGAAATCTGTGGCGGTGAACCAGAACGCTGCGAGAGCAATATTTAGTAGTTTTTAGGAAAATTATCTGAAAGTATTTTTTGAAAACTCATATCGGGCTCAACAAGAATCATCAATCCTTCAAATTCTGTATTTCTAAAAAAATTATTTATATCATCAATATTCATCATATATAGAGCGGTGGACAAACCATCTGCTTCCATGCATGACGTTTCAGTCAATACAGAGATTGATGCAACCTTAGACATGATAGGGTACCCTGTTAATGGATTAATTTCATGATGATAAAATCTATTATCTTCATCAATATAGAAATTTCTATAATTACCCGATGTTGCAATAGACTCATTTTTAATAGGGGCAATATATTCAACCTCATTAGATATATTATCTATTGATGGTGTGCTAATACCAACTTTCCATATCTTTCTATTTGATTTTGACCTTACCTCTCCACCAATTTCTACAAAAACATTTTCATAGTTTAGGATTTCAATAATTTTATCTACAGCATAACCCTTTGCTATAGAACTCAAATCGATTTGAACTCTAGGATCTTTTTTTCTGATATTATTGTCTTTAATCTCAATTAAATCTTGCCCTACGAACATCAATACACTATCTATCTCAGTATCTGTAGGTATATCGATAAATTTATCTGGACCAAATCCCCATAAATTGACTAATGGCATAACAGTAATGTCATATAATCCATTAGATATCTTATGATAGTCAAAAGAAGATTGCACAACAAATGCAAAGTCTTCTGATATAGGCATCCAGTCTGTATTTTGCATGCTATTAAATTGTGAAATTTCGCTATCAATTATATATGTAGACATCTCCATATTAATTTCTTTTAAAATGTTCTCAATAGTATTTTTATTTTTCAATACCTCTTCATTGTCTTCAACATCAGTTAAATACTTAACAGTATATGTTGTGCCCATGGTGTAGCCAGAAATAATAGGAATATGATTCTCGTTACGCTTATCAGAACTACAGCTTAGAAAAATAAAGAAGAGAAAAAATAAAGAATATCTTTTATCCAAAGTCGTCATAATCAATCATGTCTTCTTCGACACCGAGATCCCATAGCATTTTTTGGACAGCGCTAATCATCATAGGTGGACCACATAGATAATACTCACATTCACCAGCATCTTCATGGTTTTCAAGATACATATCATGAACAACTTGATGGATAAACCCTGTTGGACCATCCCAATTATCATCAGGAAGAGGATCTGATAATGCTACTTGATAAGTAAAATTATCAAACTCTTCGGCTAGAGCTTTAAATTCTTCATCATAAAACATTTCTTTAACAGATCGAGCACCATACCAAAATGATATTTTACGTTTTGACTTCTGAGTTTTTAATAAATGAAAAATATGAGATCTTAGTGGTGCCATTCCAGCTCCACCCCCAATATATACCATTTCACGATCTGTCTCCTTTATATAAAATTCTCCATATGCACCGGAAACAGTTACCTTATCTCCTTCCTTTAAATCAAATGTATAAGAAGAGGCAATCCCAGGAGGAACATTAGGATTATCTGGCGGAGGGCTAGCAATACGAATATTTAACATAATCATATTACCTTCTGCTGGATGATTTGCCATTGAATATGCCCTAAATACTGGTTCAGGATTATTAGCTTTATACTGCCAGACATCAAATTTATCCCAGTCAGATCTATACTCTTCACCAATATCAAAATTTTTATAGTCTATATCTTTATACTTTGGCACATCAATTTGAATATAACCACCTGATTCGAACTTAATAGGATCATCCTTGGGAAGTTCTAAAACTAATTCTTTAATGAAAGTTGCAACATTGTCATTGGATTTAACCACTGCATCCCATTTTCTAATACTAAAGATTTCGTCGGGCACTTTAATTTTCATATCATTTCTAATTTTGACCTGACAACCTAATCTCCAATTATTTTTTTGATCTTTTCTGTTAATATATGCTTCTTCAGTAGGCAGAATATCACCTCCACCTTCTATAATCTGACATTTACATTGTGCACAAGTACCTTGACCACCACAAGCAGATGGCAAGTAGACATTTTGATCTCCTAAAGCAGATAAAACTGTCCCTCCAGTACCAACATTAATAGATTTATCTGGATCATCATTAATAACTATTGTTACTTCACCTTGAGGTAATAAAGTATTACCAATAACATTCAATATGATGACCAGCAAAAGAATGATGGAACTAAAAACTGCAACACCTATGAACACTTCATTCATTATAAATCAATCCCCGAAAATGCCATAAATGCCATAGATAGTAATCCTGTGAGTAACATAGCCATTCCTACACCTCTTAGTCTTACTGGAATATTAGAATAGCGTAGTCTATATCTCACTGACGCTAATGCCACTATAGCGAGCAAGAATCCAACTCCAGAACCAAAACCGTACACCATTGTTTCGGTAATAGTATATTCTCTCTCAACCATGAATAGAGATCCACCTAAGATTGAACAATTCACCGCAATCAGAGGAAGGAAAATTCCTAAATTATTATACAATGATTGAGAAAAGCGCTCCATAAACATTTCTACTAATTGTACCATGGCTGCAATAACAGAAATAAAAACAATTAGTTTTAAAAAACTTAAATCTATATCTGCAAAATCTTCACTCAACCATACTAATGCCCCTTTATCCAATAAAAATTCATAAATGAACCAATTAATAGGTGCAGTGATAGTTAAGACAACTACTACAGCCATTCCTATACCTACAGAAGCATCAATTTTTTTCGAAATCGCTAAAAATGAACATAATCCTAGAAAGTATGCTAGAACAATATTCTCAATAAATACTGCTTTAGTGAAAATGCTTAAATAATGTTCTAGGCCCATTATACATCCTCCTCAAGACCAAACCACTCTCTTTGGCCCCAAATTACTAATCCTAATATAAAGAACGCCCCTGGAGATAGAACCAGTAATCCAATATTTTCATATCCTCCTGCATACCATGCTTCAGGAATACGCCATAAAACATATCCTGCGCCGCCATCTGGCAATGTGATTGTTCCTGCACCAAATAATTCCCTAAAGAATGAAACAATAATAATAATCATTCCATATCCAAGACCATTACCCAATCCGTCTAAAAATGCTTTTGATGGACCATTTTTAATTGCAAATGCCTCTGCTCTTCCCATGATAATGCAATTTGTAATAATCAAACCAACAAAAACTGATAACTGCTTACTCATATCATATAAGTATGCTTTCAATAGCTCATCAACTACAGAAACAAGGGATGCAATAACAGATAACATGATTACAATCCTAACTCTAGCAGGAATGTATTTACGGATAACAGATAAAATTACATTTGACGAGCACAATACAAAGATAACTGCTAATGTCATTATAATTGCCTGATCTAAACGGATTGTTACCGCTAAAGCAGAACAAATACCAAGTACCTGTAAAGAAATGGGATTATTAACATTTATTGGATCGTTAATAATTTTCTTTGATTCTGCGTTAAATAGTTCCACTAGCTCTTACCTTGTTTAAATATGCTTCATATCTTTCTAAATCTTCTTTTAGGAAATTTCCTACTCCCTTACCCGTAACAGTTGCGCCTGAAATCCCGTCAACCTGATGAATAGCAGAAGGCTTGGAAGAATCAACCTTACCTTTTAGCACTTCTACTCCAATAATCTTGTCATTATTATATCTAATCTTTTTTCCTATAAAATTATTTGTAAACCAAGCCTTTTCAACTTCTCCTCCTAATCCTGGAGTTTCCCCATGTTTATAAAATTGAATACCAAGAACAGTGTCGGTATCAGGCTCTAATGCAATATAACCAAACACGGTAGACCATAGCCCTTTTCCAGCTATAGGAACTGCAATTCCTTCAGTTTTATTTTCTACAACTTTTAAATAAACAGGCAATACTTCCGTATTTCTTTCAGTATCAACCTCTTCGATAATACAGTCGATTATATTGCCATTGATGTCAACACAGAACGCTTTTACATTGTCATTAAATATTTTTTCTACAACCTCATTCGACCAAGGCTGCTCTTCTGTTTCATTGAAATTTAGAGATCGTAAAATATTTTTCTTAACATCAGCTTTCAAATTATATTCTTGTAAATCTTTAATGTTCATTTTGGTAAATGACAACATAGTGCCTAAAACAATAGTGATAATAAAAACAAAGCCTAATGTATAATTATTGCTATGCATTTCTTGAAAGCCTCATCTTAATATTTCCTTTAACCACATAGTAATCTATCAATGGTGCAAACATATTCATAATTAATATGGCTAACATTACGCCTTCTGGATAAGCTGGATTTACAGATCTAATAATTACTGTCAGAACTCCAATCATGAATCCATATATCCATCTACCTCTATTGGTGTGTGTTGAAGTTACTGGCTCACTGGCCATAAACACTGTTCCAAATAAAAAGCTTCCAATCAAAATATGTTGTAGTGGTGTAATAGTTAGCATTGCATTGGTTGAATAATCTGCTAAGATATTAAATAATCCAGCAGTGAATACAAGCCCAATAACTGATGCAACCATTATTCTCCATGAAGCAATACCGCAATAAATCAAAAATATTCCACCTAATAAAATTAATAGCTTGTTTGTTTCACCTATAGATCCTGGAATAAGTCCCCAAAATAAGTTAAATGTTGAAAAATCAAATTGTGTCACCTGGTTAAATAGATTGGTTGCTGTATCATATTCTTCAGGATTTGCTGGTATAGACAATGCAGTTGCACCACTATACCCATCTGGTCCTAATGCCCATACTTTATCACCTGATATTTTTGTAGGAAAAGCAAAATATATAAAAGCACGTGCTGTTAATGCGGGATTGAATACGTTAGTACCAACACCTCCGAAAATCTCTTTTCCAATAATAATTCCGAAACAAGTTCCTATAAATAATTGCCATAACGGAATATCTGGTGGCATAGTTAAAGGAATAAGAGCGCATGAGACAAGAAATCCTTCATTAATCTCATGCTTTCTAATAATTGCAAATCCAATTTCACAGATTGCTCCTGCTATAAAAGTGGTGATTAAAATAGGTAAGACGTATGTCATACCAAAAATAAAGTCGGCTAAAATAGAACTAGAAACTCCTGTCGCAGATGAATGCAAATAGCCAATATTGTATGCACCAAATAAATAGCATGGTATAAGAGCAATTACAACAAAAAACATGGTTCTTTTAATATCCATATTATCTCTTATATGTGGACCTGATTTATTTTGAGTATCTGTTGAGAATAATATTGTATCTGTAGCTTCCCATAGAGGATATGCAAATGATAATGGCTTTCCTTTTTCAAAAAGTTTACCGGATTGTGCTAATATTTTTTTTAGAAAGTTCATATTATTGATCAAAATAGACTATGTCTAATCCTTTTCTAATTATTGCACCTACATCTGTCTTACTTGGACATACAAATGAACACAATGCTACGTCCTCTTCATCGCATTCATAAATACCCAACTGTTCCATTTCGTCAAAATCGTTTGCTTCAATACTACGTAGTAATGCATTGATATAAATATCCATAGGAAATACATTTTCCCAAGCTTCAATAGGAACAAAAGCTCTATGACTACCATTCTGTAATGTTGTAAAATTATATGGCGACTTATTGCTTCCTATATAAGCATTGAAAACACTATACTTAGAAGATCCACCAGGATGCAACCAACCCATAAATGATCTATCAAAAGACTCTTCAATTACTGAAATAGAAGAATGGTAAAATCCTAAATAACCATTGATACCAGATTGCTTACCCGTTAATACATCTCCAGATATCACTCTTACTTTTTCATTAGATAAATTTTCTTTGCAGTAAGTTTCTAATGAAGCACCAATTCGTGATTGAAAATAGCCAGGATTAGTAACAGCAGGCCCAGCTAAATTAATAGTAATTGATGGATCAAAAATTCCATGACTGAATAATCTACCTAAAATAGGTAAATGATGTCCTTTTACTGTCCAGACTATATCATTACTATTAATAGGATCGATATGATTAAGTATGATGCCAATGTTTCCAGCTGGATGAGGTCCATGAACCTCAACTAATTCAATAAAGTCTATATTAGATAAATAATCAAATTCTCCAGGATTGATAGCAACAAAAAGTTTTCCTTCTGTCATTTTTTTCAAATTTGTTAACGCGCTAATAATTTGATCTTTATTTGATGATAGTGTGAAATCATATTCTACTGATAATGGAGCAGTATTCGCTAAACTAACAATGATAGATTTTGGAGTATCAGAAGGATTTGCAACCTTATTAAATGGTCTTTGTGTAATAAAAGGCCACATATTTTTTTCTAATAAAAAATTAATGACGTCATCTCTACTAGATAAAGGTTCTTGATTTTTAATAGCATTATTACTTTCAACGCTATTATCAATACTAAAGACAATCTCTTTTATTGATCTTCTTTCACCATAAACAATTTTTGAGATTTTACCAGATGCAATAGCTGGCCACTTGACTTCAGGAGAAAGTTTATCAAAGAATATTGGATCTCCTAATTTTACAGAGTCATTTTCTTTAACTAAAAGCTTTGGCTTAATATATCTAAAATTTTCAGGAGATAATGAAACTGTAGTATTTTTTTGAGTTGCTAAAAGATCTCTAGATGCAACTCCAGCAATATTAATGTCATGGCCTTTTTTAACTTTTATTTTCAACATAAGTTTAGGTGCTTAGTTTCACCTCTATTATAGACATGAGAAAGTAATAAAAAAGATGCTTGAGTTCTAGAAAATATTTAGAGAAACAGAAAAAAGATTATTTTTTAGCTTTCCACTCTAGATAATTTCCATCATATGATACTTTTTTCTGCCAATCTTTAACCTTTGAGTTAATTGTATCCATCGTATCTGAACTAACATCTTTAAGCAAATCGATTGTGAGATCACTTACTGTTTTTGCACTAACCCTAGAAGCTTTGATATTTCCCTGGCCTGTGACTGCGTTACCCATACCATGAACCTTATCAACCTCATCAAATTTTCCCGATTCTTTATCTACAATATTATAGGTCGATCCATCCATAGGGACACCATCAATTGGCTCTGGCAAACTTCCAATAGAACTTATAATTAAATTACCTTTTAATATGCTATTTGACCCTTCGATAGCTATTGGCTTTCCATCTACAATCTTACTCTTAAGAACTTCTAATCCTTCTAAATTATCATCTACAATATGCAATCCGCTAGGCTGAGTACACTCTGAAACATTAAATAAGAACTTCTCTTGCATATTCTTTAGCACTTTTCTACGAGCTGATTTACGATCTTCAACCATCTCTGCATCTAAATTGTCAGGAATAGTTGTCAAAGGCATATTTTCTACATCTCTCCTATATACAAGAGTAGCAGCTCCTTCAATATTAAGTTTTTTATAATCAATATCATGTAATGCTAAATATTTTGGAATACCTTTATGTGCCATTGCAACAATGTCAAAATCTTCAATCTTTGATTCAACTTTTTGTCTTGCTAGTTCTAATTGTATGATTTTACAAACATCAATAGATGCAAGACCTCCACCTATTACCAAAGCATTTTCTTTAATTTCTACAGAAGGACCACTATAGCTATTTTCATGATAATGATTAAACCAATAAACAAATGGATTTTGATAATAGAAATTCGAAAATCTTTCAATCTCACTAATAGGAAAAGGTCTATCTTTCCAAGCCCCATTTGCAAAATAAATACAGCTCCAGTCTATGTTATATATATCTTCAAAGCTAATATCTTTTCCTAATCTGGTTAAGGGAACAAAATCTACTAATTCATGACACATTACATCATCAATCTTTGAATATTCTTTTGTGCGTTGCTTATCATGCCATCTTGGAAGCCCATCCTCTATCTTTCCATAAGGCATATGGTTTTGATCAATGATAACACAACGAACCCCTTCTGCTGTTAATTTCTGTGCAGCAGTTGACCCAGAAACTGCGCCTCCTATAATTAGTACTGCCTTCATTTTATACTGCTTTCATTAGTTTGTTTATTTCTTAAATTTATCCGGTATGAAATTAATAAATTATTTTATAATTCAAATCATTCCTTTTTTGCCCAAGATTTTTGTGCGCCTAGTCGCATCTCCTTATATCGCAGGTATTACTGATGATGAAATGCTGGAAAATGTAAAAAAATTAAATAAAAAGGGATATAAAGTTGCAATTGATATTCTCGGAGAGCATGTTACAACAAAGGAAGAGGCAAATCAGATTACTGAACGCTATGCAAAACTATATTCAAAAATTGATTTGCAAAATCTAGATGCAAATCTATCAATTAAATTAAGTCATATTGGTCAAGACTTAGGTTATGATTTTGTTAAAAATAATCTGATGATATTGGTAAATGCAGCAAAAAAATATGATAATTTTTTACGCCTTGATATGGAAAATTCACCATACACATCAGAGACAATTAATCTATATAAAAAAGCACTTGAAGCTTATTCTAATGTTGGAATTGTATTACAAGCATATATGCATAGATCAATGCAAGATTTAAATTCATTAGCAAATCAAGAATTTAATGTTCGAATTTGTAAAGGAATATATATAGAAGATGAAAATATAGCCTACAGAGACTATAATAAAATAAGAGAAAACTATATTGACCTAGTTAAAAAAGCACTTAGAAAAGGTGCTTACGTTGGAATTGCTAGTCATGATGAATACTTAATTGATAAATTATATTTATGGATTAAAGAAAATAAAATTGATGCTAACCAATATGAATTTCAAATCCTACATGGTGTACCAATGGAGAAAAAGCTCCAACAATTAATAAAAGAAGGAAATACGGTGCGTGTATATGTCCCTTATGGAGAGAATTGGTATGATTATTCTGTTAGAAGATTAAAAGAGAATCCTAAAATGGCGGGATATATTATTAAAAATATTTTTAGTAAGATTTTTGGTCGATAAATAACTATTTATCTTTTTTTCTATACCAAAAAAGTAAAATAATACCTGCTAAATTTGGAAACCATACCTCAGGGCTTGACCAAGAAATTCCACTAATCGAATAATCAGAAATAGGCCAAAATAATTTCACTGGAAAAAAATCTTTAGTATGAAATGGAAAATCTAACAGTATATGGAAAGGCCAGGCTAGCATTGGCCATACAAAATCTTTATTAATAAAATAAACAATAGCAATGCAGCTAAAAGCTACGATAAAGCTATGCGAAAGATTGTCCATAAAAAATAACCAATCAGGGTATGGTGCTAGCTGAGAAAGACTTTCCAGTGATGGTATTCCACTATAACTTAGTGTTCCATTAAAAAATTTAATGACGAATAAGGCTCCAAAAGAAACTAGATCTGGCATTACTCCAAAAAAGACTGCCAAACATTTTTGACCTCTATAGCCAAATAGCCCTCCACCCCAAAATGCATGACTAAGTGTATCCATTGAAAACTATTTTGCTAAAGAACCCATTGGGTCCCAAGGCTTTAGAGGAATAGCTTTTTCATTTTTATAAAGATTATATAAATCTTCAGGTAGGTAATCTTTATGTACAACAACTTCATAGTTGTATTCGTCAAACCATTCATCTGACATAATATGATAACCTTTTTTTCCAACCTTATCGCCCCAGCTATTTTCTACTCGCCATTTGATAGGTTTATCATCGGCATCTAGATCTACTCCAGTAAAAAGCATTGCATGAGTCATTTGACTTTCTCCATACTGTAAACGATCAGCTTTATCCATAGAAAATTTTGACTGATAAAAAGAATTAAAGTCAAATAAATCTATATCCATGACTCCTATTTTTCTATCAAAGTGCTTTCCAACATCACAACCAAACCATACTGGATGATTATCTTTAATAGAGCTAGTTGATGCAGCTTTCATTTCTTCGCTTGTGACATTAAGATATCTTACTGCGTTTCCTTCTATAACATTTCCAAGTGCTTCAACAGTATAAACTTTTCTATATTCTTTATCTTCCATAGGACAATTGATAAGACACACATATTCATCAAGATTTAATCCAACATGATCATCGAAGAAAGATTTAGGAGTTAAATTTTCAAAACTAATAAACTTTTTCTTTTTATCATGAGTTTGCCAATTAAATGAAGTTGGAGGTGTTCCAATATGCATTGCAAGCATCTTATAAATCTCTTCTAACATATCTGTTTTAATAGACTCTAAATCATCACCTGAAATGCCTTTACTTATATTTTGACGTAAATCTTTAGCATTTTCACGAAGTTTTCGAGCAATCATTCGATTCATTGCAGATGACTGACTTGATGAAAATGATTCAGACATTTCTGACTGTGGAATGACACCATACTTATCAATTAAGCTAACCCACATATCCCACTGTCCGCCATCTTCAATAGGATTTGAAAGAAGATGCATAACTATTCGACTATTCCAATCTTCAGACGCAGAATCTATAATGCATTCTAAAAAATAATTCGCTTTTTCTAATTTATCCCAAAACATAAAATAGCTTTGAGAAAACTCAAAATTTTTCAAATTATGTTTTCTACCAATATAGAATCTAAATAAGTTTAAACCAGCAAAACCCCAGCATCTTCCACTAGATTTTTGATTAGTAACTGGCATTTCTCCTTCTACGACATTAGAAAAAGAATGATTTATACTTCTATAATGATCCCAATTCATTATTAAATCGCTTAAATCGGTACGAATCATTGCATTTCTTACTACTTTTACATGACTATCTGATTGATATTTTTTTTGAAACCTATCTATCGTTTTTAGTGAAATTGATTTAGACATATCTCTCCTTTATTAATTTTTTATTTATTTCTAAGAACCTCTTTTTCCCCAGACCATCTTTTTCTTTAATGTATCATAGTAATCATAATCTGGAAAAGTAATAAATTTTAAATGATGTTTTGCTTGAGATATTTGAACTGTTGAATCATTATTAAAATTTTCAATATTCTGACCATCAGAAATTAGTCTCAATTTTTTTTCAGAATCTCCATTAAATCTAAACTCTATATTAACATCTGGTGGCAAAACTAGAGGTCGTGAAGTCAAGGAATGTGGAGAAATTGGAGTCACTACAATAGAAAATACATCTGGCTGTACAATTGGACCACCTGAAGACAAAGAATATGCAGTAGATCCTGTTGGCGTACTAATAATAACTCCATCTGACTTATAGTCACTTACATGTTTTCCATCGATATATAAAGATAGAGAAGTAACTCTGTATGCAGTTTCATTTTGTACAACAAAATCATTTATTGCAAAAAAAGAATTATTGTTGTTAGAAATATTAGCATTTAAAACTAATCTTTCTTGTGCTGAAAATTTCCCATCTTTAATCATATTGAGCTTTTCAACTAAATCTTTTGGAATAATTTGTGCAAGAAATCCTAATCCACCAATATGAACTCCTAAAACAGGAATAGTAGGTTGGCTAAAGATTCTTACACCAGATATTAAAGTACCATCGCCACCTAAGCACAATAGGAAATCAACGGAAGGTGGATTTACTGGATCATAGAAATTAGAATAATTGGAAGCACTTTCTAATTGCTTTAAACTATTAGGCAAAAATAATGTCATATCATTATTTTCTGCCCATAGTATAACTTCATGGACTAGACCTGAAACTTCTTTTTTTTCAGGATTTGCCCAAATAGCAAAACTTTTTGGTTTCATTTTAACTTATTTATTTTTTTTCTTATGTCTGTCTGCACGTAAGCGTTTTTTACGCTTATGTGTATTCATTTTTCTTTTTTTTCTTTTTTTACCACAAGGCATGAATTGTGCTCCTATTTAATAATCAATTAATTTATCATTTACAGTCGTCTTCATCAATTTGGAAGGCTTAAATACAGGGACATACCTTTCTGGCAAATAAACAGGATCTCCTGTTTTTGGATTGCGTGCTTTTTTTGGCAATCTATGTTTTACTGCAAATGTTCCAAACCCTCTTAATTCAATTCTCTCATTCTTACTTAATGTCATAATAATTTCTTTAAAAGATGTGTTAATAACAGCTTCTACTTCTAATTTTGTCAGCCCTGTTTTCTCTGAAACACTATCTATAATATCTTGTTTAATCATAATATTCTTTTCTCCATTAAAATTTTACTCTACAAACAAAGTTAACTTTTGACCAGGATAGATTCTGTAAGAATTTTTTGTCATATTATTCCATTCTCTAATCTTGCTTAACTTTATATTATATTTATCAGCTATACCACTTAAGGTATCACCAGATTTGACAATATAAACATTTTTAATTGGAGTATCCTTATCTGGTTTGTTCTTTACAAATAATGATAATTTTTGATTTGGATATATATTAGAAGAATTGCCCATATTATTCCATTTTCTAATCTCAGCAGCTCTAGTATTATACTTTTCTGCAATATGACCTAGCGTATCTCCACTTTTAACCTTATATATAATCTTCTCTGGATAGTTTGAATAGACTCCGCCTTTTACTGGAATTTTTAATCGCTGACCAATAGATAACCTATTAATATTAGTAATATTATTAATAGTCTGTAAGTCTGCAACAGATACACGATATTTCGAAGCAATAGATATTAGATTTTCTCCTTTTCTTACACGATGCTCTACTTTTTGAACAGCAAATTTCTGCTCATCTGGCAAGGCATTAAACTTCTTATAAAAACTATCTTTCTTGCCATATGGTATATTCAGCTTATATGGTCCATTTGACGGTGTTGCTGGTTGTCTTAGTTCAGGATTAAGACGTTGAATTGTGCTACGTTTTGTACCAGCAGCTTTTGCAAGAACGGTTAAGTCTGCACTTTTTTCAATAGTAACTTCATCATATCTTAGTGGATTAGATTTTGGAATCTTGAATCCATATTTTTCGGGATCTCTTAGTATAATTGCAGATGACAAAAAATATGGTATATAGTTTTTTGTATCTTTTGGTAATGAATATAATTGCCAATAATCAGATGTTTCATGAAGCTTTAATGCGCGATTTACTCTTCCTGGCCCTGTATTATATGCAGCTAAAACTAAATACCAATTATCAAACTCTTTATATAAATCCTTAAAATATTTTGCTGCAGCTTCTGTAGATTTTATAGGATCTTGACGCTCATCAATATACCAATTTCTTTCTAAGCCATACTGCTTACCTGTTGAATACATAAATTGCCACAAACCTACAGCTTTAGCTCTAGATACTGCCTTAGGATCAAGACCAGACTCAATCATAGAAACAACAATCAACTCTTCAGGAAGATCCTTCTCTTCTAAGATAGGCATCATTAAATCTCTATATTGTACATATCTTTTTAACCAAATATTGAATCCCTTACGACCTTTACCTTGAAAATATCGAATATAACTTTCAACCTGAGAATTAATTACAAGAGGAATATGACCTTCACGATCATCGATGATAGTAAATTTTGTTGTTCCCATTTCTACCGATTCATTCTCATCTGTTATAGATGCAATATCTCTACGAATCAAGTCTGCAGTTAAAAATTGAGTGGAACTACCTATTGTATTTAGTCTTGTAGTATAAATTTGAATAAAATCTGATTGAAACTTTTCAAATTCTATTTTATCTAATTCTTCCCTGACCCCTAACTGTTCAACATCTGAAAGGAGATCAAAGATTCTTTTAATATTATATACCACCTCTACTGTATCTTCATTCACATCAGCAATTACAGCATCTGATAAAAATTGTTTTGCTTCATCAAGAATAGATGAAATTCGATTGCCATTTCCTAGAAATGCAGCATCGCTAGTATTCATAAATGGTTTTTTTGGTTTTGGGCTAACCGTCTCTTGCGCTGAAACAAACCCAAGCAATAATGTTAAAAATATATATGATTTAATTAATCTCATAGGGATGGGAAATTATTTGTAAAGTAAGTTAGAATCAAGTTACTGTTTTTTTATTTTATCGATATAGTTAGTAGAGCTATATCCATTGTGGAACTGTAATAGCTTTACTTGTCCGCCAGAATGAATGACTTCGCTTGAACCTACAACGGTCTCTACTGTATAATCTCCACCTTTAACTAAAATATCTGGCATAATTATTTTAATCAATTCCAATGGAGTTTGTTCCTCAAAACTAACAACATAATCTACATACCTTAATTCTGAGAGCATTAAAGCTCTATCAGATAAGGGATTAATTGGTCTTGATGGTCCTTTTAATTCTTTTACTGATTTATCTGAATTAATACCAATCACTAGTATATCCCCTAAAGACTTTGCTTCTAATAAATATCTAATGTGCCCTACATGTAGAATATCAAAACAGCCATTTGTAAATACAATTTTTTTACTATCTTTCTTGTGATCATTGATAGCGTTTATAACATTGTCTAGTTGATATTTACTATTGTCCATTTCTTAATTTAATAATTTGATCTTTAATACCCATTGTAATCTTATTACGATCTTCGTAGGAACTATTTTTTGTATTAATAGGGCTACCAAAAATAATGGTTATAATATTTGGATTATTTGAAAATAACGATCTATTCCACCAACTATATGAGCCGGTAATAGCAACAGGAATAATCGGCATCCCCGTATCAATTCCAAAGACTGCAGCTCCTTTCTTGAAATCTTGTAGATTTCCATCTTTTGATCGTGTTCCCTCTGGAAAGATAGCAACTGAACGAGGATATTTTTTCATATCTAACCTTAAATCTTCTAATGACTGAACAGCTTCTTTATTATTCCTACGATCAACTAAGACAAATCCTGCTTTTTTAATAATAGTATTAAATATCGGAATTCTATCTAGTTCTTTCTTCGCAACAAAAACTAAGTATTGATTTACTGCTACTAATAAAAGTGGAATATCAATTAACGAAGAGTGATTAGGTGCAAAGACATATTGTTCTTTGCTGTTCAAATTTTCTTTGCCAAGAACTCTAAGTTGAACACCAAATAGCATTGCTAATGTCTTACCCCATTGAATGCCATAGTATTTGAAATTGCTTTTCTTTTTTGAAAGTAATATTGAAAACATTGACAGCAGACCATAAAAAAAGGTCCATATAAGGAGGTTTAGATAAACCCAAATCTTCTTCAATTATTTAATCTCCGCTATACCCATATAAGGTTGCAGAGCTACAGGAATGTTTACAGAACCATCTTTATTTTGATGGGTCTCTAAAAGAGCAGCAAAAATTCTTGGAGTTGCAAGACCTGATCCATTTAATGTATGTAAATAATCTACTTGCCCATCTTTATTTCTAAATCTAATATTACCTCTCCTTGATTGAAAATCTCCAAAGTTGCTACATGAAGATACTTCTAACCATTTTTCTTCACCTGGTGCCCATACCTCTAAATCATAACACTTTGCTGCAGCAAAACTTAGGTCTCCACTACATAATTCTATAATTCTATAATCTAGTTCTAGTAGATCTAATATCTTTGTAGCCTGCTCAGTAAGAGATTCTAATTCATTATATGAAGAATCTGGATGTACAAATTTCACTAATTCAACTTTATTAAATTGATGTATTCTTAAAAGGCCTCTGGTATCTTTACCATAGGAGCCAGCTTCTCGCCTAAAGCAGGCAGAATAAGCTAAATAATACTTTGGTAAATCAGATAATTCTAAAATCTCGTCTTGATGAATATTAGTCAGCGACACTTCTGCGGTGGGTATCAAGTATAACTCATCTTTTTCAATGTGATACATATCTTCATGAAACTTAGGTAATTGACCTGTTGTAGTAGCAGAATCTGGTCTTACTAAAAATGGAGTAAAAAATTCTGTATAATTATAGTTTTTTAAATGAAAATCAATCATAAAATTGATTAATGCTCTCTCGAGCAATGCTCCATTTCCCTTATAAAGAGGAAATCCTGCACCAGATATTTTTGCTCCTCTTTCAAAATCAATTAAATCAAGATCTTGCGCAATATCAACATGATTTTTTGGCTTAAAATCAATCTTCTTTTTTGAAGGACAATCTTTAGTTACCACATTTTCTTTCTCTGATTCTCCGATAGGAACTGAGCTATGCGGAACATTTGGAATTTCCAATAACATATTATTAAAAATAGTAGATTTATCTCTATGCTCACCTTCAAGATCTTTAATTGTTTTTGATAATTCTTTTAATTTTGCAAATACAGATTCATCTGATTTTCCTTGAGATTTTAAAATACCAATTTCTTTTGACTGCTTATTTTGCTCTGATTGTAAATCATTTAGTCTTTTTGTTAATTCCCTTAAATTAAGATCAGCTTTCACAATGCTATCTAGACTGATAGATTTATCTTTATTTTTTAAGCTTTCTTCAATTGAAGATTGATTTTCTCTTATGTGTTTTATATCAATCATATTATAATTTAATTAATTCTTCTAAGATATTAACATTAATCGTTTCTATAGTGATATTTTCTTTATCTATAATTTTAATATCATATAATCCCGATTCTGCAATTTTTATATGATTAAAATAATAATCTGATATAGGATTTATATAAAGCTTCTGCTCTTCTATGTATATACCATCTTTATAAATATGAGCAATGAATTCTCTTTTCTCTTTATCAATACGATTTGCAAAACCATATATAAATACTGGCTCATTTATATAATAATTATCATTACCTAGAAAAAATTTATAGATTAGATCTTTGTCTTTAGAAACCCAACTTATTGCTTCTTGGAAATATGTATTATCTCCACTCAATATATATCGATAAAAAGATTCATCATTTATTAATATCGATTTAAAATGGTTTTTAGAAAAAAGTGTTTTCTTTGATATACTTTGCAATTCATTTTCGCTCGAAAAGTCTAATCCAAATAAAGGAGCTATTTTTATAAATGATTCTAGGTTTTGGTTATTGCCTTTAAATGCTATTAAAGAAGTATTTTCTGAATAAATCTTTTTGATAAAAAGATTAAACCATCGATCTGATATGGGAATTGCAGGAAAATTATCAAATATCACTATATCATATCTTTTAAACCAGAAATCCTCAAAATCATGTTGATGGGTACCAATTTCAGGGAAAAAATGATCAAAATCATTGTCTATTTCACTAATGATAGCTTTAGAATTATAGTTAAGAGCTCCACTGATAAGAGCAATATTGAGTTTCTCGGATTTCAAGTTAGTAGTAAAAGAATGCCTGTTGTTAGATATATTTTCTTCTAATTTTAAACTAGAAATCTTTACATTAAAAACACTGTCAAAATCGATATCATCTCTAACAAGAAATGATTGAAAATAAGTATGCTTATTATTATATAATTCTATTTGATCGGATGCAATTAATTTTGCACCATTGGATAATGTAATCTGTGTTAATCCCTTTCCATTCTGGTTATTGATCTCAATATCAATATAGATAGAATTCTTATCAAAACGATTTGGATATACGATGACATTCTTGATTGCTATATCTACTTGATTATCTGGCATCTCTGATTGAATTATATCGGTAGAATTATTATCTATAATCTCCTCTATTTCTACAGAAGAGTTAACCATGTTGATATAAATTGCTGAGCCTATGGCTATAAAAACTGATATCCAAAACCAATTATACTTGTTAATACTCATAACTAGAGAACCATTCCTCTTGAATAAGCAGAGAAATTGATACCAATTTTAGCTGAATTGTTATTTATCTTTTTCTCTGCTAAAAATGCAATCATGTCTGCATTGTCTGTACAATATTTCAATGATGGAAAAATAATTTTTTTGTTTATGCCACCTAATTTTTCTCTCAATCTTTGATTAGCAGCAACACCGCCACAGACTATACCTGTATCAATATTTAAATCATCCATAGATTTTTCCAATTTACCGACCAAACAATCAACAATTGCTTCTTGATAACTTGCAGCAACATCTTTTAAATCATATTCACTATTATTAATACAATTAATCAGAGATGTCTTAAGTCCGCTAAAACTAAAATTATAAGTTCCATCGTTAAGAATAGGACGTGGAAAATCTATTAATTCTTTATTTCCACCTATTGCTAATTTTTCTATTTCTGGTCCACCTGGATAATTTAGTCCTAATGTTTTAGCTCCCTTATCAAAAGCTTCTCCACATGCATCATCTAAAGTTTCTCCTAATAAAGTATAGTCGAATAAATCTTTAACAAGCCATATCTGAGTATGACCACCAGAAACAAGCAAATTGATAAAAGGAGGGTCTAATGTTTCAAACTCTATAAATGCTGAATTTAAATGTGCCTCTAAATGGTTAATAGGGACAATAGGTATTCCTAAACCCTGAGATATTCCCTTTGCAAAAGAAATACCTGACAGCAATGACCCCATTAATCCTGGACCACTTGTTACTGCAATTGCTTCTAAATGTGAATAGTCTAATTTAGCATCTCTAAGAACTTTTTCAGTAATTTCAGGTAGAAATTTTTCATGCTCTCTTGATGCAATCTCTGGAACTACACCGCCAAATTTTGTATGAATAGATTGTGTTTTCGTATAGCTTGAAATTATTTTTGAATTGTCGCATATAGCGACGCCAGTTTCATCGCACGATGTCTCTATTCCTAAAATGATCAATTGATTTCTTTTATAACTAAAATTTCTAAATTATTTGGAGAGAGATCTTTCCATTCCATAATAGTATCAGGAATCTTTATTACTGGCGAATAAAACTGTTTATCAACTTTCCAAGATTTCTCAAAATTAATCACAACCTCTATATCATTAGATGTAGTTCCAGCAATTTCATTTAAACCTCCAACAATAGTTAGCGAAACTGTAGCAGGATTAACAAATACATTTATATCATTAGGTTTATTAATTAGTTTAACTGGAATGCCTGTTACAATTGTTTCACTAATTGGTTGAATATCAATATAGCCTTGAACCTTCTTTGGATCAAAATTAACAAGCTTGTTTGGATTTATAATAGATAGTTCTCCTTCTATTGATGATACTAAACCTTCCATAGTATCTTTTTCAGTATTAACAAATGCAATACTATCTACAACTTCTTGTGGTCCTCCAATACTAATAGAATCTGGGATAAAAACTTGATTCCCAACTTGTACATATCCTGACTCTGTTAAAGCAACTACTTGAGATCGAATTGGTACTTTCTTGACTAAGTATTGATCTAAATTAATCTTTATACTTCTAGGAGAGATAACCTCTACAAACTCTAAATCTAAAGAAGGCGGTAAAACTATTTTTTCAGGATTATTCTTATAATATTGGTCTAGTTCAAAATTATATTCATCTGCAATTCGACTTAAATCTAAAACAGCTTTATAATCTTCATAGAAACTATCAAAAAATCGCAACCAAATAAATGCTCTACCTGAACCCTTTAGAGTTACAATGATACTTTCAGGAACTTCTTCTTTATAAGTCTTCTGTTCTTGCAAGTTGCGTGCAACTAAAGGAATCTTTGTTGTAACTGAGTAAGTATCTTCACTCTTAATGAAGAACCAAAAGATAAATGCAATAACAAAAGAATATAAAAGTCTTTTAATCTGGTTAGTATTATTCAACATTAGGTTGATCAAGCATTAAGATGACATTCTTATCTTGTTCTTTAACCTCAACAACTAATAAATCGATAGTGTCACCCGGTTCAATAGAATTTAAATAATCTTTTTTTAATTCTCTTGAAATTTTATCTGAAGGAACAAGACCAATTACATTATCATCCATATCAATTAGAATACCAGAATCATTAATATCTGAAATAGCACCTTTAAGCTTATCGCCTGAAGAGTATTTTTCTGTTATAGCAGGCCATGGGCTTTCTGTCAAATCTTTAACACTTAGTAGTATTTTTCGATCTTTATCTGATATATCTATAATAATAAATTCAATTGCATCACCTTCATTAATAAACTCTTTTGGGTGTAAAGGAGTTTTTTTCCAATCAAACTCTGTATTTCTTAGAAATCCTTCAATATCCTTTCCTAAGTCTACATATGCTCCAAATTTTGTAATCTTATTAATTGCTCCTTTTTTCTTATCTCCAACACTTACTTGTGAAGATATGTCATCCCATGGATCTGGAGTTAGTTGTTTAATCCCTAGACTAATTTTCTGCTCATTAGCATCAATAAATAAGATTTTTGAATCTAATGAATCACCTATCTTGTATTGATCTTGCAGATTTTGGATATTTTTTGTCCATGATATTTCAGAAATATGAATTAATCCTTCAATCCCTTTTTCTATTTCAATAAAAATACCATAATTCATAATACTAACAATTTTACCTTTCACTGAATCCCCGACACTATACTTATCTGGTATCACTTTCCAAGGATTCTCTACTAATTGTTTTAATCCTAATGATATTCTTGAGGTCTGTTCATTATAATCAATGATTTGAACTGTAATCTCATCTCCTATAGATACAATCTCAGATGGATGATTAATTCTGCCCCATGAAAAATCAGTAATATGGATTAATCCATCTACTCCGCCTAAATCAACAAAGGCTCCAAAGTCAGTAATATTTTTTACCAGTCCTTGAAGTTGTGCACCTACTTCAATTTTTGTCATTAATTCCTGTCTTTTTTCATTTAAAGATTCTTCTAATATTGCTTTTCGAGACACAACAAGATTTTTCCTTAATTCATCAACTTTTACAATCTGAAAATCAAACTCTTTATTAATCAAATCATCAAAGTTTTTAATAGGTTGAACATCTGCTTGTGATCCTGGTAAGAATGCTTGTATAACTCCTAGGTCTACAACAAGACCTCCTTTAACACGTTTAATAATTTTTCCTTTTACAGGCTCAGCATTTTCGCAAAACTCTTTTAACTCATCCCATCTCTTGATAAAATCTGCTTTATATTTTGATAGAGTGATATTGCCATCAGTATCTTCGAATTTTTCAAGAAATATATCAATGTTAGATCCAATTTCAGGTAAATCTTTATTATTAAATTCTGACCTATTAATTAGCCCTTCTGATTTAAAACCTATATCTACCATAATATCGCTATCACTGATACCAATGACTTTTGCTGATATGATTTGATTCTCTGATATGTCGTTAAAGGTTCCTTCATATTCTTCTAAATGATCATCAGATACGCTATCTGTTTTTACTTCATCTTCTTTGCCAGAAATCATCTTGATATCTGAAAATAAATCTTTACTTAAATAATCTTTAATTGTCTTTTTAGAAGACACTTTCTCTTCTGCAGTTTTTTCTTCTGACACTGTCTCAATAGCTTCTTGCTCTACTACTACTTCTTCTACTTCTTTGTTTACATCTTGTTTAGGTTGATCGTTCATATTATTTAGTTTCTTTCAATGTGTTTATAGATTTGATTAACTTGATCATCAATAGTACAGTTTGATGTATCAACGACAATTGCATCCTTTGCCTGTTTCAATGGAGAAAGTTTACGACTACTGTCATACTGGTCTCTATCTGTCAAATCTTGTTTTATTTTGTTAACGTTTAACTCCTCATTTACTCTCTTAAAGTCTTTTAATCTTCTCTCTGCTCTAGTATCATAGTCAGCTACAAGAAAAAACTTATATTTTGCATCTGGAAAAACTACCGTTCCGATATCTCTTCCTTCAACAACAAAGTTACCATTTTTCACGGTATTTTTTTGCATTTCTACTATTTTTTCTCTCACAGCTTCTAATGCACTAACTCTACTTACTGCATTTGTAACTTCTTCACTACGAATCGATGAGCTGATGTCTTCACCATCTAATAAAACTATAATGCTATCATTAGAGGTGAAGTCTAATTCCAACTTTAAAATATCTAGCATTTTTTTAACCTGGTCTTTGGCATTGATATCAATAGAATTCTGTCTAAAAAAATAAGTCACAGCTCTATACATAGCCCCAGTATCCAAATACTGATACCCTAGCTTATTTGCTAGTCTCTTTGCGGTAGTAGTTTTACCAACGCCAGCAGGTCCATCAATTGTTATTACCATAAAAATGCTCAGAAAGTTAGTTTTTCTTTCAATAAATGCCAAGATGTTTAAAATCTTATGCTTTTCTTGTTATTTCCTTCAAATATTTCTTTTCTTTTTTTGTTAGTTCTCTCCATTGACCTTCTTTCAATTGATCCAATGTGATATTGCCAAATTTTATTCTTTTTAATGAAATCAGTTTTAAACCTGAAAATTTAAATATTCTTCTTATTTCATTCTTTTTTCCTTGTCTTAAAATCATCTTAACATGTATTGTCTTTTTAATCTTTTCTTGTGATACAATTTTTGCTTTCCCTTTTTCTCCTGAACCTATAAAGATTCCTCTTTCAATTTTCTGAATAGTTTTTTTATCAATGATATCATTAGTCTCTGCTATATACTCCTTTGGTATTTTATTCTTAGGGTGAGTAAGAAATTGGGACAAATCTCCATCATTCGTTAATAAAATTAAACCCGTTGTGTCTTTGTCTAGTCTTCCTACATGATTTAAGAAAGGTTTTCTAGGAATAAGATCAAAGATTGTCTTTCTACCCATTTCATCGCTCCTAGAAGAAATAAATCCTTTAGGTTTATATAAGGCAAGTGTAGTAGTAGTTGAACTTAAAACAATCTTCTGATCATCAAATCTGACAATATCTTTTATAGGGTCAATATCAACAAAGGGGTCCATTACTACTACATTATTAACCGTAACCATTGCTAGTTGAATTGATTCTTGCGCTTTTCTTCGAGAGATAATTCCAGATGATGAAATAAATTTAAATAACTTCATTGATGATTCCACTATCTTCAGAATCTATAATATCAGCAATTTCATTGCTTGTCGGCATTTCAGATAAACTTGTTAATCCAAAATGTTTTAAATAATCGTCAGTAGTATGATAAAGTAGTGCTCTACCTAATGAATCATCTCTTCCTCCGATCTTAATTAATTTTTTAGTTAATAGATTTTTTAACACTCCCTTGCAATCTACTCCTCTTATTGATTCAATATCTATTCTTGATATCGGTTGTTTATATGCAATGATTGCCAAAACTTCTAAACTTGCATTAGATAACATAAGTTTCTTACTTGGCACATACTTTGATATAAATGGTTCAAATTCTCTTTTACTAACAAGCATATAGCCTTTACCAACTCCTTTGATTTCAAAAGCATGATTAGCATATTTTAGATTAATATCTTTAACAATCTCATCTAATGATGGGATATCATTGCTATCAAAAACTCTGTCTATATCTGATTGTAAAAGAGGTTCAGATGCAACAAACAATAAAGATTCTATAATTAGTTGTTGTTCTTTCATGCGGTAACAATATTTAATTTTATTTCAATATCATCAAAAATATTTTTTTGCTTACAAATTAATTCAGACTCCTTAATCATATCTAATACGGCCAAGAATGTAATAATAATTTCTAATTTACTTTCCAACTTATTGATTAATGTAGTCAATGAAATAATAGATTTCTCTTTGAAATTAGAAATAATAAACTGTTTTTGCTCTTCTAGCGATATAGTATCTCTTTGTATAGTAATTGCGCTATTTTCTGGAGCGTTATCAATAGCATATTGGAAAATCTTTGATATATCAAATAAACTTACCTCGTTTAAGAAATCTGCAGGTTTTGATGTATTTTGAAAAGAAATCTTATCATTGGGACGATAAAACAAATCTTTATTCTCATTATGCATATCTTTTAATTGATATGCGATATTTTTAAAATTTTTATACTGCAATAATTGATCCACCAAGCTAATCCTTGGATCATCGATATCCAAGCCTTCTTCATCTTTCTTTCTAGGTAATAGCATTCTTGTTTTTAACCGTAATAGCAGAGATGCCATAAAAAGAAACTCTCCAGCTACAGAAACATCTAATTTTTTAGCCGCGTTAATTACATCGATATATTCAGATGTAATTTTAGAGATTGGAATATCATAGATATCTATTTTATCTCTTTTGATAAAATATAGAAGTAGGTCTAATGGTCCTTCAAAGTTCTCTAACTTTACATTAAACACCAGCTAAACCATTCCAATAGACTTTTTCACATTGGATAGAGTTTCAGATGCAATTATTTCAGCTTTTTTGCTTCCTAAATCCATTAAATCAAAAATATCATCCGGGTTATCTAGATAATGCTGCTTAAGAGTTCTTTGTTTAGAGAAATAATCCATGATATGATCATATAATTCATTTTTTACACTCATATACTTCAAACCTGGAGTAAGATATCTATCTTTTAATTCATTCTTTCCATCTTCATCTAGAAATAATGAATATATTTTGAAAAGAGGGGTATCTATATCTTTAGGTTCATTCAATCCAGCAGAGTCAGTAACAATATTCATTATTTGATTCTTAATATAATCTTCGTTACCAAAGATTGGGATAGTATTATTATATGATTTGCTCATTTTCTTACTATCAATTCCAAAAATAATTTCATTATTCTCATCAATATCAATTTCCGGAATAGTAAAAACTTCACCATGTGTATTATTGAACTTAATAGCAATATCTCTTGTCATTTCTAAATGCTGCTTCTGATCTTTTCCAACAGGAACAATATCCGATTGAAATGCTAAAATATCTGATGCCATTAATACTGGATAAGAAAATAAGCCCATATTTGGACTGAGGCCATTTGCAACCTTATCCTTGTATGATGTTGATCTCTGCATTAAACCTACACTTGTAAAATTAGATAGTATCCATGTTAATTCTGTAACTGTTGGAACATGAGATTGGATCCATATCGTAGATTTTTTTGAATCAAGACCTAATGCCAATAAATCAGAAAATGCATTAAAGGTATTTTTCTCTAACTCTTCTTTATTACTAATAGATGTCAAAGAATGGTAGTTTGCAATAAAACAAAACAAATCTGAAGAATCTTGAAAATCAATCATTCTTCTAATCATACCAAAATAATTTCCGATATGTAATAAACCTGATGGTTGTACTCCGCTTAATATTCTTTTTTTCTTCATTTTAATTTCTGTTGATAAATAAATAATCTTTCCAGCCTGCGTTCCTATCTTTTACAAACTGATTAAAGTACATGAATCTATTAGGTTTTTTTGGTTCTTTCATCAATTTCATTTGCGCTTCTTTTGGTGTCCTATTTCCTTTTTTAGCATTACAAGGAGAGC
>JBJKZN010000028.1:0-5700 GCA_045560315.1 Fidelibacterota bacterium | reverse complement strand
CAAGATACTAAAGAAAATCTATGGTTTCATTTAGACTATGATGAGATTATCCATAGGATTTTAAAAGCAAGCAGTTTCAAGTTACATTGGGTTTTAGATCCATTTATGGGATCTGGAAATGTAGGATCCGTTGCAAAAAAGAGAGGAAGAAGATTCATTGGTTTTGAGTCTAGTCAAGATCAAGTACTATTAGCCATGAAAAATATTAATGAGGGAGAGTAATCTTATGTTACAAAAGATAGAAAATGATTTAAAAGAGGCATTAAAAAACCAAGATAAAACAAAATCTGGAATACTACGTCTTTTGATCTCTAAATGTAAGAACAAGTCAATTGCAACAGGAAAACCTTTAGAAGATAGTGAAGTCATGAAAGTTTTGCAGACTGCAGCTAAACAACATAAAGAATCAATTAAGCTATACAAACAAGGCAATCGGAGCGATCTTGTAGATCAAGAAACTGCAGAGCTTAGTGTGGTAGAAGGATATTTGCCATCTATGATGACAGAAGATGAGATTAAAGCCATTGTATTATCTGTTATTGATAAAACCGGAGCTTCTAGCATGGCAGACTTTGGAAAAGTAATGCCAGAAGTAATGAAACAGGGTTCAGGTAAAATTGATGGGGGAGTTGCACAAAATATTTTAAAAGAATTATTATCTTAATATGATCATTGATATCCTTTTTTCTCTTTTAGTTGTCTTTAATGCTGTTCTTGGTATTAGAAAAGGATTATTTGATGCCGTATTTGAATTTATTGATATTGCAGTAGGCATCTTTTTTGCTTTAAGTTTTTATATAGATTTAACCATACTATTATCATCTTTTTTACCAATAGGCACCGGATGGATTCTTTTGATCTCTGGGATTATCATTTTCTTTCTATCTATTATGATTTCTAGATTTATTACCAGTCTATTATTGTTTTTATTCCGTGGATCCAATTCTTTTGTTCTTTTGGATAAAGTTGCTGGCTTTATTTTTGGAGGATTAAAAACAGTCGTACTATTAACCATTTTTATTTGGTTTTTTGACGCATTTATATCTAGTAAAATATATAGCCTTCTTTATAATGAATCACAAATTCTTGTTTTACTGGAGCCTTTCAAGGATTATATTAGTCAATCAATGTCAAGTTCAATGCCTATATGAGAAGAATAGCACAAGAAACAATTAATCGCGTTTCAGAGGAAGTCGATATACTCGATGTCATTTCCCAATATGTCGATTTAAAAAAAAGAGGCAAAAATTATTTTGGTTTAAGCCCTTTTCGATCTGAAACAAAACCGTCTTTTAGTGTCGCTCCTGATAAAAATATGTGGTATGATTTTGGTTCTGCTCAAGGAGGTAATGCTGTACAATTTTTAGTGGAATATGAAAAGATTAGTTTTCCAGAGGCAGTACGTTCTTTAGCTGAAAAATATGGTATTGAAATTATCGAACTAGGCGATAAAGAGCAGAACAATCTATATGATCAATTATACGAAATTCATGAATTAGCATGTATTTACTTTGAGAATAATCTAAAAGATAAATCAGGAAAGAAAGCAAAAAACTATCTAACGGATAGAAATTTTGATGATAACATTATTGATAAGTTTAGAATTGGATTTGCACCAGATAAATGGGACAACTTACTTAAAGAACTACAAGATAAATTTGATGACAATCTTTTAAAAAAATCTGGATTATTCTCAGAATCAAAAAAAGGGCCTCTTATTGATCGATTTCGTAATCGTATTATGTTTCCATTTTTTAGCTTATCAGGTAAAATTATTGGTTTTAGTGGAAGAAGCTTATCCGAAGAAGAAGATGTTAAATATTTAAATTCCCCTGAAACATTATTATTTGAAAAAAGTAAAATTTTTTATGGCTCTTATCAAACATTGCCCAATATTCGAAAGCAAAACTTTGCTATTTTAGTAGAGGGTCAGACCGATTTCTTACGTCTTGTAGAGCAAGGATTTGATAATGTGCTTGCAACGTCTGGCACAGCATTTTCGAGCAAACATGCCATTGCGCTTAAGAAATATACCAATAGAGTAATTTTATGCTATGATTCCGATAATGCGGGGATTAATGCTGCTATTCGTACAAGTTATGTATTATTACAGAGCGGTATTGAAACACGAGTGCTACACCTAGGAAATGGCGATGATCCTGATGACTTTTTCAAAGACAATAAAAAGACCAAAGAAGATTTTAGATCATTAATTAAATCCGCAACACATCCTATTAGCTTTATTATTACGCATAAAGATATTTTAAATCAAGGCGCTGCAGACCAATCAAAGTTTTTAAATGAATGTCTTGCTGAAATACAGTTAGTGCCAGATACAATGATTCGTAATGACTTAATTAAAAAACTATCTAATGAGTTAGGAGTAATAGAAGACGAAGTATTAAATCGATTTACTTCGTTGAAACAAAAAAAATATAATGTAACAAGCAATGAAGATATGAGCACTACTGATATCCCTCATTATACCTCATCTGCAGATAAGGCTCAGTTAGAGCTTATTAAATTAGCGTTACATTCACCAAAGCTTTCTAAAGATATGCCTATCGGATTATTTAGCAATACATTATTACAAAATGTATTACAAGTCTTAATCGATAATAGCGACAAAGATTATAATCCAGGTCAAATTCTTGAGTTAATCGGTGGATCGCCAGAGCAACGCAATTTAATTGCTTCTTTAGCAATAGAAGTGCCAGATAAGTCTTATGAATCCACCATTTTAAGTGATTGTATTGCAACACTAGAGCGTGAGCCAATCAAAAAAGAAATTGCACTCATCCGGGACAAGATTCGTAAGCTGGAAGAGAAAGATCAAAGTCCAGATCAAGAACTTCTTAATCAACTGAGCACACTTCAGAAAAAGTTACAGTAAATAAAAACCCTCCTAAAAAGGAGGGTTTTTATTTTACTAGATATGACTGAATAACTTAGTAGTTAATAGTCACTCCAACATTATATTGTTTTGGAGCACCCATACGAACTCTTAAGTTCGCAACATCTCCAGAACCATCGTAAGCATCAACAAAGTCTCCAACGTATAGTTCATCAGTCGCATTAAAGATTGATGCGTTGAAAGTAACGTCTTTACCAAACATTTCTGTTGAATAGCTTGTTTGGACGTTAAAGATAGTAGTTCTATCAGTGACATAAGCATCTTCAGCAAAAGTATTACCTTCTCCTAATAAGAATGCTAAGTCTTGAATAGCACCATCATAACCCCATCTTGGGTATTGTTTTGCAAACGACTCGGTTTCTACAGAAGCTTTGATTCTGTTAAAGAAACCAGTCAATATTAATACAGTTTGAGATTGAGGAGCACCTGAAACCATCACATCTTTTACAAATAGATCAAAGACTTCAGCACTTGAGTCGTCGCCTTCAATTTCATTGTAAGTATATGAAAGATCATCAGTAAATCTCCAATCACTTTCGTGACCTCTAAGGTCAATTCTCAATACTGGAATTGGTTGATATGCAATAGAGTATTCTAACCCTGAGTGCAATTCTTCTAATCCAGTAATACTAAAGAATGATTCCACACCATTTAAGTCTTCAGAGGTACCGCTTTGATTTCTATCAGACCATAGTGCATAGTAATAATTCATACTACCAGCCCATTGACCATTAAGAGATTTAAATCTAGCACCTACATCAAACCATGTTGCTTTTTCATTCTCAAAGCCTTCATTTTTAATCATGTTAACATCATCAATTACTTTGTCAAGTGATGGTGTCATATGAGAGTAACTAAAGTTACCAAATAACTGCCATGTGTCGCTTAATGCACGACTTCCACCAACTTTCATTTGATATCCTAACTCTCCATCCGCTTCAATTTTTAAATCGTCTAGCGTGAAGTGATCTTGCGCAGAGTAACTAGCTGTCGTTGCGCCAAATGTAGCGAACGCGTTAGTACCTGCACCATCATCATAATTAACTTGAGCATATCCACCTAGCCAGTCTACGGTATTCGTAGTATCGTAGTAGAGTTTATCACCTAAAGTTCTGTGACGTTCCTCTTCTGTCCAATTTGGATTTGATGAGTTATAGAAGAAATCACCACCAAGCAGATCATAAACCTGACGATAGTGTTCTACTTCTGCAGTTCTGATATCAAGACCAAAAGTCATTGATGTTGTATCATTCATTTCCATATCTAACTTAGACATTATACCATAAGTAGATTGGTTGTTTCTGCTTCCTCTTAAGACACCAGCTGATTGATAGCCATAGCCATCTACCCAGTTGTCTGTGCTATTTCTTAGGATTGTAGCATCATAGTCTCTGTGACCATCGCTACCCCATAAAATAGAACCAGCAGAACCAGAACCACCACCTTCACCACCTGAGTAGTAGAAAGATGTAGCCATGCTCATTGTATCACTTAACTTGTTATATGAGTTCAATTGAACAATTGGCTTATGGAAGTAGTTATTTCTTTCATTAATCATATAGTTATCATGTTGGTCAGTTGTACGATAATTCCAACCATCAAACGGTACCCAACTTGCTAAAGCTCTCTTACCTACGTAAGGAACGTCAAGATAGTCCGCTCTTGGATTGTAATCAAGACCATATTCAGTTCTAAGATCTTCCTCAGCAACGCCCATTTCAAGCGCTAATTCATGACTGTAGTTTGAAATACGATTATTCCAAAAGTTTTGACCATGAGTCTGAGGTGAACCTAAAGCAACAAACTCTAAACGATTGTCGCTGTCAATTGAATATGATGCATTAAAGTAATATGACCAAGCATCTGAATAAGTACCTCTAGCAAATAATTTATCAGCTGTTCTTTTTGATGCTGACATCATCATTGCTAGTTTACCATCCATTAATAAGCCAGTATTAATTGTTACTCCTGTTTTAGAGTAGTTATGTTCACCAGCTTCTTGTTTGAAAACAACACCAGCTTCAGTTGATGCAGGTGCACTCATAAAGTTCACCACACCACCTAAACTAGGTGTTGCAAGATTAACAGATCCAGCTCCTCTTTGAACTTGTACGACTGCTGCAACATCGCCTAATACAGTCCAGTTAGAGAAGTATAGATTACCGTTCTCCATGTCATTCATAGGAACTCCGTTAATCAAATAAGACGTATAACGATCGTCAAAACCACGAACATATACGTTTTCGTCATCCCAAGCACCACCATTTTCAACGTAAACGTTTGGTAGTGTTGATAATGCTTTTGGCAATCCACGACCACCTAATCTAAAGTCAATTTCAGCTTTAGTAAGGTCATCATAAGGGATTGCTGAGGTATTGTCTACACGATCAGCTAGTACTTCAACCCCGCCTAACGCGACGGAAGATGATGAAAGTGAAAAGCTTGCAGATGCGTTAGAATCTGAAACTTTTACACTAGCACTTTCTGATGTATAACCTACTACACTAGCAGTTACTGTGTATGTACCATTAGGAACGTTCACTGAGTAGCTACCATTAAGTGTAGCAGCTGCACCCAATGCGGTTCCTTCAACCACAACATTTGCTCCTGGCAAAGCATTCCCGTCTGCATCTGTAACAGTTCCAGACACGGTGCCTTGACCAAAGAGAGCGCTAGAAATCATTACAATTCCAAATAGCGCACCAAGAATCATACGATTCATAGTTAACTCCTTTTTCTCGGTTATCTTCATATATTAATATATTAACTTAAGGATACAAGCTATG
>JBJKZN010000027.1:0-60952 GCA_045560315.1 Fidelibacterota bacterium | reverse complement strand
TTCCTTCATCTGCAGCAATGTTGATTATGTCTTTCGGACAAGCTGTTATGAATGCAATCTTAATTAATTATTCTTCAGAGGCTGTCGCAGCATATCAGATAGTATCGAGAATAGATATGCTCCTCTTTATGCCAATATTAGGTATTGGAATTAGCTTAACAACGATGGTTGGAATGTTTTTTGGTGCAAAAGAATACAAGAAATTAATATGGATTATCAAATATGGTATATCACGCGCAGTATACATTACAACTTTCAGTGTAATGGTGTTGTTTTTATCAGCAGAAATGATCCTTCCTTTGTTTAGCGATAATAAGCAAGTCTTAGACATAGGAATTACTTATTTGCGTATTATTATTTTAGCATATCCTGCTGTAGGAATCAGTGTTATTTGTTCACGAATATGCCAAGCATTAGGTGAAGGGATGCCTTTATTGGTGACAACTGTTACTCGTGTATTAATCTTAACTGCACCGCTATCTTATTATTTTTATATCACTGGAAAGCCAATTGAATGGGTTTGGTATGCACAGGCGTTTGCAATCTTAGTTGCTGCTACCGTCTCTTTCTTCTGGATGCGCTTTTATCTAAAAAAGTTTGCTATTGTTTGATTTGATTTGAACTCTTAATTTTCTCAGGTGAAAGTCTTAAAAAATCTCAGCGAAGCCCAAGCATTAGTTGGTCAGGAACTTGGTCTCAGTAAGTGGTATAGAATAACTCAATTTCAAATATGGGGTTTTGGTCTATTTACAGGAGATCGTCAATGGATTCACATGCGACCTTTGAAAGCAAAACTAGGCTCACCATTCAAAACAACGATTGCACATGGATTTCTCGTCCTATCTTTATTGCCTAAGATACTAGAAAGAACCTATTCGGTTGCGTCAGCAAAAATGGGCGTTAATTATGGACTAAATCGTGTCAGATTTACCGCACCTGTTCCTGTGGGTAGTTATGTAAGGGGGCGTGTAGTGCTAAAAGAATTCAAAAAGATAAAAAATGGTGCACAGTTGACAGTTTCAGTGACTGTTGAACTAAAAGGCAGTGAAAAACCTGCATGTGTAGCTGAGCAAGTATTTCTTGTTTACGAATAAAAAGGGGTAACACAGTTGAGTATATTGCATTTAATACGTCATGGACAAGCATCATTTGGGGCAGATGACTATGACAATCTTAGCCCAAAAGGAATTGAACAATCTGTTGCGCTTGGTGAGGCACTTTCTGAACAAGAATCTAAGTTTGACCATGTTATTGTCGGTCCACACAGAAGACATATTCAAACATTTGAAGGTATTAAAAAGGGATATAAATTTGCAGATCTTTCAGACCCTGTTATTGACGAGAGATTTGCTGAAAATCAATTAATGGAAATTGCACAACATTTTATTCCTCAAATCTTAAATAGCAATAAGACTACAAATGAAATTTTTCATGAAGTTCCCAAGGAAGAGAGACATGATAAATTTCTAAAACTTTTTCATATTGTTGCAAAAAAATGGATGAATGAAGAACTAGATTTAAGTGAACATAATTTTGAAGGATTTTCCGTATTTCGTGCTCGTATAGCAAATACTTTAAAGACAATCCAAGGTGAAATGACAGATAAACCTAATATCATGGTTGTGACATCAGGAGGTGCGATTTCAGGATTTTACGCAGAGGCAACTAATTGCTCACAAGAAGAGATTATGAAACTTAATTTTGGTCTTAAGAATGTATCCATATCAGAATTTGTAGTGACAACTGAAAGATTTACTTTAAAAGCTTTTAATAGTAGTTTAATAGCGCAAGAACTAGAAACATTTATTTAGAGGAAAATATGGCTATACCAGACAAAGATTTTCAAGATATTAAAAATAAAATAGCAAACTTCGTTCAAGAAGAATTGGCTTCTAATGAAAAACAATTTCAGGGTAAGCATACATTTGCAGATCATTTACCTTATCTAGAGGAAAAAAGAAATAAAGTGAGAGAAATGGGTTTATTTGCTCCTCAAATACCCAAAGAGTATGGTGGTTTAGGTCTAAGCTTACATCAGCTAGGGCAAATCTATGAAATTCTAGGAAGTACTTTTTATGGCTTATACGTTTTTAATTGTCAAGCGCCAGATGCAGGAAATATGGAAATCCTAATGGACCATGGAACAGATTATCAAAAAGAAACATTTTTACAACCTCTTATCGATGGAAAAATTAGAAGTTGTTTTTCTATGACAGAACCAGAATTTGCAGGTTCTAATCCTTTGATGATGGGCACAACTGCTAAGAAAGAAGGGTCTAATTATGTAATTAATGGACACAAATGGTTTACATCATCTGCAGAAGGAGCAAGTTTTGCAATTGCAATGGTTATGACAGATCCAGATAATCCTAATCCATATCTTCGAGCAAGTCAGATTATTGTTCCAACAGATACGGAAGGATTTAATTTTATTAGAAATATTTCTGTAATGGGTGATGAAGGAGATGGGTGGAATGCTCATGCTGAGATTCGTTATGAAAACTGTACGGTTCCTGAAGAGAATCTATTAGGTACACCCGGCGCAGGATTCAAAATTGCACAAGATAGACTAGGGCCTGGAAGAATTCACCATTGCATGCGTTGGATAGGTGAGTGTGAGCGTGCATTTGATATGATGTGTGAAAGAGCAGTAAGTCGTGAAATAGCACCAGGAAAGTCACTAGCTACTAAACAAACTATTCAGAATTGGATTGCTGATTCTCGTGCGGAAATTAATGCTTCTCGATTGATGGTATTGGATGCTGCAAATAAAATTGATGCAGAAGGTGCTGAAGCAGCTAAAGTTGAGATTTCAACTATAAAGTTTTTTGTAGCTCAAGTATTACAAAATGTATTGGATCGTGCGGTTCAGGTGCATGGAGCGCTTGGAATGACAGATGATATCTTATTGGCATCTTTATTTAGACATGAGAGATCTGCAAGAATTTATGATGGAGCAGATGAAGTGCATAGGTCTAGGGTAGCTAGAGAGATTCTAAAGAAATACTCAAAATAAATATGACTAAGGTAAATCTTAGAATCCCATTAAAACTGAAGCTATATCTATTTTTATCTAAATTTTTCAAAAAAAAGAACCATGTTTCTTTTTCTATTGATGAACCAAAAGAAATTCGTGATGGGGAAGACCTTCCTTTAGATGTTCTAAAAAAATATTTGAATTCTCATAATTTCAATACCAAAAACTTGTCTATTAAGCAATTTCCAAGTGGTTATTCTAATCTGACTTATTTTTTAAAGACAGATACAAAAGAATATGTATTAAGAAGACCTCCTTTTGGGGCCGATAGCCTAAAAGGTGGACATGATATGTCTCGAGAATATAGAGTATTAAGCAAGTTAAAGACTGAATTTAAGAAAGTACCAGATGTTCATCTCTACACAGAAGATAAGTCTATTATTGGAGCACCATTTTATATTATGGACTGTGTAAAGGGTTATATTTTAAGACCAAATCTATTACAAGAAAATGCACCAGATGCTGATACCATATCAAAAATTGCAGATTCACTTATTGATACATTAGTTAGCTTACATAAAGTAGATATAGATAAAAGTAACTTAAATGATTTTGGAAAGATTGATGGTTATGTATCAAGACAGGTTTCAGGATGGACAGAACGATATTTTCATGCAAAAACAGATGAGATTCCAGAAATGGAGTTTGTTGCAAAATGGTTAGATGAGAACCAACCTAAAGAATCAGGAAAAGCTATTATCCATAATGATTTTAAATATGACAATGCTGTGCTTGATATAAATGATCCAACAAAAGTGATTTCAGTTTTAGATTGGGAAATGTCCACTTTAGGTGATCCTTTAATGGATTTAGGAACTACGTTAGGTTATTGGGTAGATAGAAATGATGCAGACGAGTTAAAATTATTTCAGCTGAGCCCTACAACATTAAATGGCAATCCATGCAGGCAAGATATTCTGACTATGTATGAGAAGAAGTCAGGTAAATCTATCGATAATCCAGTATTTTACTATGCATTTGGTTTGTTTAAGATCGCAATTATCGCTCAGCAGATTTATTATAGATATCACAAGGGATATACCAAGGATAAAAGGTTTAGTATGTTAAATGTTGCTGTAAATTCTCTTGCAATTATGGCAAATCAAGCAATCATTAAAAACAGAGTAAGTGATTTATTTGAATAGATGAATAAAGAATTTACTGAGATATATAATTTTATTGATGGTGAGATGAGCTCAGCTGTCTCTGACTATAAAAATCCATTTCATCTATTTGTTATTGGAAATTCATCAGAAAATATTCCACATATAAGAACAGTAGTTTTGAGACATTTCTCCATATCAAAGAAAATTTTTGAGTTTCATTCAGATATTAGAAGCCCTAAGATTAGTGAATTAAAAACAAATCCTAATTTTTCTGCATTATTCTACAATCCAAATCAAAAAGTACAATTACGTTTTTCTGGAACAGTTCAGATATTACATAAAGATGCATCTACAAAGAAAAGATGGAAAGGAATCTCTAACTCTTCTCGTAGATGTTATCTAGGACCATATGATCCTTCTAGTGTTATAGATGAGAATCATCCTAATATCCCAGATGAATTTCGATTTGGGGATCCAAAGATAGAACAAACTGAAGAAGGTTTTAAAAACTTTGTTATTGTTCGATGTCAATTTTCTTGCATTGACTACCTGAGTTTAAAATATAGTGGACATTCAAGATGTAGATTTGATTTTAAAGGAAAAAATGTTTCAGTTTGTTGGTTAGCACCCTAAATTGGTTAAAGTATGATAAAAAAAGAGGGGAAGAGCGGAAACTTTTTTTATGGATATAGGAATTAACCAGGCAGTTTTAATTACAATAAGTATATTATTTTCTACCAACTTGATAGGATATATCTATACAGCTTTAATTCTTCATACTAATCTTATAAATGATTATCGAATACAACCCAAAGAGTATTTTGCTAGACGATTTTATAGTAGATTTCCGTTAATTCTTTTTAATATTTTTATATTGCTATCCGTCGGAGCAATTGGAGTATACTTATTCTACGATATATTAGATTTTTCTAGACCAACTATTGGATTATTTCTATTTCAACTAGTTCTTATTTTCTTGATAGATGATTTATATTTTTATCTATATCATGCAGCATTGCATACAAAGTTTTTGTATAAAAAAATCCATATAACTCATCACAGATCTACAATGCCGATTCCAATGGAATATATTTTTACTCATCCTTTTGAATGGTTTTTTGGAGCTATAGGTCCTTTTATTGGATTGGCAGTGATTGCACTATTTTTTCCTCAGATAAATGCGTATGCATTATGGGCTATGATGGCCTTAAGAAATCTACATGAATTAGACATTCATTCTGGCATAAAATCTTCAAAAATTGTATCTGTTATCCCTTTTTATGGCACCACAGAACATCATGACCTTCATCATTCAAGAAATAAAGGAAATTATGCTTCAACATTCACCATTTGGGATAAAGTTTTTGGTACAGAAATTAAAGAATCATGAGATTAACAATTATCTTAATGATAGTTTTTGTTGTTCTTGGAACATTTTTTAATTTTCTTACAATAAAACGATATATAAGGAAGAAGAATGATTAAATATTTATTGTCAATTTTTATAGTTATTTTTTCGATAACTATGTGCAGTAAAAATAATATAGATGTGGTATCAATGGAAGAATTTCAGTCAAACATTCTTGATAGCAACACAGTTGTGCTGGATGTGAGAACAGAGGAAGAATTTCATGGACCTTTAGGACATATTAAAGGAGCAATTCTAATTCCTATTGACGAGTTATCTGCAAGAGTTAATGAACTCAATGAAGTAAAAAATAAAGATATATATGTTGTTTGTCGCAGTGGAAACAGATCTAATTTTGGTAAAGATATTTTAAGAGAAAACAATTTTAATGCTATCAATATTGATGGTGGAATGCTAGCTTGGAATCCTCTAGATAATGAATAATAAAGAAGAATTAATCACAAAATATAGAAAATCATTTATAACAATTATGATTGTTTTGCTGATTTTACTTATACCATTTTTTTTCTATGCAAATTAAACAAAAATATCCCATCGATTTTACAAAAAGTGTTACTTGGCTAGTAGTACTTGGGCTAATTTATTATTTCAATCAATTAGGTAATATTACTGCGTGGATTTACCTATGTTTGCATGGATCTTATGGGATTATGTGGGTCATGAAGAGTAGTATTTTTCCAGATAAAACTTGGGAAAGAAAAGCTGGTATACCATATACATTATTTATTCTTTTTGGTCTTATGCTGTACTGGGCTCCTGCTCTAATTATTACTATGAATGGCCATGAAGCATCACTAAATGTTATCATAAGTTCAATTATTTTATTCTCATTTGGTGTATTCTATCATTTTACATCAGATATGCAGAAATATATTTATTTAAAACATAATTCAGGTCTAATTACTGATGGATTATGGAAGCAGTGTAGACATCCTAATTATTTTGGTGAACTACTTATTTATTCTAGCTTTTTATTATTGACCATTGAAACATATTTATGGTGGGTTCCAATATTAATCTTAAGCATTTTTATTATCGGTGTCTGGATTCCTGGAATGATTAGAATTGATAAGTCATTATCTCGTTTTGATCAGCACGAATCCTACAAAAAGAAAACAGCTTTTATTATTCCTTATATTTTATAATGAAGTCAAAATTTGTCATATACTATGATGGGTTCTGCATCTTATGCTCTAAAGCAATGGACTTTTCTTTATCGCATGATCATAGCAAAAGTATTTACTATAGCCCTATACAATCTGACTATGCTAAACGAACTCTAAATCAAAAATATATCGATGATATGAATACTATTATTGTCAAAAAAGACAATAAGACTTTCACAAAATCAAAAGCTGCATTTGTTGTCTTAGATCAGCTCAATCATCCTTTACGATATTTTAAATTTATTTTGCCATCTTTTTTAGCAGATATATGTTATGATTTTGTTGCTAAAAAAAGATATAGCTGGTTTGGAAAAAAAGAAGAATGTATTTTTCCTATGCATAATTCACAATTTTTAATTGACTAATGACAAGAGATACATTTACAAGATTTTATGATATAGAAACCCGATGGTACGATGAAGATATGTTAGGCCATCTAAATCATGGAACAGCTGTAAATCTTATTGAAGATGTAAGAGTTAGACATGCTGCTGATATAGGTCTTGAGCCTTATGATCGATATAAATTTCCATTTATAGTTGCTTCTATGAAACTTGATTACTTAAAACAGATTAGTTATCCAGAAAACTTAACAATTGGTATCAGAGTTTCACGTGTTGGCGGTAAAAGTTTTGACTATGAATATGGTGTATTTATAGAAGGGGACGACGAATGTGCCATCACATGTGAAATGACATTAGTATGTTTTGATTTTGCAGATCAGAAAAGTGTACCTGTATTCGATGCTTTGAAAGATGAATTGTAATTATTGAGGAGAAATTTATATGAATGTTAGCATAGAAAATGATATCAAGATTATCCGAATGGGCGATAAAGGTCCAAATGTCTTAAGCGTTTCAAGAGCAAAAGATATTATGGCAGAACTCAATTATGATGAATGCAAAGCTGTAATTATTATGGGAAATGAAAAAGTATTTAGCGCAGGACTTAATTTGAAAGATTTAATGAATGCAAAAGAAGCCAACGAAGTTTCTCTTATTTTTAATACTCTTAGAGATCTTTTAGTTTCATTTAGAGAATTTCCAGGCCCAGTAATCAGCATAGTGGGTGGACATGCAATTGCTGGAGGGTGTTTAATAGCATTAGCATCAGATTATCGTTATGGAATGTTTGGAATGCACAGAATGGGACTTAATGAAATGGCAATCGGTATTGATTTACCGCCAGATATGTTATCAATTATTAGTCATTCCATAGGAAGAGAGAATTTGTTCGAAGTAGCCACTCAATGTAAAATGTATACCCCAAAACAAGCATATAAAAAGGGTTTGATTAATGAATATATTAGTAACCCTTTTATCGGTAAGAAACGCGCAACAGCAGAAGCTCTTAAAAGAGCAAAGAAATTAGCAAAATTCTATATAAATGCCGGAGAACCATTTGTTAGGCTCAAAAAATCTTTAATGCACGATACTGAATTTGATTATGAGGTATTAATTGATAATTGGTTCAGTAGCGAAACTCAAGCCAAGATTAAAAAGGTCCTGAGTACGTTATCTAGAAAATGAAGATTCTTATTGTTGGAGGAACAGGTTTAGTCGGATCTCGACTAGTTAATTCCTTAATATCACAAAATCATCATGTTATTATTTTGTCAAGAAATCCATCAAAATATCAGAATAAATTTGATCAGAAAGTCGATTTTGTAGATTGGAATGCTAATGAGGTAAAGCTTCTACAGAATACCGATGTTGTTATTAAATTGAGCGGTGAAAATGTAGCGCAGTTCTGGACAAGAAATGTCAAAAATAAAATCTTAAGCAGTAGAGTAGATTTATCGCAAATTTTATTGCAATTTCTAAAGAGAAATCAAGTAAAGAGCAGTTTATTAATCAATGCATCTGCTATTGGTTTTTATGCTAAGAAGGATATGATATATGATGGTCAAGTTGATGAAAATTCTCGTAGTGGAGACTCTTTTTTATCAACAGTATGCCAATTGAATGAAGAATCTTGTAAGATATTTAGTGAAGCAGGTATGAGAGTAGTTCATCTTAGAATTGGAATGATTCTTACATCAAATTTCTCTTTATTGATTGGCTTTCTTTCCTTTTTCTCATTGCCAATGCTAGGCATAAAAAAAAATTATTTCCCCTGGGTTCATATTGATGATGTTGTAGGGTTTATTAATCATACTATCATCAATCATGTTGAAGGCCCTTTTAATTTAATTTCTCCTAAACCGATCAATCATAAAGATTTTTACCATACAATTAGAAAGCATTACAATGGCATTTTTCCATGGATATTATTTATTCCAAGCTTTATAGTAAAAATGGCTGGAGATATCAGTGAAATAGTGTTGTATGGCCCTAAAACTGCTCCAGTGCGAACATTAGAGAGTGGATACAAGTTTAAATTTCCAGATTTAGACGAAGCATTACATCATATTGACAAATAAAATACCTTGGAAAATGCCCAGAATTTGTTAAATTTCATGCCGTGAAAACAATTATTTTTTATCAAAAGGAATTCATCAATTGGCTGTAAAAAAAACCTCAAAAAAAGTATTTAAAAAAGAATTACTAAACGTAGAGCAAGAAATTCTAAAAATGGAGTCAGCAACTCCTGCAAAGAAAGCTACAACAAAAAAGAAAACTAAAGCAAAAAAAGTAGCTAAATCTGATAAAGAAATAGCAGCAGATTTAATCAAGCTTGAAAAAGAAGAAGCTATGAAGCAGGCACAAGAACGAGCTGCTGAAAGAATCAGAAGATCTAAAGTGTCTAGCGGTACTATTAGTATGTATTTATCTGAAATTTCTCAATATGAGCCTCTAGCTCCGGAAAAGGAAGTAGAATTAGCGGTGCGCATTGCAAAAGGCGACAAGTTAGCGATGAAAGAGTTAGTAGAAGCTAACCTAAGATTTGTAGTATCTGTTGCTAAAAAATATCAAGGAAATGGATTATCTCTTTCTGATATTATTAATGAGGGAAATTTAGGCCTAATCAAGGCAGCAAAACGATTTGATCCTTCACGTGGATTTAAATTTATTTCTTATGCGGTATGGTGGATTAGGCAGGCAATACTACAGGCATTAGCTGAACAAGGACGTTTGATTCGATTACCTTTAAACCGAGTGGGTACTATTACCAAGATTACAAAGGCAGCAGAAAAATTAGAGGCTGAAATGGGTAGACCTCCGAAAGTAGAAGAAATTAGTCATCAACTTGAAGTAAAAACAGAAGAAGTATTTAATGCATTGCAATATTCAAGAAGACATAGTTCTTTAGATGCACCATTTGCAGAAGGAGAAGACAGTTCTTTAATTAATGTCATTGAGGATGAGCAGGAAAAAGACCCTGATAACAAAGTCATGGATACATCCATGAAGGAAGAAATTGCTTCAGCTCTAAGTACCTTAACAGACAGGGAGCGCTCCGTTATTGAAATGTATTTTGGTATTAATCGCGATAGATCTTTTACGCTTAATGAGATTGGTGAACAATTCAGTTTAACGCGTGAACGTGTTCGACAAATTAAAGAAAAAGCTATTAGACGTCTTGCACATAAAACTCGTAGCGAACCGCTCAGAGTTTATCTAGGCCAATAGATGGATCATACACAAATACTACTTCCTATTTTTCCTCTTGTTTTCTTGACCTATCTACACACACTTCTTAATGCCAAGACCATAGAAAAAGCACTTAAGATGAAGGAGCTTGATTCAAGATGGCTAAAGTTTATGCCTTCATGGCAAGAAATTCCTGATAATGTTCAAGCTTCAAGAGAGCATTATAAAAATTTATATCAAGCACCAATACTTTTTTACTGTTATTGTATTTTAGCTTTCACGATTGAGCATGTCACGTTACTAACCGTGATACTTGCTTGGCTTTATGTAGGACTTAGATCTATTCATTTCATCGTAAGATCAACAAATCCAAAACTTTCAAGACGCGGACCTATTTTTCTTCTATCCTTTATGGTTTCTTTGGTGCTCTGGATAGAGTTATTAGTACATATTTTGCGATAAATAAATTTTATAGCACTACAATCCCCTTAGTTGTATAATTCAACAACATGAGTAAAAAATCTAAAATTGCCATAATAGGAAGACCGAATGTCGGAAAATCAACACTTTTCAATCGACTTTCCGGGAAAAGAACGTCCATCGTTGATCAAGTTGAAGGTGTTACAAGAGATAGAATTTATGCATCAGGAGAGTGGCTGAATAAAGCATTTGATATTATCGATACTGGAGGATTTGTTAGTTCAAATGAAGATATTTTTAACGATAAGATTAAAGAACAAATTGTAGAAGCTTTAGATGAGTGCGATGGAATTATTTTCATGGTTGATGGCAAAGATGGGTTAAATCCAAATGACAGTCATCTAGCAAAAATGGTTAGAAAATCTAGCAAGAACTATGTCTTAGGAGTTAATAAATGTGATACGCCAGATCATAGTGATAGAATCATACCATTTTTTGATTTAGGCTTAGAAGAACCTGTAGCAATTTCAGCATTAAATGGTGCTGGTGTTGGAGATATTCTAGATACGCTATTTGCTCATGAAGATTTGCAAGGGAAGGATTTTGAAGATATTGATGAAGAATCTATGTCAATCTCAATTGTTGGTATGCCAAATGTAGGAAAATCTTCTATTTTAAATGCATTGATTCAGAAGGAGCAAGCTATTGTATCTGATATTGCTGGAACGACAAGAGACTCTATTGATACATACATTAAGTGGCATGGACATTCTATTAAGATTATTGATACCGCCGGTCTTAGAAAGAAGAGTAAAATTGATGATGATATTGAATTTTATAGTTCATTAAGAGCAATAGATTCATTAGTTAGATCTGATGTTGTTTTACTTGTTATTGATGCTGAGAAAGGTTTTACAAAGCAAGAAAAAACAATTGCTAGCGAAGTAATTCGTAGAGGAAAAAGAATGATAATATTAGTCAACAAATGGGACTTAACTGCTAATAAAAATATTTCTGCAGAAATATTTAAAGAAGAAATGTTCCATCAGTTTCATTTGCTGCAATATTATCCTATACTTTTTGTTTCTGCTTTAACAAAAAGACGTATTTCAAATGTATTATCTGAGGCATGGACTGTCTTTGAAAAACAACGAGATAAGCTTGGTACAAAAGCACTAAATGAATGGCTAGTGAAGGCAGTAAGGAAATATCCGCCTCCTGCATTGCAAGGAAAGTCGATTAAATTAAAGTTTGTAGATCAAGTACAGTTTTCACCACCAATATTTGCTTTCTTTTGTAATTATCCTAAGCTGATTACTGTGGCTTATAAAAGGTATCTGCATAATCAACTTAGAGAGTCGTTTGATTTAGACGGAATAACAATTAAGTTGTCAATTAGGAAGGGTTAATGATGCAGAAGAAAGTTTATAGCTGGGCTTTATATGATTGGGCAAATTCTGCATTTGCAACTACTGTTATGGCTGGGTTTTTCCCTCTATTTTTTTCTCAATATTGGTCAGATACAAATAGCGTTTCAGCTAGCACTTTTTATTTAGGTTTAGGAAACTCGATTGCTTCAATAATTGTAGCATTATTAGCACCTATTCTTGGTGCTATTGCTGACAATGGAAGTTTTAAGAAAAAATTTCTGATTTTTTTTGCTTTTTTAGGAGTAGTAATGACAATAGGGTTAGGCTTTATTGCACAGGGAATGTGGCCTATTGCATTGTTGGTATATATCTTTGCTACAATAGGATTTTCAAGCGCAAATACTTTTTATGATTCGTTATTACCTGCTGTTAGCAATAAAGATAATGTGGATTATATTTCTGCGTTAGGTTTCTCGCTAGGATATTTAGGTGGAGGAATTTTAATTGTTATCAATTTTCTGATGCTTACTTATCCATCATCTTTTGGATTAATTGATTCCACACAAGCAATTCAATATTCATTTATATCTGTTGGAATATGGTGGGCAGTATTTTCATTGCCAATCATGCTTTTTGTAGATGAGCCAAAATATCATGATGAAAAGTCTTTAGCGAATTCTATAAAAGATGGATTATCAGATTTTAGAAGTACTTTTAATGAGATAAAAAATTTGAAAGTAGTAGCCACTTTTCTCCTTGCATATTGGCTTTACATTGATGGAGTAGATACAGTTGTTCGTATGGCAGCTGATTTTGCTATGACATTAGGTTTTGATCAAACAGCAATTATGGGAGCATTAGTATTGATTCAATTTATTGCATTTTTTGCGACCTTAATTTATATAAAAATTGCAGGTAAAATTGGTTTAAAGAATGGGATATATGCAGGAATAATAGCATATATATTAATCCTCATTGGTGCTTATTACATAAATGAGATATGGCAATTCTATTGTGTTGCAATCTTAATAGGGTGTTTCCAAGGAGGAATTCAGTCATTAAGTCGAAGTATGTATTCTAGAATCATTCCAGAAAATAAGTCAGCAGAATATTATGGGTTCTATAATATGTTAGGAAAATTTGCAGCGGTAATTGGACCATTATTGATGGGTACAGTTACACTTCTTCTCAATAATATGACTGGAGATGCGGAACAAGCTGCACGATACGGAATATTATCAGTTTCCATCTTATTTTTTTCAGGAGCATATGTTTTTTCTAAAGTTGATCTTGAAGAAGGTGAAAGAATAGCAAAAGAACATTTATTGAGGAGTAAAGCAAAAGCTAGACAGTTCATTTAATATTTTTTAACAACTTTCTATAAATAACTAATACCTAACGATAAAAATCTTTTTAAATTAGCATCGTGAATACAATATCAAAATATTCAGAACTAGTTCAAACGCAACACATTAACACAGCTGGTACTTTATTTGGTGGCACTATGTTGGCGTGGTTAGATCTTGCCGGCGTAAAAGCTTCCAATGATTTTTTAAAAAAAACAGATGCTTGGGGCGTAGTTACTCGCGCAATGGATAAAGTAGAATTTAAAGAACCTGTTTTTCTAGGAGATTGGGTAAATTGTGAATCCAAAGTTGTGAAAACAGGAAATTCATCTCTTGAAATAGAGATTAAGGCTTTTGCGGAGAGCAAGGATCACGGGCACAGGTTAGCGTGTACAGCTAACATCACTTTTGTTGCAGTTGTTAAAGACGAAAAGGGTGGTCTAGTTACTTTTAATCATAATTTAAGCTTGAATTGAGGATAAATAATGGCACATATCAATAAATTAGAATATGACACAAACATGGACAATGTTAAGAATAGCGATGTCTTAGCAGTAGGTGTTTATGAAGATAAAAATGATTCTGAATTAATTAAAAGTCAAATGAAGGGCAAAGTAGGCGAACTTGCTTATGACTTTAATGATGATCAAAAAACTCTTTATTTTGGATTAGGAAAATCTGATAATGCTACTCCAGAAGATTTGAGAAGAGCTGCAGGTACAGTCATGGCGTTTATTATCAGCAATAAATATTCTTCTATCTCAGTACAATGTCCTACATCAGACAATGATGATTATTTTTGTCAAGCGTTTTCAGAAGGTCTTGTATTGGGGAGTTATCGCTTTTTAGACTTTTTTACAGATAATAGAGGTGAGTATCACCTCGAAAAAATTACTATGGTTGGTAAATGTTGTACCGAATCATCTAAAAAAGGAGCTACTATAGCAAATGCCGTATGTGAAGCTCGAGATCTCGCTAATAATCCACCGAATGTAAGCACTCCTTCACGTCTTGCTGAGTTTGCGCAGGAAGTAGGAAAAAAAGGTGATATGAAAGTAACAATATTTGATAGGGAAGAGTTTACAAAAATGGGTATGGGAGCTTTTGCTGGCGTAGCACAAGGAACAAATGAACCTCCAAAATTCATTATCATGGAATATTTTGGTGCAGACTCCAAAGATGAGAAGCCGGTCGTTTTAGTAGGTAAAGGACTTACATTTGATACTGGTGGAATTTCATTAAAACCAGGCGCAAAAATGGATGAAATGAAATTTGATATGTGCGGTTCTGCTATCGTATTTGGCACAATGAGTGCTGTTGCAGAATTAAGACCAAAGAAAAATATTGTAGCCATTGTTCCATCGACACATAATATGTTAGGTGGATCTGCTTTTTTACCTGGCGATATTTTAACAGCATACAATGGTAAAACAATTGAAATATTAAATACAGATGCAGAAGGCAGATTAATTCTTGCAGATGCACTGTCTTATGCAAGTAAACATTATGATCCTGAGTTTATGGTTGATTTTGCGACACTCACCGGTGCTTGTGTAGTAACATTTGGACATATTGCAAGCGCTATACTTGGAAATAATAAAGGGCTTATTGAAAACATTCAGAAATCATCTGAAAATACTGGTGAACTCGTATGGGAATTACCTTTATGGGATGAATATTGCGATCAAGTAAAATCTAATATATCTGATGTAAAGAATTTAGGTTCACCTGGGCAAGCTGGAACGATAGCAGGAGCAGCATTTTTAAAAGCATTTGTAGGAAAAGATATCCCTTGGACGCACTTTGATGTTGCTGGTACAGCTTGGGGCGTAGAAAATAGAAGCTACATCCAAAAGAATGGTGCTTCAGGACAGGTAGTTAGACTGATTCTAGATTTAATTGGCGCTTAATGAATAAACTTAAAGCTATTAATACCACCCAGTTTTATATACAGCTATTCACAGCAAGTTTATTACTCTATTTCACTCTTACTTCTGATAGACCAAAAATGGCAATGATTCCAATTCTTTTATTGATTAGTTGGACATTAGGATTCATGCAGCGTAGAATTACAAGAAGAAGGGTTAATAGGTTAAGAAAAAGTGACAATAAAGATGTTTTACATGAAGGATAATTTATCTAATAATGAATAAATTATTTACTAACGATATTTCTCTTGAGCAAGAAAATCATAAATATCTGTTAAAAGATGCTCCTGATTTTAACTTTTCTAGTGTTACAGAATTTATTCATCACTTTTTTGAGAAATTTGATCAAGTTGGTATTGCTCAGAAACTCATTAATACTCATCCGAAATATAGCGGTAAAACAGTAGATGAAGTTATTAAAGAATGGAGTAAGGGAGCAATACGTGGAACAGTGGTTCATAATGAGCTAGAATCATTTATAAAGGATAATGTCGCACCAAAACATGAAATGTCTATTGTGGGTGCTTCATGGATTAAAGAAAAGCAAAAAGATCCTGATAACACGTTTTTTTCTGAAGTAATTATCTATTCAAAAGAATTAGGAATTGCTGGCACAATTGATGTGTTGGTGTATAACGAAAAGCAGGATACATACCATCTTGTAGACTGGAAGACCAATAAGCGCATTGATAAAACGTCCTATAAAAATAAAGTAGGTATTTTAAATGCTACGGCGCATTTGCAAGACTGCAATTTCAATCACTATTCACTTCAGCTTTCATTCTATAGGTATATTTTAGAACGTTATTATGGACTAAATGTTGGGAGTCAGACACTTTTTCATTTAAAAGAAAACAGATATGAAATTTTTCCTGTAAATTATCATGAAGAAGAACTAATAAATATGTTACGAGAAAAAGAATTAATATGATTGATACTTATTTACTTATTGCCTTAATTGCTGTAGTCATATTTCTCATTTTTTATATAGATAAGAAATTTAAATCTGTAGGACAAGATGAAAATGAAATTACTGATCAGTTTAATATCATAGGAGAATTATTTGCTGGATCAGAGAAGAATATTAAAGAATTGCGCGATAAATTATCTGAAACAAAATCAGCATTAGAAACAACCTATCAAAATAGCCAGAAAGAAGTCACTAAATCCCTTAATGAGTTTAATTTGATCTTTCGAAGCTCCCAAGAAAGAGGGAGTTTAGGTGAATACAGAGTTGAGCAGCTCCTTGAGAACCTTGGATTACAAGAGAATGTTCATTGGAAATCACAACAATCATATGGTAGTGCTAGACCCGACTATACATTCTATTTTCCTGATCAAGTATATGTAAATCTTGATTCAAAATTTCCGCTAGAACATTATAAAAATATGGTTAATGCTGATAGCGAATTTGAAAAAGACTCAGAAAAGAAAGCTTTTGAAAAAGATGTAAAAGACAGAATTAAAGAAATGCAGAAAGATGGCTATGTAGATGTTTCAAAAGGTAGTGTAGATTTTGTGTTGATGTTTGTACCGAGTCAAAGTGTATTAAACTTTATTAGAAAAGAGTTTTATAATATTTGGGAAGATGCGTTAAAAAAGAAAGTAATTCTTGTCGGTACACCTGAACTGTTTGCGATGTTACAAATGCTTAAAACATCAGTTCATAATTTTACTTTGAGTACTAAGGTTGATGATTTTAAGAATAATTTTAACCAATTCAAGGTAGAATGGACTAAGATGGAAGCTCTATTAGAGAAGCATGAAAATCAAATTGATGCACTTACTAAGAGCTATAAAGAAATCACTAATACTAGAAATAAGAAGTTAAAAAAATCAGTAGATCTTTTATTGCCTAACGGTGAAAAAGAAGAATAATCTTTCTATAATAAGCTGGAAATCCAGTAACCATCTATAATTACAAACAATACTAAATAACCAATGACTTCCCATAGTCTTTTATGAACCCTTTGAATTTTGACCTCTATTCTATCGGTAGATTTTGGTTTTCTATACTTGAGAATATTTGGAAATAATCGTGGCGTTGATTTATAATACTCTCTATAAGATTTATCATGAGTATTGAGCAATATCTTCTCTTCATTTAATATTGTTGGGATATGAAATAAAGTAAATATAGTAATGAGAGCAATTGAAATAGGGATAGATTTAATTGCAAGACAGAGTCCTATAAATATCATTAAGCTAAAAACATATAGCGGATTTCTTACCATCGAGTAAGGACCTTCCTTAATTAGTGTTTTTGTTTTAAATCCTTCAATATATAGTGATGCCCATATTCGTCCAAATCCTCCTAGCATAACAAGGAAAAAACCTAGAACGCTCAATATAAGAGATGTATTAAGACTTACGTCTAAACTGTAAGGAACGAAGATGTTATTATCATAAATAGTCATAGCTATCAATGTAATCATAGATAGTCTCAATATTAACATCCTATGTCTTGCGATCGTTCTCATTAGCATTATTTTAGATTCACTTTATTTAATTGATACACGTTTTTCTTGAATTAATTCACAGCCGGGGACTTCATCTCCATTTTTTAATGCCTCTTTTACTTTAGCCTTATCAATAGACTGAACTTCTTTCGTTTCAAGAAAATCACTTGGGATTATATTTTCATCAGTAATGACAACTTTGTGTGGATTTTTCTGAATAGTAATACTGATTTCAGCACTTTCAACTTTTTCGGTATTAGTTTTTTCTAGGTTATATCTCAGATATTCTTTCAAGTGCTTTATCTTAGCTTCAATAGAAGTCCTTCTTTTATGTTGTCTAGACTCTACCTCTTTGATGCCTTCAGCTGCATGCTCTAGATTCTTAATATATTTTGCCACATTAGTGGTTTTAAGTTTGAATTCTCCTTCAAGAGATTCTAAGGTATCTTTTACAGACTGGTCATCAAGATCTGTTAGACTTTCTAAAGCTTCTTTAAACTCATCTGCAAGTTCATATAGGCTAGGTAATGACATAGATTATAATATATAAAAAAATACCCTGAAATAATCAGAGTATTTTTCAAAAGCAATTAAGTAGATGATTGGAAAGATTCGTATAGACTTGTTTAAATTTCTATGAGTTGTTTTCCAAAATTTTTACCTGTCAAAACATCTCTTAAAGCTTGGGGAGCATTTTGAAAACCTTTTGTAATAGTTTCTTTATAAAATAACTTTTCTTCTAAAATCAATTTAGATATTTCATTGGTTGCTTTTCCCCATTCACTCATCCATTCTGTTACAACAAAGAATCTATGTTCAGGCTTGGGATCAAGTGCACCTAAAACATGAAATGGTGTTTCCATTTTAGACATATCTTCCGCATTATATTGAGATATAAATCCACAAATTGGAACCCTTGCTCCTTCATTTAGAAGAGGGGCAACCGCTCTAGTTACTGCTCCACCAACATTTTCAAAATAAATGTCTATGCCTTTTTCACAAGCATTTTTAAGATCTTCCTCTAAATTACCTGCCTTATAATCAACACATTCATCAAACTTCAAAATATCTTTTACATAAGAACACTTTTCTGGACCACCGGCTATGCCAACTACATGACATCCATAAGACTTTGCAAGTTGCCCAACAACAGTTCCCACGGCTCCTGATGCAGCTGAAACAACTAAAGTCTCTCCAGGCTGAGGTTTTCCAACTCTATTTAGACCAAAGTAAGCAGTCCTTCCAGGCATTCCTACTGTTCCTAAATAAGTAGATAACGGTATATTAGATTCAGGTACTTTAAATAAAGCAGGATCAGTATCTTTTGCTTTTATATATGTTTGCCAACCTTTATGAGCACATACTTTATCACCAATCGCATATAAGTTAGAATTAGTTTCAACAACAACACCGACAGTTTCACCTGTCATAGGTTCTCCAATTTTAGCTGGTTCAGCATATGAAGAGCCATCATTCATTCGACCTCTCATGTATGGATCAATTGATAGGTACTTAACTTCAATGAGAATTTCATTATCCTCTAGAGATGTTATCATTTCATTATTGATTTTCCAGCAATCATCTTCTGGCATTCCTTTTGGTCTTTTATCTAAAAGTAATTGTGTATTCTTGTATTTCATTATTTTTCCTCGTATTTAAATTTATTTTATTCAACAAGTAGGCATTATTTGTTAACTATAGTTATGTGGTTATGGCCATTATAATTCTTTGATTTCTTTCAGAAGATCATTGAGCATATCTTTAGCGTCGCCAAAGACCATGATAGAATTATCATAACCAAATAATTCATTTTGTACTCCTGCAAATCCTGGGTTCATACTTCTTTTATTGATAATCACAGTACGTGATTTATCGACATTTAGGATTGGCATACCATAGATAGGGCTTGATTGATCATGTCTTGCTGCAGGATTTACAACATCATTTGCTCCAAGAATCAGTGCAACATCACAATCTTCAAATTCAGGATTAATTTCATCTAAATCTTTAAGTACATCATAAGAAACATTTGCTTCAGCTAATAATACATTCATATGTCCTGGCATTCTACCAGCAACAGGGTGAATAGCATAAAGAACGGTCTTACCCATCGCTTCGAGTGATTCAGCTACTTCGCGAGCAACATGCTGAGCTTGTGCTACAGCCAGACCATAACCTGGAACGATAATAATTTTTTCAGCAGAATCTAAAATCATTGCTGCTTCAGTAGTGGAATAACTTTTAATATTCATTTCTTTTCCATCAGAGCTTCCATCGCTAGATGATTCAGCTCCAACAGCTCCAAATATCACATTAGCCAAGGATCTATTCATACCCTTACACATAATATTTGTAAGAATTAATCCTGATGCTCCTACAAGTGATCCACTGATAATCAATGCCTGATTATTAATCAAGAAACCAGTTGCAGCAGCAGCGATTCCAGAGTATGAATTAAGCAATGAAATCACAACAGGCATATCTGCTCCACCAATTGGGATTGTTAAACCTATTCCCAAAAGAAGTGCTAAGATAATAACTCCAAAGAATGCAGGAAGATATCCAGCATATATACTTGAATCAAAAATCAGATTAGGAGAAATAATTAATAATAATGCTCCTAGAGCTAACATAGCATTTAAAGCTTGTTGCCCTTTAAAGGTAATAGCTTTTCCAGATATTAGACCTTGCAATTTACCAAAAGCAATAAAACTTCCAGTAAAAGTTAATGATCCGATAAATACACTTAAACAAACAATAAAATATGGACTATCTGGATTAGATAAAAATTCAGAAGAAGCAACAAGACCAGATGCAGCTCCACCTAAACCATTAAAGATAGCAACCATCTGAGGCATTTCTGTCATTTGAACTCTAGTTGCAAATAATAAACCAACGACAGATCCAACTCCAACTCCAATTGCAATTAATTTTAAATCTAACACATTAGAAGATGCCAGTGTTGCAGCAATAGCAATAAGCATTCCAAGAGCAGCTAGGAAGTTTCCGCTTCTCGCAGTTTTTGGATGCGATAAACGTTTTAATCCTAGGATAAAACAAACGGCTGATATGAGATAAAATAAATTCATTTTTTCTTAAACATTTTTAACATTCTGTCAGTTACTAAAAATCCACCTACAACATTAATTGTTGCACAAATCAATGCAGCTAATCCAAGATAGGTACTAATTTCTCCATCAGTACTAATTGCTAATAAAGCCCCAACAATTGCAATACCCGATATAGCATTTGAACCAGACATTAAAGGCGTATGAAGAGTAGGAGGTACTTTGTTAATAATTTCATTACCTACAAAAACCGCTAAAATAAATATCGTTATTAAACTAATATCCATTACATAGCCTCTTTTGTTGCTTGATTTCTTACTTGACCATTTTCAATAAAGAGCATTCCATCAATAATTTCATCTTCTTTGTCCAATTGAAATCCTTCTTCGGTATGACAATGATCAATTATTGCCTCGACATTTTTTGAAAAAAGCTGACTAGCGTGTGTAGCCATGGTGCTTGGAAGATTTGTATTTCCATCAATTAATACCCCATTATGATTAACTACTTCATCAGCGTTAGTTAATTCACAATTTCCACCATTTTCAGATGCTAAATCCATAATAACAGATCCGGGCATCATAGATTCTACCATATTTGCTGGAATCAATACCGGTGCAGGTCTATTTGGAATTAATGCAGTCGTAATGACTAAGTCAGATTTAGAAATTCTTTCTTTCATCAGCTCTTGCTGTTTTTGTTTGTATGCTTCACTTGTTTCTTTTGCATACCCGCCATCTCCAACTCCATCATCGCTATCACTTTCTACTTCTATAAACTTAGCACCTAAACTTTCTACCTGTTCTTTTACTTCAGGTCTTACATCAAATGCTTCTACTTGAGCCCCCAATCTTTTGGCTGTTGCAATAGCTTGTAAACCAGCAACACCAGCTCCAATAACAAGAGTTCTTGAAGGAGATATTGTTCCTGCTGCAGTCATTAATAGTGGCATATATTTACCAATATGATCTGCTCCAATTAAGACAGCTTTATAGCCAGCAATATTCGCCTGAGAACTTAAGATATCCATTTTTTGAGCTAAAGTTGTTCTTGGTAAGAGATTTAAAGAGAAGGCAGAACATTTTAATTGCTTTACCAAATCAATTTCTTTAATTGTTTGAAATAATGAAATAAGAAGAGTTGTGCTATTTAATGATGAGATTTCATCGGTAGAAGGAGTACTTACTTTTACCACAATATCACAGTTAAATACATCTTGAGACTCACCAATGGTTGCTCCAGCATCAATGTATAGATTATCTGAGTAATTTGATGCTTGACCAGCATTTTTTTGTATGACAAAAGAATAGCCCTTTTTTGTAAGCGCTGAAACTGTAGAGGGTATAATTGCTACTCTCTTTTCACCAGCTTTTCTTTCTCTTAATACACCAATTTTCATATCATTAAAGACGCAGTAAAATTACGGAATTCTTATTAATGGGCAACAAATTTATTAACTATTAAAAATATAATTTATATTAATTAAATTCTTTCATGAATTTATATCCAACCGCCGAACTATTTAACTCTTTCCAGTTGCCCGTATCTGATATGCATAGTATTTATGTTGAAGAATCAGGAAACAGGAATGGAAAACCTGTCATTTTTCTTCATGGAGGTCCCGGAGGAGGCATTAGTTCTTCGTATAGGCAATATTTTGATCCTGAAAAATGGCGTATTATTATGTTTGATCAAAGAGGATGTGGTAAAAGCACCCCATTTGCTGAATTGAAAGAAAATACGACATGGGATTTAGTAGAAGATATTGAGAAAATACGAAAACATTTAGGAATTGATTCTTGGGTAGTATTTGGTGGGAGTTGGGGTAGCACATTATCTTTGGCATATAGCCAAACACACCCTAGTTCATGCAAAGGGCTAATATTGAGAGGAATTTTTTTAGTAAGAAAAAAAGAAATTGATTGGTTTTATCAAGAGGGAGCAAATAACATTTTTCCTGATAGATGGGAATCTTTTCTTGCCCCTATTGCTCCTGACAAAAGAAATAATTTATTGAAAGCATATTATGAAATTTTAACTGGAGATGATTATTCTAAGAAAATTGAGGCTGCAAAAGCTTGGAGCACCTGGGAAGGCAGTACAGTCAGGTTGTTGTTAGATGAAAATTTTATTGGAGATTTCTCTGATGAAAAATTTGCGGAAGCGTTTGCAAGAATTGAATGCCATTATTTTATGAATAATTGTTGGTTTGATTCTGATAATTATTTAATTGAGAATATCGATAAAATCAGAAATATACCTGCTGTAATTGTTCATGGAAGATATGATATCATATGTCCAGTGGTTCAGGCATGGGATCTACATAAAGCTTGGCCAGAAGCAGATTTTCATATTATTCCTGATGCTGGTCACTCAATCTATGAGGAAGGCATTAAAAATAAACTAATTGAGTATACTGATAAGTATGCTGATTTATAGATTAAAAGAATACAGTAGATAAAGCAATTATTGCCCCAAGAAGAAAAGTGCTTGGATTGGTAATATCGCTAGCAGCAACAATAGCGCCTAATATAGATAATTCTATCGCTCTATCAGTTTTTTGAATTGAGTTATTTTTCTTTTCCAGTTTTTTAGATTTTTTTATATCGTCGTCATTTTTCTTTGCAAAAGTCTTAATTTCCTCATCCATTGTAATGCTTTTTTTAGCTTCTTCTTGAGATAGTCTTAAAAGAAAAGATATACTCTTTCTTGTTGGGTTTGTGATTTCAAATGACTCAATTTCTTTTCTTAATTTTAAGGCTATTTGTGTGGATTCCTCATTATTTGCTATTTCAATTTTTGTAATTGATCCACCCAATTCTTGGCCAGCTAATTTTGTACTATCCGTTTCAGCATTGTAGACTGTTAAATAAAACCATTCGGATGAATACCAAGCAGTCACATCTTCTAAATCAATTTTTTTTGTACTGCCTATATTAATTAACGTACCATTTTTTCTAGAATCAATTTCGAGATTATTAATGGTGACTTCTTGTCCAAACACAAAACAAGAAAAAAGTAGAAATAATGCAGTTATTGTTAGATTATTTTTCACCTAATGAATATATTATTTGTTTAGATTCATATGAAACACTTTATCGATGAACAGCAAAGAAATTAGAAAATCATTTATTAACTTTTTTGAAGGTAAAAACCATCATAAGGTTCCTAGCGCTCCTGTATTACCGCATGGCGACAAGTCACTTCTTTTTACAAACGCTGGAATGAATCAATTCAAACCAATTTTTTTAGATACAGAAAAACCAAAACACTTACGTGTAGTAAATAGTCAAAAATGTATTAGAGTTAGCGGTAAGCATAATGACTTAGAAGAAGTAGGAAGAGATGGATTTCACCATACTTTTTTTGAAATGCTTGGCAACTGGTCTTTTGGGGATTATTATAAAAAAGAAGCGATTAAGTGGTCTTGGGAATTATTTACTGATGTATGGAAATTAGACAAATCACGTCTTTGGGTGACAGTATTTGAAAACGATGATGAAGCATATGATTTGTGGGAGAAAGAAACCGATATTGATAAAAGTCGCATTGTAAGATCTGGAGCAAAAGATAATTTCTGGGAGATGGCAGAAACAGGCCCTTGTGGACCATGCTCAGAGATACATTATTATGTAGGAGATGACGTTGATAGTCAAGAAGCTAAGCATGTAAATAACTCTGATGAGTATTGGGAGTTATGGAATCTAGTATTTATACAAAGTAATCGCCTAAAAGATGGAACCTTGGAAGATTTACCAAAAAAACATGTCGACACTGGAGCTGGATTAGAAAGAATTTGCTCAGTATTACAAAATAAAAATTCAAATTATAAAACAGATTTATTTGCAAAGACCATATCTGATTTAGAGAAAATATCTAACACAAGCTATACAGATAATGAAGTGGCATATAATGTTATATGCGATCATATTAGAATGCTATCATTTGCAATTGCTGATGGAGTATTGCCATCAAATGAAGGCAGAGGTTATGTTGTGAGAAGAGTTCTTAGAAGGGGATCAAGATTTGCAATGGATCTTAATAATGAAGGGCCAATTCTATATAAATTAGTCAAATCAGTTGTTGCAACAATGTCGGATACCTACCCAGAGCTAAAAGATAAGCAAAAGCATATAGAGCAGACTATACTTAGCGAGGAAGAATCTTTCTTAACTACACTAGAAAAAGGAATTATTCAATTTGAAAAAATAATCAAAAATTCTACTTCTGAAAATATAAGCGGAGCTGATGCCTTTAAATTATATGATACTTACGGATTTCCTTTAGATTTAACAGAATTAATGGCTTCAGAAAAAGGAAAAACAGTGGATACGCAAGGTTTCGAAGCAGAAATGAAAAAACAGAAAGATCTTGCTAAAAAGAGTCAAAAATTTGTTATGGATAGTGCAGGTATTAAGTGGAAGATTAGTAGCGATGCACCACATTCGAGATTTATTGGATATAGCGAAGAGAAAAGTTCTAGCAAAGTTGTGAATTGGGCTGATATTGATGATAAGGTATATATTGTTTTAGATAAGACTCCATTTTATGCTGAATCAGGAGGTCAAATTGGAGATACTGGAACTATTGAGAATCAAGATTTTTCTTTTAATGTACTCGATACACAGAGAGATGGAGATTTTATTATCCATGTATGTAGTCTCGAGAAAGGATCTATGTCACAAGATATGAATGTCTCTTGTCAAATAGATTCAACAAGAAGAGGAGATATTAAGATTAATCATTCAGCAACCCACTTATTACATCAAGCACTTAAAGATGTTTTAGGCGATCATGTGAATCAAGCAGGGTCTTTAGTGCATCCCGATTATCTCAGATTGGATATTACTCATCCTTCTAAAATTGATAAAAAAGAAATTGAAGCTATTGAATTGATTGTCAAAAACAAGATTGCGGAAGATATCAGTGTAGAGACAGATATAAAGACATTAGAAGAAGCAAAAAAAGAAGGTGCTACAGCATTGTTTGGGGAGAAATATGGCGATAAAGTGAGAGTATTGACAATGGGGTCTTTTTCCAAGGAATTATGTGGAGGTACTCATGTTTCAGCCACTGGTGAAATCAATAGTTTTATGATAACAAGCGAAAAAGCTATTGCATCTGGAGTTAGAAGAGTTCATGCACTTACTGGCGAGCATGTTACTGCTCATATTCAGAATGAAATAGATGTCATCAATCAATTAAAAGAAGCTTCGCAAAAAAGAGAACTTGAGAAAAAGAATCAATCAGAAATGTTAAATGCTATTGATATTGATAAGATTCTTCAGAATCAAAATAGTTTAAATAATATTCAGTTTATAAATGAGTCAGTTGTTCTAGGATCAATTAACGACTTAAAGAAACTTAATAGAAAATTAGATGCAAAATTTGTTTCGGGTATTGCTGTTTTTTCAGCAATTATTGATGAAAAACCTATGGTTTCCATTAGCGTATCAAAAGATTTGATTGAAAAATCTCTATCTGCATCTTCTTTAGCAAAACTGATTGGAAAAGAGTTAGATGGTGGAGGTGGAGGTAAAGATGATTTTGCTACGGCTGGAGCATCTGCAGATTTCTCTTTAATTGATATTAAGGATAAAGTTAATGAATTAGTAAAATCTGAAACGGAGAAATTATAATGCAATTTCAAAAAATTGATGATTCTTACATTGTTTATGTTGAAAAAGGCGAGAAAGTAATAGATAGCCTAACAGCTTTTTGTATCGAACAAAAAATATACTCTGGACAAATTTCAGGTATAGGAGCAGTTAAGAATGTCGATATAGGAGCTTATGATATTACTTCAAAGGATTATATACATAAAGTTTTTGATTCTACGCTTGAGTTATTGTCATTTCAAGGCAATATCGCTTTAAAAGATGATAAGCCTTTTTTACACGCTCATATCACCTTAGGAAATCATGATATGGAGGTTTCGGGTGGACATTTATTTGAGATGGAAGTAGCAGCAGTAGGAGAATTCATAATACATGACTTTAAAGATAAAACGCATAGAGCTCTCGATGAAGATATTGGATTAGCTACGTTAAGTTTATGCAAAATTTGAAAGGAAATAGTAATGAGTAATTTTAAATCACCTACCCCTGTTGGTCCCTATTCAATGTTTAGACATTTAGGAGATAATTCTGATTGGGTTATGGCAGGATCAATTCCTATAGATCCTGAATCTGGAGAATTGAATAATGATACTATTGAAGATGAAGTAAACCAGGTCTTTAACAATATTGAAGCTGTTTTGGCAGATAATAATAAGACGATAGAAGATATAAGAAAGTTTACTGTATTTTTAACAGATTTGACTTATACGCCATTAGTAAATGCTGAAATAGAAAAAAGAATTAAGGGCGCGTATCCAGCACGTACGACAATTCAAGTAGCAGGATTACCAATGGGAGCAAGAGTAGAGATTGAATGTTTAGGCTAGCAAAATTACTATTCTTTAGCCTTATTATTTTTTCCTATCTTTTTTCTCAACAGAAAGTAGATTTTCGTACCGAAGAAGAACAATTAAAAGATCCTAAAGTTGCTTTGAAGCGCTCATTGACAATACCGGGAGCCGGGCAAATATACAATGATCAAAAAGTCAAAGGATATACATTGATGGCAGGTGAAATCTTAGCATTATGGAGTTTTAATGAAAATAGAAAAAAATATAATAATTATGATGATTCTTATGCAAATTCCAAGGAACACTATTTAAGAGAAAGAAATCGATTTGCATGGATTGCAATTGGTTTATATTTTTATAGCGTTCTTGATGCGGTAGTAGAAGCGCACCTTGACAACTTTGATGAGATCGTTGAAGAAAGCGATCCTCTAAATAATAATAAGGAAGAAAATGAGCAACAATAGAGAGCAATGGAGCTCTAAGACTAGTTTTATATTGGCTGCTGCTGGTTCAGCGGTGGGGCTTGGTAATATCTGGAAATTTCCTTATATAGCAGGAGAGAACGGTGGGGCAGCATTCTTGTTCATTTATATGATTTGTATTCTTATGATAGGATTACCAATCTTGAATGTTGAAATCTTATTAGGAAGAGCCACACAAAAAAATCCAGTAGGTGCATTTAGGACGTTATCAGGGAAACCTTTTTGGACATATGTAGGGGCGTTAGGAGTATTTGCTAGTTTTACTATTCTTTCTTTTTACAGCATTGTTGGCGGATGGTCTGTAGCTTATACAATAGAAGCTTTTAAAGGATTTACTTTCGATACGCCACAAGTTGCAGGAGAGTTTTTTGATCTTAAAAATAGCAATCCATTATGGGTGATGGGTTATCATACAGGATTTTTCTTAATGGTTGTTGGAATTATATTATCAGGCGTTAGAGATGGATTAGAAAGAGCGAGCAGGTATTTAATGCCTGCTTTATTTATCATTTTAATGATTTTAGTAGTTCAAGGATTGTCACTGCCTGACGCCAATAAAGGAGTATCATTTTTATTCGAACCAGATTGGTCAAAAATTAATGCGCAAACTTTCTTACTTGCTTTAGGGCATGCATTTTTCACTCTCAGTTTAGGTATGGGTGCGATGATGACTTATGGAAGTTATCTTTCAGATAATGACGACATTGTTAATGCATCATATCTGGTAGCATTCCTTGATACTTTTATTGCAATAATGGCTGGTGTTGCTATTTTTACTGTTGTGTTTTCATCTGGATATGATCCTACAGCAGGACCTGGTCTTGTATTCCACGTATTACCTCCATTGCTTTCTCAATTAGCAGGAGGATATTTCTTTGCACTCCTATTTTTTCTTTTACTAACTATTGCAGCTATAACTTCTGCAATTTCAATTTTAGAGGTTAGTGTTTCTTATTTAGTAGATGAGTTGAAGTATTCAAGAACGAAAGCAACACTCACTATGGCTACTTTAGTCTATTTAGCTGCGATTCCATGCGCTTTATCTTTTAACGTTCTTGCGGATTTCAAATTATTAGGAACTGGTTTCACTTTTTTTGATATGGCGGACTATCTAGCATCCAATGTTCTTTTACCTCTCGGTGGATTCTTTCTAGCAGTATTTGCAGGATATGTATGGAAAGTAGATGAGGTTGTTAAAAACCTACTAATAGGAGAATCTCAATCTATATATTTTGGAAACTCGATTTTTAAATCGAAATCTTTTGTCACTGTCTTTACTTTTCTAATAAAATATGTAAGTCCAATATCTATTTTCCTTGTATTTCTATATCAATTTGGTTGGATTTAAGCTGAATGTTTAAAAGAATTTTTCCGCCTACATCTTCTATATATAAGCATATCCATAATATTTTTCAGAGAATTGATACCGATATAATTGATCGATTAGAATTATTTTTTCCGATGTGGATTATGTTTGCATTTCAACATTATTTAGTCAAATCTTATGATATAGCAATTTATAGAGCTATGGAAATTGATCTGAATAGATATTACCTATTCTCTATGATTCCTGAAGACTGGATTGGTGTTGTAAATATTGCCTTACACTCTATCCTATTTCTATGGTTAATGAGCAGATTTGAGTCTTTTGGACCATTTCGTACAGTCAAAAGAGATTTTCAAACAAATTTCCTATTGTTCTTATCAATTTATGCTTTTATTGATGTGCTTATTTTTGGTAAGATGATGATTGGGTTATTCTTACTCTTTATTGTTTTGTATATATTATATCGTTCAGATAGTTTGCGTAGCAAAATTATTTCTACTATTATTACTATTATTGCTCTAATCTTTTCAATATATCAAGATGAACCAGTTTTATCTACTAGTGCAGTAGTATATTTACCATTTCTTATTGTTGCATTAATATTTAAGTCAAAAGAATATCTTGGCTATGCTCAGAAATATCTACCATTCATTTTGTTTATATTCTTATCAACCAAAGAATTATGGTTTGGCTTTATAGGGTTAGGATACTTTATATTCTTCTATTGTTATTATTATTTTACGACCAATAAAGGGTATAATTGGTTGAAATTTGATAGCAATTAATAATCTGCTGGATTTTCTTATCTTTTTTATTAAATTGTTCAATGTTGACCTTAATAAAAACTTTTTATTCTAAGAAGTTTAACACACTGACCATTCCAACCTTTACGCTCGGAGTTTTTCGTGGCTAAAGATACTATTAAAAAAACACTAACATTTGATGATGTTCTCTTAGTCCCTCAGAAGTCTTCTGTTTTACCTAAAGAAGTAGACTGTTCGACTCATCTTACAAAGAACATTGAATTGAATATACCTGTTATGAGCGCAGCAATGGATACAGTGACTGAATCTGACATGGCTATTGCTCTTGCTAGACAGGGTGGAATCGGTGTTATTCATAAGAATCTAAGTATTGAAGAGCAAGCTTTGATGGTTGATAAGGTAAAGCGCTATGAAAGTGGAATGATTCAGAATCCTATTACCTTAGATCAAAGTAAATCTGTAGGAGAGGCGAAGAAATTAATGGACCAATACTCGATTGGAGGACTACCAGTGCTTGCAAAAGGTAAATTGGTAGGTATTATTACTAAGAGAGATATACGATTTGAATCAGATTTAGCTGTATTGGTAAAAGATAGAATGACAGCAAAAAATTTAGTCACTGTCAAATCAGATACGACCAATGAAGAAGCTAAAAAAATATTGCAAAAACATAGAATAGAAAGATTACTGGTTGTAGATGGAAAAGATAATTTAGCAGGTTTAATTACAGTTAAAGATTTAACCAAGAAAGAAGAATTCCCTAATTCTTCAAAAGATAAAAATGGAAGATTGAGAGTTGCAGCTGCGGTGAGCGTCAGAGACGATTGGTCTGATAGAATTAGTGCACTTTCTTCGGTAGGTGTTGATGCTGTTGTAGTAGATACTGCGCACGGTCATTCAGAATACGTCTTAGAATTGGTAAAAAAGATTAAAAAAGCATTCCCTAAACTAGATTTGATAGCTGGTAATGTAGCTACAGCTGAGGCGACTGAAGATTTAATTAAAGCAGGAGCTGATTGTGTAAAGGTAGGTATAGGTGCAGGATCTAGTTGTACAACACGAATTGTTGCTGGAATAGGCGTTCCGCAACTTTCAGCAGTGATTGATTGTGCTAAGGTTGGTTTGAAGCACAATATTCCAATTATTGCTGATGGAGGTATTCGATACAGTGGTGATATTGCAAAGTCATTAGCTGCTGGAGCTAACGTTGTAATGTTAGGCGGTATGTTAGCAGGAATGGATGAGAGTCCTGGAGAAACCATTGTTTATGAAGGAAGAAGATATAAATCATATAGAGGGATGGGTTCTTTAGCTGCTATGAAAGAAGGTGGCGGCGAACGATACTTTCAACAAGAGAAAGATGAGTTAAAGCTCGTACCTGAAGGAATTGAAGGCATGGTTCCTTTTAGAGGTCCAGTAAATAATACAATTTTTCAATTAATTGGTGGATTAAAATCATCTATGGGATATTGTGGAGCTAAAGATTTATCTTCGTTTTATAAAAATAAAAAATTTATTCAAATATCAGCAGCAGCTGGAAGAGAAAGTCATCCTCATGAAGTAAGTATTATTAAAGAGGCTCCTAATTATCAAGGACATGATAAATAAAATATAATTTCTTGAGATTTAATCTCAAAAATATATAAAACTATACTTAAATTACCCCCATTAAATAACTAGAGGGGATCTAACTATTATGGAAAAAATAGGATTATTTTGGGGAAGCACAACTGGTAATCAAGAAGAAGCTTCAGAATTGCTTCAAGAGCTCATGGAAGCAGAAGGTTATGAAGTAGACTCATATGATATCAGATCGACTGAACCATCCAAAATGCTAGAATATTCAAATCTTATTATTGGCTGTCCAACATGGAATGTAGGTGAATTGCAAGAAGATTGGGAAGAAGTATATCTAGAATATAGAAAGCTAGATTTTAGCAATATTACAGGCGCATTTTTTGGCGCTGGAGATCAAGTATCATACAGTTTTAATTATTTAGATGCTGTTGGTCTATTAGCTAAACCATTTATGAAGAATGGCGGTCAGTTAATAGGAAGATGGCCAACACAAGGATATGAATTTGATGAATCTGAAGCGCTCGACGGTGATGAGTTTTTAGGACTCGGTGTTGATAATGACAATGAAGAAGAGCTAACAGAAGAACGAATAACTGGTTGGGTCGAAGTTATTAAAGATAAATTTAAGTAATTGTTATTTACTTAAGGAATTTAAATAATTAGTAAGCTTTGATTTTTGTCTAGCAGCATTATTTTTATGAATTAAATTCTTGCTTGCCATTTTATCAATGAAAGAAATCGCACTAGCATAAGAATCTGTTGCCTTTTTAGCGTCGTCGTGAGACATCACATTCTTAATCAATGTTCTCATCTTAGATTTGTTTTGAGCATTGATTGCTCTACGTTTCAAATCTTGTCGATCTCGTTTAATTTGTTGTTTATGTCTATCCATAAATTGCGTACGCAACTTATTCTATTCCAAATGCGATGTCAATAAATTTCTAGTTTTGATTATTCTTTTAAAATTCTAGCAATTAAATTATGATATGAGTTCAAAAAATCTAGAGAAAATTTTGAAAAAGGCGCAAGCAAATGATTTTATAGCAATTTCAGAATTAATGACAGGTATTGAAACAGGATTGCTTTCTAGAAAAGACGTTTCAAGTCATATTCTTAAGCACCAGTCTAATTCGATTAAAATAGGTATTACAGGGCCGCCTGGAGCAGGTAAAAGTTCTCTTATGAATCAGTTGATTCCAAAAATCAGAGAAAAAAACTTATCTGTAGGTATTATTGCGATTGATCCATCTAGCCCTATTACAGGAGGTTCTTTTTTGGGAGATAGGGTGCGTATTAAGAATTCTGTCGATGATGACCAAGTTTTTGTAAGAAGTATGGGTTCTAGAGCCGAACTTGGCGGTGTTACAGATCTAGCTGAAGATTTTAGCGATATTCTTGCTTTTAGTGGCAAAGATATCATCTTTATTGAAACAGTAGGTGTAGGTCAGTCAGAATATAGTGTATCTGAGATTACAGATTTAACTACGCTTGTTTTTGTTCCCGAATCTGGAGACGAAATTCAACTATTAAAAGCTGGAATATTAGAGTTAGCAGATATATTTGTTGTTAATAAATCAGATAGAAAAGATGCAAATCTTTTAGTGAGATCAATTAATAATATTATCTCTGCCACTAAGAAAGATATTAAAAAAATACCTATTTTTAAGACTAGCTGTAAATCTGGAGATGGAATTGAAGGCTTTGCAATGGCTATTATTGAATATCATAAGTCTATACAGCAGAATGATCAGATTAAAAGCCGTCAATTGTCACGTTTTACCCGAAGAATGAAGAATATTATTGACAAAGATGTTATAAGAGAGTTTTGGTCCAAGGATAGAATAAAATTTGTTGAAAATTTAAATGAGAAAGATATTAAGTTTAAGTCTCCTTATGATATTGTAGATAAGGTAAAAAAGTAAAATGAATAACAATGATATGTCGATAGTTGACCATCTAGAAGAACTTAGATGGAGAATATTAAAATCTCTTGGCGCAATATTTATTCTGTCTATTATCACATTTAATTTCTCAAATAACTTGGTAGATCTATTAATTGCTCCGGCCAATCAAATTACCGGAGACATGAACCTTCAAGTTTTAACTATTCAAGGCATGTTTATGTTAAAATGGAATCTAGCAATTATTGGAGGTTTCATATTTTCAATACCTATTATCACAGTTCAAATCTGGAAATTCTTATCCCCTGGACTCTACGACAAAGAAAGAAAAATATTGTTACCTCTTATTTTAACTGCATTTGTATGTTTTATTTTGGGAGGCTTATTTGCATATAAGGTAATCTTGCCGTTTTCTTTAGATTTCTTTGCATCAATGATAACTGGAGGTATTGAGAATAATTTTTCTATTAATTATTATTTTAGTTTTGTTTTAGCTTTAATCATTGGATCAGGAATTGTTTTTGAGTTGCCAGTTGCTTCTTTTCTTTTTTCATCAATAGGCATAGTAACTCCTAGTTTTTTAAGACAGTATAGAAGGGAGGCGATAATGAGCACAGTTATCTTATCTGCTATTATTACTCCTCCAGATCCTATAAGTCTGATTATTATGTCTATACCAATGCTTATTCTTTATGAGATAAGTATTTTTGTTTCATGGTTTGCAAATAAACTGTTTAACCAAGATTCATAGTGAAAAATATTCTTATTATAAGAATGAGCTCCATAGGTGATATTGTCTTATCTACATCTTTCTTACAATCGGTTAAAACAAAATTTCCAGATCATAAAATTGATTTTCTTATCAAAGCAGAATTTGCTGAGATGATGCACCGCCATCCTTTAATCAATAATTTAATTATTTTTGAAAAGAAGACAGGCTTCAAAGGTCTTATGGCTCTTGGAAAGATGCTTAGATCCAATGATTATGATATGGTTTATGATATTCATAGCGTATTCAGAACGAGAGTATTGTCATTTTTTTTAAGAAAGAAATTTTTTAGAAAAATAAAGAAGCCAAGACTTCGAAGATTCATTCTTTTTTATGGTTATCAGAATTTTTTTGAAAAGAGCTTTAGCCATATTAAAATGTATCATTCTCTATTAGAAAAAACAGATTCATTTCCAGAAACAAAACTATATTTATCAAACGAAGAGATAGAACAGACCAGGTCATATCTCTTAGAAAATAATATTGATAAAAATTATATTACAATAGTGCCCGGTGCAGCATGGAGTCAGAAACAATGGTCTGTTGAGAATTATAATAATTTAATGATGAGATTGATCAAGTCGCTTGATGCTACAATTGTTATTCTTGGAGCAAAGAATGACATTATATGTGATCAAATTATCAAGCATGATAGGATTATAAACCTCAAAGACAAAACAAACTTAAGGATGGCAATGGGCATTCTTCACTCTTCTCAACATACTATTGGAAGCGATACTGGACTGCTTCATATCTCTGAAGCATTAGGCACTCCAGTAACCATGATTCTTGGACCCACATCACAAGAAACTGGCGCAAAAACTGTTTTGCCTGCCTCTAAGATGATTGAAAATAAAAGCTTATGGTGTAGACCTTGTTCACAAAATGGAAGCAGGCCATGCTACCGCAAGGAACAATACTGTATGTCAGAAATTGACAGCGAAAAAGTATTTGAACATGTTAACCAATCTCTTGTATCATGAAATTTTTCTGGTTAACTATATATAACGTCTTTTTTTATCCATTATTTTTTTTACTAGCTATATTTCTATCTCCATTTAATTCTAAAATTAGATTAGGTCTTTTTGGAAGATATAAGTCTTTAAATAGGTTAAGAGAGTTTGATCGCACTAATTCTTTCTCTGATATATATTGGTTTCATGTATCGTCTTTTGGTGAATTTCAACAAATAGAATCCATTATTACAAATATAAAGAATGTTAATTCTAATGCAGGAATCTTGGTATCATTCTTCTCACCATCTGGGTACAATAATGTGAATAATAAGGATATTGACTGTAAGATATATCTTCCATTTGATTTTCTCTGGTCAGCATTTAGAAGTTTGAATATAATTAAACCCAAAAAAATGATTTTTGCTTCATATGATGTTTGGCCTAATATCATTCTTGCTGCACGTTATTTAGGTATTAAAACAATGCTCATTTCTGCAAGAGTTCATGATAGTAGCTTCAAACTAAAAAGACCGGTAAAGAGTATTTATAAATTTATATATAGCATGATTGATGAAATCTTCACTGTCAATAATCGAGATTTAGAAAATATCAAATTAATTATTCCAAATAAAAAAATTGATGCAATGGGCAACCCTCGCTTCGATATAGCTTTGGAAAAGGAGTCTAATGTTAATATTAAATTTGATATGGACTACAAGTTAGAGAATAAAATATTTTTATTTGCTAGTCTATGGCCTCAAGATGATTCAATACTCTTTCCTGAAATTTTTGATTTACTGAATCATAATAATTCAAAAATTGTACTTATTCCTCATGAACTATCAGATAAATCAATAAATTATTATCAGAAACAAGCCACTAGAAATAGTCTTTCATCAATAGTTATAGAAGACTATGTGAATTTATCAGATCTAAAAGAGAAAGTTATAATTGTTAATGCTGTAGGAATCTTATATAAATTATATTGGCAAGCATATATATCATACATAGGAGGAGGATTTTCAAGAGATGGTATTCATAATATTATGGAGCCAGCTGTAGCATCCAATCCAATAATTTTTGGCCCAAATTATTCAAATGGCAACTTTTTTGAAGCAGAAGAACTTTTATCTGTATCATCAGCATTTACAATCGATTCTAGTGCACATTTAATGGAAGTTTTAAGCAATTTTAATGATATAAATATATACGATTCTGCTAGCAAATCTTCACGAAATGTCATGGAAGAAAATAAAGGTTCTACAGATAATTTGTTATCAAGGATATTAAGATGAGCAAACTCTTTAAATATGAAGATATATTCCTTATTCCTAACTTAATCACCTACCTAAGATTTCTATTAATTGCTCCGTTAATTATCACATTTAATCTTGATATGAAGAGTTATTTTTATGCGATATTATTTATTTCCTTATTGTCAGATTTCTTAGACGGATTTATAGCGAGAAAATTGAATCAACATTCAGAGCTTGGAAAAACATTGGATCCTATTGCGGATGGTATAACCTTGTTTGCATTTATAATCTTATTAAATAGAAGAGGTGATATCGCTGATTGGTTTTGCATTTTTTACTTTACTAGACAGATGACTATTTTAATATTTTCTCTTATCTATCTACCAAAGATAGAGAAAATTTATGGTTCAAACATAATAGGAAAAACTGGAGTATGCTTTCTTGGACTTGCTTTATCAATATATGCTTTAGATTTAACACAATTTTTCTACTTAACAGAGAATTTAATTATCATTTCTGCAATTTTACTTTTCCTAAGTTTACTAGATTATTTGCGTTTTTTCCTTACATTAGACTCTAAAAAATAAAACTTATTGTCATACTTTATAAATTGTTTCTTACGTTAATAAATCTTATATTTATTAGACAATATGGCAGACTTTAAATTAGTTTCAGACTTTAAACCATCAGGTGATCAGCCTAGAGCAATTGATGAACTCGTTCATGGAATCAAGAAGAATCTAAATCATCAAACACTTTTAGGTGTTACCGGCTCCGGAAAAACTTATACCATAGCAAAAGTCATAGAAGAGGTACAGAAGCCTACATTAATTATTTCACATAATAAAACTCTAGCAGCACAACTTTATGGAGAGTTTAAAAGCTTATTTCCTAATAATGCTGTTGAATATTTTATTAGTTACTATGATTATTATCAGCCTGAATCTTATATGCCAATTACTGATACTTTCATTGAAAAGGATTTTTCAATGAACGAAGAAATTGATCGTTTGAGGTTGAAAACCACTAGCTCATTGTTGCAGAGAGATGATGTGATTGTAGTGAGCTCAGTATCATGTATTTACGGTTTGGGTTCTCCAGAAGAGTGGAAAAAACAAGTAGTCCATTTGAAAAAGGGTGATTCGGTTAATAGAAGAGATCTTACAGAAGCTTTGATTGATATTTATTACAAGAGAAATGATCAAGTTTTAGAAAGGTGCAATTTTAGAATCATGGGAGATATCTTTGAAATTTTTCCCGCATATGAGGATAAAGCAATTCGAGTAGACATTTTTTCAGATACCATCCAATCTATTGTTACTTTTGATCCATTAACTGGAGAAGAAATTGCTGAAATTAGCAACTCTAATCTCTTTCCTGCGAGACACTTTGTTTCTGATAAGTCAAAAAATAAAAGAGTAATCAAAGAGATAAAAAAAGACTTAAAGGGTAGAATAAAATTTTTTAATAAGAATGAAAAATTTCTAGAAGAACAACGTATAACACAACGCACTAATTTTGATATAGAAATGATTGATGAAATAGGATATTGTTCTGGTATTGAGAATTACTCTAGATATTTTGATGGAAGAAAAGAAGGCGAAAGGCCTTCAACTCTCATAGACTTTTTCCCTAAAGATTTTTTAACAGTTATCGATGAATCTCATGTTACACTTCCACAGATTAAAGGAATGTATAATGGAGATAGAAAAAGAAAAGAAAATCTGATTGACCATGGATTTAGATTGCCAGCTGCATATGACAATAGGCCATTACAATCTGTGGAGTTTGATTCGATTCAGAATCAGGTTATTTATGCTTCTGCAACCCCAGCAGAAAGAGAGCTTGAGTTGTCTTCAGGGATAGTAACAGAGCTGATTAATCGTCCAACTGGATTAGTTGATCCTGAGGTTGTAGTAAGACCATCTCTTGGTCAGATTGAAGACTTAATTAATGAAATAAAGATTCGTTCTGCAAAAAAAGAAAGATGCTTAGTAACTACTCTAACAAAGAAGATGGCAGAAGATTTATCCGAGTATCTTAGCACTATGGGTATCAGAGTTAGATATCTTCATTCTGAAGTAAAAACAATCGAAAGGGTGAAGATATTGCGAGACTTACGCTTAGGAGATTTTGATGTGCTTGTTGGAATTAATTTGTTAAGAGAAGGGCTTGATTTGCCTGAAGTGTCTCTTGTTGCGATTTTAGATGCAGATAAGGAAGGTTTTTTACGATCAAAAAGCTCTCTAGTCCAGACTTCTGGTAGAGCAGCTAGACATATAGATGGAAAGGTTATTCTGTATGCAGATAGAATAACTGATTCAATCCAATATTTGCTTGATGAGACAGATAGAAGAAGAGCTATACAAATTGCTTTCAATAAGAAGAACAGTATTGTTCCAAAATCAATTAAAAAATCTATTAATGATATAATGGAGTCTACAAGCGTTGCAGAGTCATTTAGGGAGAATGAAATTGAAGTCAAAAGAGATATCAAAACAGATAGATTTTTAAATGAAGACAAAAAAATTGTTTTAGAAATGCTTAGACAAGAAATGCTTGAAGCGGCTGATAATTTAGATTTCGAGAAGGCAGCAACTTTAAGAGATGAAATGAAAAAATTAGATAAAGAAATTAGAATAAGTAATTAAGAGGTTATTATGAATATTGAATTAATTAAACAAAAGTCAGGAATTATAGGTGAAAGCGACGGTATTAATCATGTATTAGATATGGTAAATCAAGTCGCTGATGTAGATATATCTGTTTTAATCAATGGAGAATCTGGTACAGGGAAGGAACTTATAAGTAAGGCTATACACTTAGGAAGTAAAAGATCATCGAAAAAGTTAGTTATTGTCAATTGTGGAGCTATCCCAGAAGGAATTATTGAAAGTGAGCTTTTTGGACATAAAAAAGGTGCTTATACAGATGCAAGTGAGTCTAGAAAAGGTTATTTTGAAACTGCAGATAAGGGAACAATATTTCTTGATGAAATTGGAGATATGCCTTTAGAAACCCAGGTTAAAGTGCTAAGAGTTCTAGAAGAGGGAGAATATATGCGTGTAGGTGATTCTGCAGCCAAAAAAACAGATACTAGAGTGATAGCTGCTACCAATAAAGATTTAGCGAAGCTTGTCAAAGAAGGAAAGTTCCGACAAGATCTTTATTATAGACTGAAAACTGTTACAATCAATTTACCTCCATTAAGAGATAGGAAAAGTGATATACGATTGCTAGTTGATCGATTTGCTTTGCAGTTTAGTAGAACAAACAATATTAAGTACAAAGGATTTACTCCTGAAGCAATAAAAGTTATGCAAAAATGTGATTGGCCAGGGAATGTTAGGGAGTTAAGAAATTTCGTTGAAAGCGTATTAATTCTCCAAAAAGGTGAGAGAATTACTGGCGAGATTATTGAAAAACAGCTACAGAATGAAAATATAGCTGATTTTTCTGATAATCCTGCATTGCCTGTATTAGTTAATCGTGATCCAGATCAGGCAGAGCGAGAGCTAATTTTAAGGCAATTATTATTTTTAAGGCAGGATATTGAAGAAATGAAATTATTGCTAAAAGAATCTGATTTTTCAGCCTTAAATTCTTCTAGAAATATAAATGCAAATTTTGAAAATCGTATTCAAGATAATGAAATTAATAGCCCTGAGAGTGATCATTTAATAAAAGGAGAAGCTATTGGTGCCTTTAATACTAGAGATTTAGAAAAAGAAATGATTATTCGTACATTAGAACATTTTAATAATAATAGAAGAGCTGCTGCTAAATCACTTGATATGAGCGAAAGAACTCTTTATAGAAAGATAAATGATTATGGGATTGAAAAAAAGATTAACAAAGATAGCTAGCATAAATTTAGTTTTATTGCTATTTGGATGTGCTTATTATTCTATGTCAGGATCAATTCCTGCGAATATTAATAACGTTGCTATCCCGTTATTCAATAATGAGACAGTAGAGTTTGAGTTGTCAGAAAAATTAACTTCAGGCATTATTCAGGAGATAAGTAGTCAGAATATTTTAAGGATAACAAATGATACTAATGGTGATAGCATTATTAATGGATCTATTACCTCAGTATCGGATGGTCCATATGCGTTTAATAGCAACGAAAAAGTCAGCGAATACAGATTCTCGTTATCGGTAAAGGTCTCTTGGATTGATAACAGTGATGATAGCGCATTTTTTGATAAAACATTTTCTGCATTTGGAACATATAGCATTGATAATGACCCCTCTTCTGATGGATTAGATAATGATGACGATGGTATTATTGATGGGGATGATAGTGATGAATTCGGAGATTCAAGGGAATTGGCGATTAATGTTGCAATTAATAAAATTGCAGTTGATATTGTGAACACAGTTCTTTCAACATGGTAAAGTTATGAGCGGAATAAATATTAAAAATTTAAAAGATTTTGTTGGAAAAGAAGTCCAAGTTAACGGATGGGTATATAACATAAGATCTATTGGAAAAATTTGGTTTGTTATAGTAAGAGATGGTACAGGTTATGTCCAATGCGTAGTATCAAAAAATGATGTATCGGAAGACATTTTCAGTTTAGAGAATACATTAACACAAGAATCTTCATTGAAAATTAAAGGGACTGTACAAGCAGATGACAGATCTGATAGTGGAGTTGAAATACTTGTTACAGATATAGACGTAGTGCATGTATCAGAGGAATATCCAATTGCTCTTAAAGAGCATGGTGTAAGTTTTTTGATGGACAATAGACATCTTTGGTTGCGCTCTAAGAAACAATTTGCAATAATGAAAGTTCGTCAAAATATCATTAAGTCTATTAGAGATTTTTTTGATAATAGAGATTTTGTTTTAATTGATTCTCCAATGTTTACTGGAAATGCAGTTGAAGGTACCACCACATTATTTGAAACAGATTATTTTAATCGTTCTGCTTATTTAACTCAAAGTGGACAACTATATCAAGAAGCTGGTGCAATGGCTTTTGGTAAAACATATTGTTTCGGTCCTTGTTTTAGAGCAGAAAAATCAAAAACAAGAAAACATCTAACTGAATTTTGGATGGTTGAACCAGAAATGGCTTTTTGCGATCTAAAGGAAAATATGGACTTAATAGAAGAATTTATAACATATATAGTGACTGAAAGTTTAAAAAATTGTAAAGATGAACTTAAAATTTTAGACAGAGACATTTCTTTTCTTAAGAAAGTTAAGTCTCCGTTCCCAAGAATCACATATGATGAAGCGGCTAAGATCTTGAATGATAATGGTCAAAAATTTGAATATGGTAGTGACTTTGGTGCTCCAGATGAAGAATTAATTGCATCTCAATATGATAGTCCAGTCATGATTCACAGTTGGCCACATAAAACTAAAGCTTTTTATATGAAAAGAGATAAATCAGATAAGCTTGCTTTAGGAGTTGATGTAATCGCTCCTGAGGGTTACGGAGAGATTGTTGGAGGTGGGCAAAGAGAAGATGATCATGACACTCTTGTAAAGCGCATTGAAAATCATGGACTTCCTTTAAGTGCGTTTAAATGGTATCTCGATTTGAGAAAATATGGATCTGTTCCTCATTCAGGTTTTGGACTTGGACTCGAAAGAACTGTGTCATGGATATGTGGTATTGATCATGTTAGAGAGACTATACCTTTTCCTAGAACTATGGGAAGGTTGGAGCCATAATGAATTTTAAAGGAAGAGTCGCTGTTTTTGGAGGAAGAGATATCACCGAATCAATCTACAATGATACAGTAGAAATTGGCAAAAGAATGGCTGATGAGAATTGGTTAGTATTCTGCGGTGGAGGTGAAGGAGTAATGGAGGCTATTGCCAAAGGAGTTTCAATAAACAATGGTGTATGTATTGGAATTCTTAAAGATAAAGACTTTAAATCTGGAAATGATTTTTTATCTATACCAATTTCAACAGGTCTTGATATAACAAGAAATGCTTTAATTAGCTATAATTGTGATGTGGGAGTTGCAATTTCTGGAGCTTATGGAACTTTAAGTGAGATAGCATTTACTTTAGCTCAAGATAAACCGCTAATTGCATACAATAGTTGGGATATACCAAAATCTATAAGTACTAATTCTGTTGATGGACTAATAACGGAAGTAAAAAATTGTCTAAACCAATAAAAGTCGGTACATGTCAGATTAATCCTATTTTAGGAAATTTTGATTATAATTATAAAAAATTAATAGATAGTTATAATAGAGCTATTGATAATGGAGCTGACCTAATAGTTTTTCCTGAAATGGTTGTTACAGGATATCCACCACAAGACTTACTTTTTTCTCAATCTTTTATCAAGAGAAATTTGGAGGTGCTAGACAAGTTTTCTAAACAGGTTTCTTCTCCATGCATTCTAGGATTTATAGATGAAAAAGACGGAAAATTATTCAATGCAGCTGCAGTATGCGAGAATGGTAAAATAATAAAAGTCTATCATAAAATTCTTTTACCAAATTATGATGTTTTTGATGAGAGACGATATTTTGAGAGCGGTTCTGGTATAGGTGATTTTAAGATTAATATTCATGGAAATGATTATCGTTGCGTAATACAGATATGTGAAGATTTATGGGAAGATAATTACACTAGGAAGCTTTCAGAAGAGATTGCTGATGTTGATCCAAATATTATTATCAACATATCTGCGTCTCCTTACCGAAAATATCGTGAAAATGATAGAAAAAAATTAATAGTAGAGAAGTTCAAAAATACAAATTCACATTTTGTGTATTGCAATCTTGTTGGAGGACAAGATGAACTTATCTTTGATGGAAATTCTATGGTATTTGGCCCTGGAATGAAGGTTTTAGACACAGCAGCTAGCTTTAAAGAAGATATACTTATTTCAACCCTAGATGATGTATCAGATGAGAATGCGATAGGTGTAGATGTTGAAGAAAATATATATAATGCTTTGACGCTTGGAATCAGAGATTATTTTTCCAAAACAGGCCATCAAAAAGCAGTCATAGGCTTAAGTGGCGGAATAGATTCTGCATTAGTAGCATGTCTTGCAGTTGATGCTCTTGGACCAGAAAATGTTTATTTAGTTTCTATGCCATCTAGATTCTCTAGCAATCATAGTAAATCTGATGCAAGAGATTTAGCAAATAACCTGAATGCAAATTTTGATACAATTGATATTGATGATTTATTTGAAAAATATCTAGATACGCTTCGTGATAAATTTAAAGGAATGGAGAGCAATGTTGCTGAAGAGAATATTCAATCAAGAATAAGAGGAAATATATTAATGGCATTTTCTAATAAATTTGGTTGCCTAGTTTTATCTACAGGAAATAAAACAGAACTTGCTCTAGGATATTGCACTCTTTATGGAGATATGAGCGGTGGGTTATCAGCAATTGGAGATTTATCGAAAACAGAAGTATATAATCTTGCAAAATGGAAAAATAGAGTGAGTAATAATATTATTCCTGATAATTCTATTACTAAACCACCATCTGCAGAATTAGCTCCGGATCAAGTAGATCCATTTGATTATGACTTGATTAGTCCTATTGTTGATAAAATAATTTTAGGAGAAGATATATCTGATGATATTAGAAATAACGATTTAGGTGATATTTCTGCAAGAATTAGTCGTAATGAACATAAAAGAAGACAAGCTGCACCAGTCCTTCGCATAAGCAAGAAAGCTTTCGGAATGGGAAGAAGAATACCAATAGTGAATCATTTTGATGAGTGATATTAGTTTAATTCGCAACTTTTGTATTATTGCCCATATCGATCATGGGAAATCAACCTTGGCAGATAGATTGCTTGAGGATACTGGTACTATATCTAAAAAAAATATGCAAGATCAAGTTTTAGACAATATGGAGCTAGAACGTGAAAGAGGGATTACAATTAAGAGTCATTCCATTCGTATTAATTATAAGGATTATATATTAAACCTTATTGATACTCCAGGACATGTTGATTTTACTTATGAAGTTTCAAGAACACTTGCTGCTAGCGAAGGAGCATTATTGATTGTAGATGCTGCACAAGGCATTGAAGCTCAAACTGTAACTAATTACCTCTTAGCACTAAATAGTAATTTAAAAATCATTCCAGTTATCAATAAGGTAGATTTACCAAATGCAGATATTGAAAATGTAACTAACCAAATTATTGAGCTTACTGGATGTGAAAAAGAAGATATATTGCTTACTAGTGCTAAAAGCGGAGAAGGTATAGAAGGTATCTTAGATGCTATCATTAATAAAATTCCTTCACCCCAACCACCAGAAAATGATGTTTTCAAAGCACTTATCTTTGATTCAATCTATGATAGATATCGTGGTGTTGTAGCTTATATTCGTGTTTATGAAGGTTCTATTAGTCGTGGTAGTAAGATTAAATTCTTTTCTCATAATACTTACTACGATGTAGATGAAGTAGGACATTTTGTAATTGATCGAAAGAAGTCCGATTCCCTGAATGCTGGAGAAGTAGGTTATATTGTTGCAAATATTAGAGATATTGAACACGTTCTTCCTGGAGACACAATCACAAACGTGAATAAGCCATGCAAAGATGCACTGCCTGGATTTCAGAAAATCAAACCAATGGTATTTTCTGGCTTATTCCCAGCTGATGCTGCTGAATATGATGATCTGCGTACTGCACTTGAGAAATTAAAACTAAATGATGCTTCTTTATCTTTCGAACCCGAAGTAAGTGATGCGCTTGGTTTTGGATATCGATGTGGTTTTTTAGGTCTATTACATATGGAAATAATACAAGAAAGATTAGAAAGAGAATTTAATCTTTCAATTGTTACTACTAGTCCAAATGTTAAATATTTAGCAAATCTTAAAGATGGCAGTCAGATTGAAGTGCAACGACCTGCGTTATTGCCAGAACCAAAAGTATTAGATAGTATTATGGAACCAATTGTAACTGCAGAAATCTTGACACCGGTAGAATATATTGGGAATGTTATGAAAATTTGTCAAGAGAAGAGAGGTCAATACAAATCTACTTCATATCTTTCAAGCTCTAAAGTACAATTAATTTATGATCTACCTCTCGGTGAGATATTGTTTGATTTTTATGATAGTATTAAGTCTGGATCAAAGGGATATGCATCATTTGATTACACTTTCAAGGAATACAAGGAGAGCAAGTTAGATAAATTAGACATTCTGATTAATAAAGAGCCTGTGGATGCTTTATCAATGATTTGTTCAAAGAAAGATTCATATCATAGAGGATTGGCTCTTTGTCAGAAGCTTAAAGAATTAATTCCTAGGCATCAGATCCAAATTCCAATTCAAGCTTCTATTGGTACTAGAGTAATTGCACGTACTAATATTGCTCCATTCAGAAAAAATGTAACTGAAAAGCTATATGGAGGAGATGTTACTCGAAAAAATAAGTTATTGCAGAAGCAAAAAAAGGGCAAGAAAAGGATGAGAATGATTGGAAGAGTCGAAGTTCCACAAGAAGCATTACTAGCCGTTTTGAAGATTTGAGATGATCCAAGACTATTTGCAGAAATCTAAGTCTCCTTTTTATAGCTTTATTATCACATTACCTATTTTCCTTTTCTATGAATTAGGTCTTTTCTTAATGAGAGGAACAGAATTCAGTTATATTAAAAATGGGGCAGATGCTTTAATAGAAGATATGATTGCAACATTAGGATTTGATATATTTTACATATCATCAAGCGTATTTTTGCTAGCATTTTTTATTATAGCCTATTATCAGAAAAAAAATTATGATTCTTTTACAATATATAAATCATATCTATCAATAATGTTATTAGAGTCTTTTTTGTACGCTTTTCTATTGTTTTTATTGCTTGGCAATATGAGTCTTTATCTGATGGATATATCTGTTGAAGATATAAAATTCAATATTATATTATCTTTAGGGGCTGGAATTTATGAAGAGCTAATATTTAGAGTATTTTCTATCTTCATTTTTTATAGATTTATCAATTTTATTTTCAAATCAATGCGACATTTTTCTACGCAATTTTTTGCATTATTGCTTTCATCAATTTTGTTTTCTCTATTTCATTTTATGGGCACAGAATCATTTAGTCAGGAAGCATTCACAATTCGATTTATTGCTGGAATATTGTTAGGTATCTTATACATTAACAGAGGTTTTGGTATTACTGCTATTACTCATTCATTTTATGATATATTTGTTATTTTTCAATTAACTTAGCATATGAAAAAAATAATGCTTTCTATCCTATTTTTAGGGACAATTTTTGGGCAATCTACAATTGATACTTTATCTGTAACTGTATATCCAGAGTTTTCATATCCTGGAGTAGCAATAGAGTATAAATTTGATTCTGACTCTATATCACAGTATGATTTTCAGATACCTAGCGGTATTGATTCTGTGTTGTATACAATATCACATAACGAATCTGAATTTGAAAAAATCGTAGAAATAGATAACAATACTTTGACTACAATAAAACAGGATGGAAATCATACTATTTATTTATTTTTAGATAAATTCATAAATAGTCCAGGTCCTAGAGATTTTTTATACTCATTTAAGTCTGCCGCTAGCGTCGATGCATTAATCATCAGCTTCCAGATACCGTTTGCAGCAAAAGATTTTATTGCCGATGCAGGCAATATAACACTAGAGAGAGTGCGCGATCAAAATGGACTTACATTCATGCAAGGTATTGAAAACAATTATTCTTCATCTGGAATAAAAGAATTATTTTTTAGCTATCATAATCCTCATGGATTTACATCTATTCAGTATGCAGCCAATATAAGCACTGACAATACGCCCATAGAGCCACCAGTTACAGCAAGCGAAAGATTTATTAGGTATCCCTTTTTAACATGGGAACCAATGATTATTTTTCTATTATTAACTTTAGTAATGGTATTTTTATATGAACGGTCTAATAGAAAAGAAAATAATAGTTAAGTATCTAAGCATTTTTGTTTTTTGTATAGCAATTATAAGTTGTGATATAAAAAAAGATGCAATAGGTGCAAATGACGATCTTGTTGTTCTTGCTGCAAAGGAAGACAGAGAAGATATAAGAAGTTTACTTTCTATCGTATTTAATGACACATTGCTTACACCTGCACCAGAGCCATTTTATAATGTTAAGTTTGCAGACCCGAGTAGCTATGACGCCCTAAAAACCCAGACCAATCTAATTATTGCTTCTATTGGAGATTATGAGCTTAATCCTGCAACTAAGCTAGTTAGAGAACTGTTAGGCAAAAAAGCATTTAATAATACACTGGAAAATAACCCCGTTATTCTATCAAGAGACCAGTTTGCTAAAAACCAATTATTTATGATATTGAGCGGTGCAAAAACAAGTGATATTAAAGAATATTTGCTCAAGAATAGAGATTCAATTAAAAATGAGTTTGATCAGAATTTTGACAAAAAACAGTCACAATACTTTTTGACATCTAAACGCCAGGAAGAACTAGAAGCCCAATTATTATCAGATTATGAATGGACAATTAATTTGCCGTGGGGTTGGGAGATGATCAGAAATAATCCAGACTCAAACTTTGTTTGGATTGGTCAAGAAATGCCTTTTAGATGGATTGCTATACAATGGAGAGATGGCAATTACTTTTCTGAAGAAGATGCAATGTATATGGCTGATAATTTTCCTCAGACATTCTTTAAATCACAGCAATATAATAAGGAATTTTTATCAATTGATTGGGTAGATTATAGAGAAGATGCAGCCTATAGATTATCTGGATTATGGGAATCTATTGATCAAGCAAAAGGAGGTCCATTTGTAGGATATTTATTTTATGATTATGAGTCTGATAGAACATTCTATATTACTTATATGGTTTTTAATCCAGGCGGGAAAAAAGCATTTTATATGAAACAAATGGAATTATTTTCTAAAACATTGCAAACAAATTAATGAAAAAATTAGTCATACTTCCCACCTATAATGAATCAAAGAATATCATTAAGATTATTGATATACTTTTAAATCTAGATACAAATCTAGATATCTTAATCGTGGATGATAATTCTCCGGACAATACAGCCGAAATTGTCAGAAACCACAACAAAGAAAAGGTTTTTATAGAAAAAAGAGCCAAAAAAAATGGACTAGGCTCAGCCTATATCCATGGTTTTAATTGGGCATTAGAAAATAAATATGACAAGATTATTCAGATGGATGCTGATTTGTCTCACGATCCAGTTGAAGTTCCTGCTATGTTCAATCTTTTAGATAATTATGATTTAGTGATAGGAAGTAGGTATGATGGTGGCTTAAGAGTTATAAATTGGCCAATCAGTAGGTTATATATCAGTTATTTTGCTAATCTTTATGCAAGAATGATTACAGGAGTGCCTATTAAGGATTTAACTGCAGGATTCAAGGGATGGAGATCAGAAACATTGCGCTTAATTAACTTTAATGAAAGTTCATCGCAAGGTTATTGTTTTCAAATTGAAACATCATTCCGAGCTTATCAAAAATCTTGTAAATTAGTTGAACATCCAATAGTATTTACAGATCGTACTGTCGGTGAATCTAAAATGAGTAAGAATGTAATGATTGAAGCAGTATTTAAGGTTTGGTTATTTGGATTTTGGAGATTATTTAGAACAAAAAAATAGATGAAGAAACATTATTTAACTTTTGAAAAATCTTTAAAAGATTTTGATCATGATATTGAGAATTTAATATCTATTGATTCCGAGTCTGAGAAACTAAACCAACTAAAGATAGAAAGAGCTGAAAAAGAAAAAGAAATTTTTTCAGATTTAAGCGCTTGGGAAACAGTGCAGCTCGCTAGACACCCCAATAGACCTTATACTTTGGATTATATTAACGCTTGGTGCGATGATTTTATTGAACTCCATGGAGACAAAGCATTTGCTGATGATCATGCTGTAGTAGCAGGAATAGGGACAATTGGTGAACACCGTGTTGCTATCATAGGGCAACAGAAAGGTAGAAATACAAAAGAAAATCTGCATAGGAATTTTGGAATGATGAAACCGGAGGGTTATCGAAAAGCATTACGCGTTATGAAGATAGCAGAGAAATTTAACTTACCTATTATAACTTTAATTGATACTCCAGGTGCTGATCCAGGTATTGCAGCAGAGGAGAGAGGTCAAGGTTATGCTATTGCAAACAATTTAAAAGAAATGGCTTCTATTGATACATTTATTCTTTCTGTAGTTATTGGAGAAGGCGCTAGTGGCGGAGCCTTAGGAATTGGGTTATGTGATAAAATGTTAATGTTGGAACATACTTGGTTTTCAGTAATTAGCCCAGAAGGCTGTGCATCAATCTTATGGAAAGATTCTACCAAAGCTCCAGAAGCAGCTGAAGCATTAAAGTTAACGCCTAAGGATCTAGTTGAGCATGATATTTGCAATATGATTATTTATGAGCCAACAGGTGGAGCACACCGTCATTTTGATGAAACTCTTCTAATTGTTAAAAATGCCATTATTAATGAAATCAATTCTTTTGATCTGTCATATATGGCTACTTATTTAGATTCTAGGGTAGCTAGATATGATAAGTTGGGTACTTTTAGAGAGCTTTAATAGAAGTCAAAACGATAATCTTCAATATCAGACTCGTCACGAAGCGCTTGCAACCAATGACCCCAAATCAAATTCTGTCTTTGGATAATCAAGCTAAATTTTAACGACTCTTTCTTTTCTTCAAAATCTGATTCATTAATTTCATCAATCTCTAATACCTTAATAAAAGCCTGACCTCTTATCGTTGGAAGTGGACCAAATGTATCATTTGCGTTAGCATTAAGTAATGCACCGGCTAAATAATTACTTTTTCCAATTGACTCAAAACTTCCTACTAAATTTCCGCTATCTTCTGATACGTACTCAAAGTCAGGATTATCTTTTGATATATCTGATAGTGATACATCACCATCGTTAAACTCTTTTGAAATTTCTTGTGCAACATTCTTAATATTTTCTTTTTTAGCTGCTGCTAAATATTCTACTTCTAATTCTTCTTTAACCGAATCAAAGCTCATAGTTTCTTCTTCTGATATAGAATCTAAATAGAATATGAGCGCATAGTTATCATTGCTTACCACATCAGAGATATCACCTAGATTACTGTTAAATGCAAATCTTACAGCATCTCTTGCAACTCCAATATCCTGAATAAAGATTGATTCTTTCTGTACTCCACTTGCATCGCCAATAACCATACCTAAGGAATCAGCAAGTTCAGCAAATCCACTCTCTTGTGCATCTAAAGAAAAGATACTAGCCATATCACGTAAATCACTTTCAGTATCTTTGCCTGGAGATATGGACAGTAAGATATGAGAGGCATTGACTTGTTCTGTACCATCTTCTAATGTTCTTTTATCATTTATTTTAATAACGTGATAGCCAAAATTTGTTAAAACAGGACCAACTAAATCACCTGTATTAGTCTCAAAAGCTGCCTTATCAAACTCTGATACCATTTGCCCTTTTCCAAACCACCCAAGCATTCCACCTTTTAGTACATCAGAACCTACTATATTATTGCTGGGATCTTCTGTATAAGCATTTGCTATGTCAGCAAAATTTTCACCTTGTTTAATGCGATACATTAGATTTTCAGCTTCAAGTTTTATACGTAACGAGTCATTGTAACTAGAAACTATAGGCCATTTAACATATTTCATATAACGCATTTCTGGTTGTTTATAATCTTCAATATTTTTTTTGTATAGTTCAGTTAATTCTTGCTCGGTAGGTCTGCCTGACATCATACTATCAAAGAAGTCTTTAGAGGCACCATCCAGAACTTTATCTGTAATATGTAGTATCTCAATTCTATAGTTTACAAATCGTTTTCTATAGCTATCTATGATATCTTGTTCTGAAGCAGAGGCACTGTTAACGACTAATTGTTGAAGTTTATAGTTCGGGAGGTATATATCTCTCATAAATTCTTCGATTGGGCGCCAATCTAATTGTCCTGGATTAAGAATTGCATCCATATATTTTTCTAAGTCAAATCGTCCATCAGTTTGAAAAGCAGCACTGCCTTGTAAGAACGCAGGAGGATTATTCTTGAGCTGATAAAGAACCTCTTCATCGCTGATTACAATATTATTTTCTTCAATTTGTTCTTGAATTAATAAATCTTGTATAATTCTTTCCCATACTACCGCCCTAATATACTCTCTATCTTCATCTGATATATCTTGCGTGGATTGAGATTGTAATCTTGTGGTTTCCGCATTAACTAAACGATTAAAATCCTCATATAAAATAGGCTTGCCATTGAGAGATCCAATATGATTGCCATTCTGTTGACCAAAGATGTCGCCAATACTAGCTCCACCTACAAGACCACCAATAGCCATACTTATAACGAAGAGAACTAGAATAGTCCACATCACTACTTGCATTCGACTGCGCATATTTGTAATAACACCCATAAGCATGGAATTTATATAAGCATGAATGCTAAAGCAAAACTATTTACATAAAGTATTTACGTGATTTTCTTTCAAAAACTCGCTATTATTGTTTCATGTATTTTTTATTAATAACATTGTTATTTACACTTGGTATTTCTCAAGAAAAGACAATTGAGCTAGAGGATATTTTTAATCGAACCTTTAGTTCGTCAGGTATTAGTAGATCTGATTGGGTAAATGGAGAAGATGCTTATTACTTTTCTAAATCTGACTCAGAGGGAAAGCATTTTTATAAATACAATATTGCTTCGGATGATACTACTAAAGCTTTTTCTATTAACCCTGAAACGCTAGATCGATTTAGTACGACTTTTAGTAGTGATCAAACAAAACTATTGCTTAAAACTAATAATGTTAGAATTTGGAGACATTCATCGTATGGCACTTATCATGTATATGATATTAATACTGGTAATATTCAACCGGTATCTGATCAACCAGATAGTCTGCGTAATGTAAAATTTTCTCCAAACAGTGAATATGTATCTTATGTAAGAAACGATAATAATCTCTATATATATTCACTAAAAACTCTTGAAGAATCTCAATTAACTTTCGATGGGAGTGAGACGATTCTAAATGGTCATTTTGGTTGGGTTTATGAGGAAGAATTTGGTAGCTATGACGCATATAGATGGAGCCCAAATAGTCAATATATAGCATATTGCAGAGAAGATCAGTCTATGGTAAGGAAATATCCACTGATTGACTATCAAACGAAATATCCAACAGTTAAATATATATATTATCCTAAGGCAGGAGAAGATAATCCTGAAGTTTCAATTGGATTGATAGATATTGTCAATCAACAATCTGATATTCGTACTCTGCCACAAGATTCCTACTACATTCCTAATATATTGTGGCAAAGGAATAGTAATAATTTCTTTATTACTACTCTAAACAGAAAACAAAATGATTGGAAACTGTATAGACATGACATTGACACAAATCAAAATACATTAGTATTAAATGATAAAAACGATACGTGGATTGATGCATTCGATTTTTTTGGAATGTCAGGCGTTTTTAATATTGATATACTAAATAATGGAGAGATTATTTGGATGTCTGAGCGTGATGGATTTAAGCATATTTATAGAAGTCGCACTGATGGAAAATTTATTAATCAAATAACTAGAGGTAATTGGAAAGTCAATGGAATCAATGCTATTGATGAAGAAAATGAGATTATCTATTTCAATGCAAAAAAAGAGTCTGAGATGGAAAATCATGTTTATTCTGTTAGATTTAATGGTTCAAGATTAAAAAGACTTACAAAAGAGGAAGGAAGTCATTCTGCTTCTTTCTCTCCAACAAAAAACTATTTTATTGATACCCATTCTAGTTTTACCAGAGCTCCTAAAACAGTTGTAAGATCAAATTCTGGCGTAATCAAAAGAACATTAGCAAGCACAGATAAAAGTAAATTTGATGCTTATGGTTTTACATATCCTAGACACGTAAATATATTTACTGATGATGGTACTAGGCTAAACGGTATCATTACATTACCCCATAATTTTGATTCTATGAATCAGTACCCAGTTATTCTTTATAATTATGGTGGACCTGGATCGCAGATGGTAAACAATAGATGGGGAGTCGCTAGACATTCTTTTCATCAATATTTTGCGCAAAGAGGTTTTATTATTTTCTCTTTTGATAATAGGGGAACGGGAGGTAGAGGAAAAGCCTTCAAAGACTTTGCCTATGGAGATTATGGAAAATATCTTGTCATTGATCATATTGCTGCAGCTAAATACTTACAAAGCTTAACCTATGTTGATGGAGATAATATTGGAATATGGGGATGGAGTGGTGGAGGATATTTGACAAATATGTGCATGACTTTAGGAAGTGATTATTTTAAAGCAGGTGTATCAGGCGCTCCAAATGTAGACCCTTTACTATACGATACGATTTGGACAGAAAGATATATGGGTCTTGTTGATGAAAATCCTGAAGGATATAAAAATGCATCTGTATTAACTCATGTTGATAAGGCCAAAGGTTTTTTACTTCAAATACATGGTAATGCAGATGACAATGTACATCATCAACATTCTCTTCAATTAGCTAAAGCATATGCAGAAAAAGGTAAGCATATGGAGATGTTTATATATCCTAATGCTCATCATGGCTTAGGTAATAATAATTTTTTAACTTCTGAAGAGACAAAAATTGACGGTTGGGCAAACTATAACCATGCATATAGAAAGATAATTAGCTTCTTAATGGAGCATTTATCTGATAATATTCAAAATTAGATTAGGATAAAGATCGATTTTTTTGATGATCTTTTTTCTCAGCTCGCAATGCAATCTTCTTAAATTGTTCCATCGAGTTTTTATGTCCATCGGTAATAGCAATTATTTCATCTGCCCAAGCTATATTAGCATCGCCTACCAACTCATCTAATCGATCAATCGTATTGGTGAACATTTTTGGAAGAAATGAAGGAGTAGGGCTTCCTCCCGTACCTTTAGCTTTAGTTTGATGTTTGTATGGATCAGGCGCTCTTAAGATATACGCTACAACCATTTTATAATGATCGATACGATGTTGAATAATCCATCTCACGCAACTTGCCATGCGCTTTTTTAGATTTTCATCAGATTCAATAGTGCTAAAATAAGAAGAATTTTGCAAGGCTTGACTCGTTTTCACAATCATTGCATGATGAGCAGGAGGTCTATAGCCTACTCTAAATGATTTAAGAAGTTTTGTCAAAGAATCAATCTCACAATCGCACGGGAGGTCATCATCAGTTAAAAATCCTTTGCTTAAAATATTCTCAATAATACATGTGTCTACATTGTTATCACATACGTATGCATGCGTATGCTTACCTACTCCTGTGATTTCATCTGCCAGAGGGTGATAAGAGCTATTGGCACCTGTTTGTCCATGAAGATTCTCTATATAACAACCTTTCTTATTATGTACATCGCTATAGGTATCACCACATCCTTCAAAAAATAACCCTTTATCATCATATATGCTTCCTTGATTACCGTAGAGACCCTGAATAAAAATACGAACCTCTTTGTTGTATAGCATAGGTTCACTGACTTCCCACATACAATTAAAAATCTGATTTGATTGCTTTAAAGCCAGCTCTATCTTTTCAAGATTATCACTCATATTATTTCCATTAATCGCATCTAATGAATTTTCTATCATCATTTTTGATGTGCGCTCCATTGCAAGATGTGTCATTCTAAATCCTTGTTCATTGCCATCAAAATCATGAAAGGCAACCACAGGCTTAATTGATCTGATATAATCAACATTATCTTTCATATTATCGAAGTTTTTTAGATTATAATCTGGTAATATTCCTGATCGTAACACGTAATCTGCTGCATATTCAAATTCAGCTTGTTGTCCTATAATTCTTGATGATAAAAGCAATAATCCAGATAGTGGCCAAGGTATAAAAGAACATGCTTTTTTTTCTCCATTAAATAGCGGTTCAATTTTAATGCCATTTGCTAACCAAGATGTCCAACATCGTATATCTGCAATAAGTTGTGCAGATTCTTTAGTAGGCTTCTCAATATGTTGTTTAACATGTACTATAAAATGATCCATCAAGCTATCATCTAGTAACAAGACTTCATCCAATAGTTGTTTTTTTCCAATAAGACCTTTTTTTCCATGATTATGAACAGCCATTTCACTTGCAATATCACTAATGCTAGTAAAAGGGTCTGGTAAAGGCTTTAGGCTGCTATAAGGGAGCGTGGAATTAGGTTGCCAAATTAATTCAGATGTTTGCTGAATAAGAGCAGCGTCAAACTCTAATCCAAAAATACTTTCTTTAAAATCAATACCATTTCCAAAATAAGGAAAGTCATTTTTCATATTGATAGTAATATTTTTTTTCATTTTACTCTAAATAATGCTTCTTAGATAATTAATGACCTCTTCATCGTTCCATGAAGCAGATCCCACATCTTCGACAAGTATTTCACCAGATTTATCAACAATAAATGTAGTTGGAATCCCTCTTGTTTTGAAAAGCTCATCATCGGTAATAACCTTATATAAAGGCAATTTTTGCAATGATTCATCTTTTGGTATATAGTCTGTAATTACATCCATGTCTTCTTTTGAGAGATATAAAAACACAATATCTTCGTTATCTTTGAACTCTTCATATAATTCAGCCATTGCTGGCATTTCTGCTAGACACGGATTACACCATGTTGCCCAATAATTGATAAAGAGAGTTTTTCCTTCAAAATCTCTTAAAGAAAACTCATTTCCTTCTAAATCTTGAAATTGCAATATATTGGTCTCCAGGTCTATTGTGGTTATGGGCCTATTTTCAGGATCTGGCGATTTTAATTCTGGTACTTCCATAATTTCTTGAATGTAAAGAACCGCTACTTTTTTATAGTAGTCTTTGTAGTCTTTAAGGCTTTTATGTGTAGTATAATACTGATAAGAAAGGGCGCCTATAGCACATGCCATAATTGCAATAACGATATATAATTGTTTCTTGGTCACGACAATTCGATAATATTATACTTTTTCATAATAAACTACTTAAATTAGTTAAATATGGAAAAATTAGGTTACATACTTATAGGACTATTTTATCTTCTTGGATCTTACTTAACCCTCAAAGAAATTGAACAATTTTATCCTGAAGGACTGCTTGTTATTTTAATTTATAGTGGATTACTAGTTTTGTTTGTTAAAGTACTTAAAGAGAGATTAAATAATAAAGATGATGACTATTATTCAAAGGAGATTGATGAATGATTATTACAACCCAAGAGAAAGTTTCAAATAGGAATATAACCAATGTGTTAGGTGTTGTGAGCGGGCAATCTATTCGAGCAAGACATGTAGGAAAAGATATTCTAGCATTATTTAGAAATCTAGTGGGTGGAGAAATTACAGAATACTCCAAGTTGATGGCCGAATCGCGCGAGCAAGCGATGGATAGAATGAAATTGCGCGCCGAGGAATTGAATGCGGATGCTATTGTTGGCGTACGCTTTACCACATCGATGCTACAAGCAGGGGCATCGGAAATATTTATTTACGGTACAGCCGTTAAGCTAGGATAGCATTTTTATGCAACATAAAATTTTTCAAGTTGATCACCTGCATTTCTATTTTAAAATATCTTACATAGAAAACACGTTACACAGATTAACTTTTTCTGATGAAAAGAAGGATTTAATGAATCGGCAATTATCGCTGAAGATAAATAAAGGAAAATCGTCTAAATTTGCAAAGGATGTTCAAAATCAGTTGAATAGTTATTTTAAGAGAAAATTAAAAAAGTTTGATATCCCATTACATGTTGATGGAAGTAATTTTACAAAGAATGTTTTAGAAGAAATTTCTAAGATTCCATACGGTAAAACAAAAAGTTATAAGGAAGTAGCAGAAAAAATTAATCAACCTAAGGCAGCAAGAGCAGTTGGAAGAGCAAGTGGCGCTAATCGTATTCCTATTATTATCCCTTGCCACAGAGTAGTAGGTAGTGGCGGTGAACTAGTAGGATATAGCGGCGGCGGCGGACTGTTATTTAAGTCTTATTTACAACTTTTGGAGAAAAAATGATACGATATATTTTTATAGTTATGTTATCTTTTGTAATTGCACAAGAGACCAACCAAGAAACCATCACATTCAACAGCGCAAACCCTTTTTCTTTTGAGGAAATTATTATGGATTTAGATAATCAAGAAGTGCAGGAAGTCTTTGGCATATTGACCTTGCCAAACAACTACAATCCTAATGAAAAATATCCGCTAATCATTGGAGTTGCAGGAAGCTTAAATTGGGGCACTCATCACCTAGAATACTTAAAAATGTATCACGAAATGGGCTTTGCAACCTTTCAATTACAAAGTTTTGATAGCCGTGATGTGCAATCAACAGTAGGGAGCCAGGTTGAGGTAACAACTGCTATGGTAATTTTAGATAGTTATCGTGCTTTAGAAGCACTTAGCACCCATCCTAACATTGATACTGATCGCTCAGGAATTACAGGGTGGAGTCTTGGAGGAGGTGTATCGCTTTATTCTGCTTGGTTGCCTCTTATTGATGCAATTAACAACAGAGAATTTATGTTTGCTGCTCATTTGCCTGTTTACCCAGGATGTATGGCATATCCATACCCAAATGAGAATATGCAATTTAGTACTGCTCCTATCCATATTCTTATTGGAGAGCTAGATAATTGGGTGCCTGCAGCAGCGTGTACAGAATTAATAGATAAAATACATGCCAGTGGACTGCCACATAATATTGATATTACCATTTATGAAAATGCACATCATTCGTTTGATCGAGTATCAGAAGTCACAGTGAATGAAAAAGGGTATACATTAGGAGATTGTCGTTTTCCAATGAATGAGGAAGGTACATTATTATTAAGTGAATATTGGAATATTCCTATTAATACCCCTCTAAGGCAAAAGTTAGCACTAATGACTTGTGCTGGTCGAGGACCAAGTATGGGAGGAAATACTGAAGCACGTGAGCAATCCTTTCAATTTTCAGCAGAATTTTTTACTAAATATCTCAAAGAATAATATTTAAGTTCTTACATGGGGAAACAATCTAGAATATTCATTTTATTATTTCTTATTACTAGTTTTGTTGTTTTTTCAGTCAATTCTTTTCTAAAGCCTGCCGATATTCTCTATGAAGGAGAAATTACTAGTTTAGATGTTCAAGATACTGTTGAAGTGTATTTCGACAGCTATGGCGTGCCGAGTGTTTTTGCTTCCAATGATGCTGATATGTTTAAGGTTGCTGGTTATATAGGAGCAAGAGATCGACTATTCCAAATGGCATTTATGAAATATGCATATAAGGGCGAACTAAGCTTAGTGCTTAATGATACATTGTTTGCAGAAGATAAATTTTTACGTACACTTGGATTTGAAAAAATTGCTAAAAAGAGTTTATCAAAAATTCCAACTGAAACATTACAACATCTCGAGGATACATGTTACGGTATTAATGCTTATATAGAGACCTTATCTCCGTCAGACTATCCATTAGAGTTTAAACTGGTAGGCATCGAGGAATTACCAACTTTTGAGCCATTAGATATCGTTGCTTTATCTACAATGATGGCATGGGAATTGCAGGGCGGATGGGATTCAGAATTATTTTTTGGTGCGATTAGCGAACAATTAGGGCCGGATTATTTAAATGATATATTACCATCTTACAATGAAAACTTTATTACCATTGCTTCAAATGATGTCTTGCTCAAGAGTTATCAAGATTTTGCAAGCGACACCAAAAGAATTAGAGATGTTCTTAAAACAGATAGAGATGGTTATGGATCAAATGCATGGGCAGTGTCAGGAAGTAAAACAGAGACAGGGCTCCCACTTTTAGCAAATGACCCTCATTTAAGTTATGGACAGCCTCCTTGGTGGTATGAAATCAGATTAAAGAGTGATAATTATAATTTTGGAGGGTATGGTCTCTATGGATTTCCATTGCCTGTTATAGGTCATAATGACCACATTGGTTGGGGTTTTACCAATGTCATGACCGATGACATGGATTTCTATATTGAAACGCTAAATGATGACAATACGCAATATTTATTGGATGGAGAGTGGAAAGATTTAGAAATCGAAGAAGAAGTAATACATTTAAAGTCTGGAAGCACAAAAACTGTTACAATTAGATCAACCCATAGAGGTCCTATTGTTAGCGATATTCATCCTGATGCGAGAGGAAAAGGGAAGGCAATATCTTTTAAATGGACAGAGTTCGATGCATTTGATGAAACGACTGCATTATTCAAGCTAGCTAAAGCAACCAATTGGGATGAATTTTCAGAAGCATCGAAGCTATTTGGAGCACCTGGACAAAATTGGACTTATGCAGATAAAAATGGCAATATTGGATGGAGACCTAACTCTAAAGTTCCTATCCGATTAGACGGAGAACATTTAGTGCCTTTTGATGGGACCACGAGCAAGCATGATTGGACAGGATATGTCCCTTTTGATGAAATGCCATATTTGTACAATCCTGAAAAAGGATACATATCAAATGGGAATAATAAGACCATTGACGAGGATTATCCTTATTACATTTCTCGATATTGGGCAGATCCTAGTAGAGGAGAACAAATTGATAGAAGATTAAGAATTGATGACAAATTAGGAGTAGAAGATATGAAATCTATTCTGAATGAAATTACCTCTCCATTTGCTCAAGAATACTCAAAATTATTCTATGAAAATTATACACAAGGCTTCTCTGTTAAAGGAGATGAAATGTATGATATTTTAAACGGATGGGATGGAATTGAATCGTTAGATTCACATGCTGCAGTAGCTTTTCACACCATTTATATTCATTTAATACAAAACTTATTTCAGGATGAATTACAAAGTTTTGGGAAAGATTCTTTTGATACGTTTTATAGCTTAAAATATATCCGTTCATTAGCTATTCGAAGCATTTTTGATGGAGAGGCATCGTTATGGATAGATAATGTACTATCAGAAAAAAAAGAAACATTAAATGATATCGTGAATCAGTCTTTTGATGATGCACATGATTTTCTTACGAAAAATTATGGCAATCCTAAAGATTTGACATGGGGTCAGGTGCATCAAGTAACCTATCGTCATCGATTAGATAGTGATCCACTTGTAAAAGAATTAATTCATTTTAGTGTTGGTCCTTATCCAATGGCTGGATCTGGAATGACACCAAGAGCTGCCAGTTATTCCGTGAGTAGTCCATTTGATGTCCGAGCGGGATCATCAATGAGAAGAGTGATTGATTTTTCTAATTTTGATAATGGCCTAAGTATTCTTCCAACAGGCCAATCTGGCGTATTCAAATCACCGCATTACAGCGATCAAACTTCTCTTTATAATAGAGGAGAATTTAAGCCATTTAAGTTTTCAGAGTCTTTTATTAAAGAGGATAGCAGTATGCGCAGATTGATTTTTGTAAAATAATTAATTTACCTTGCCAACTGTCCTATCTATTCCGTAACATTATTCATTATGAAAAGTAACTACAACTTTTATTATTATTTTAGAAGCAGGGGGACTGTAGACGCCTAATAATAGGATTATATGAAAAACTACACGAACCTTAGCATAACCCGCTAGGGTTTTTTGTTTA
>JBJKZN010000026.1:0-5788 GCA_045560315.1 Fidelibacterota bacterium | reverse complement strand
TTTTTTCTTAGCTGCTGGTTTTTTCTTAGCTGCTGGTTTTTTCTTAGCTGCTGGTTTTTTCTTAGCTGCTGGTTTTTTCTTAGCTGCTGGTTTTTTCTTAGCTGCTGGTTTTTTCTCTTCTATTGCAGGTGTAGCTACTTTTTTATTTTTTAAAAGCTCCGCCTGCTTTGCCTTTAATCTAAGACGTGATTTTTTCTGTTTCTTCTTTGCTAATTTTTGTTTTTTATTCATTTAGATTTATCTCCTTTAAAAACCATGACATATAATGCAACATGAGCGATAACAAACACAGTAAAGAAAAACAAAGGAAATAATAAATCGTGCCAAAAATTGCTCATAAAAATCCTTTCAAATTAATTGTTTTAAATTTCTGCGAAGAAACTTAACCTCAACTGAGTGGTTATAGCTTTCAAGTTTCTCGGCCTGCGTAAATTGCGAACCACACTCTTCAAAATCAAATCTTTTATGAAATCTTATTGAACCAGGATTTGCAGGCTTAATGTTTACTTCACAAAGGATATCATCATATCCCTCCAAAGCTGAAAAATAAATTAAATCGGTATATAGCGCAGATCCAATTTTTTCATTTTGAAATTTTGGAAGTACAGATATTCTATCAATATACATAAAGTTTGAATATCTTTTTGATACCCATTCATAATTGATGCTATCATATTCTTTATTTTCAGGAAGACACAGTAAAAAACCAGCAGGTTCTCCATTAAATTTAGCAACCTTGCAATAATTAGCCTGTTTAAGTAATAATTGAAGTCTTTCTTTACTTAAATAACCAACCTTTGGCTTATTGATATTGTTTGATTCGAGGATAAAGTCAAATAAGCTGTCATTATAATCTTCAAGCACTATCAATATAAAGCCTCCATTTCATTTCCCCCATTACAAATAATGGAACCCTGTATACCATATCTACGTCCATCATTATAGATATACTTATACATTAATTCCCCATTTTGATCCCAAGCTTTTTGTTCTCCGTGTTCTAACCCAGTTCTAAAGTTTTTTAAAGTAAAAAGCTCGCCATTTGCATGCCATTCTTTGTGTGTGCCAAAACTTTCATCTTTTTTAAAATAATAGAGATATTTTTTACTTCCATTGGGCCACCATCCTTCATGTTTACCATTTTTCTTTCCATTCGAATATTTTCTAATAGATTTAATAGTACCATCTGGATAATAAATGTTAATAGATCCAGTATACTGTTCATTTCTTATAAATTGTGGAACAGTAAGCCCATCAATTAAGTCAGATTCATTTACAATTACTGTATTAGAGCAGGCAATGAAAGCAATGCAATAAAGAAGAGTTAGTGCAAATTTAGTTTGTGTAGTAACCACCGCCACCAGAAGATCCTACTTGCCCTCTGAATCCGCCAATCAAATAAGGCACAGTTGCTGTTGCGTGATAGTGATATATGCCATTTGGATATTCTTCTGTAATATGGGTATGTCCATTGATATCATCAAGATCTGTTGGGTATTGACCATCTGTTTGATTTGTAGGACCATAGATTGGAAAACCATCTAATGAATATCCAACTAGAATTGAATTATCTGCAAATGTTAAATATGTTGGCTCCCAATGATAATGATATTGTCCTGTTTGTTGTGGATGGCCATAATAATTATCAAATGATGCTATTTCGTTATCTAGCGGTTGATTATTCGGTCCAGCATATTGATTATAAAATGGTACTCCGCTTAGTGATACTCCAATTGCACCTAACGGCGTACTAGAAACTGAACTAGCAACACTAGGTGTTAAAGGAATATGAAACTTAAAATTTTGAGTAGTAATATAATTTGGATTTACCGCCATTCCTGAATGAGGAGATTCATAGTTTGGATGATTTACTCCCCAATAAGGGCTATTGTGATTTGGAACTCCTGTTGTTTCAATTACAACATAGTCTCCCGAAATATAGACATCAGTATATTCATCAATAAATTTTGTAAATCCTGCAGGAAGATCTGTATTATTTCCACCTGAACCACCATTATTGTTGCCACCTGTACCCGTACCGTCAGAATTATCTGTAGAGCTAGATGTCCCCATTGTAGTAGAAGTATCACAAGCTACAAAAGCTATCATACATAAAATTAAAATCTTGTTTTTCATATCAGTTATCATTCCCCATTACAAATTGTATTGTACAGTATAAAAATATTCCACGACAATTTAAAGCAGAATCTATACTCCCATTTCTGGATTTGGTGGAACAGCTACAGGAGATGCATTTGTTGCAACTGTATAAACAAAATCGCTAAAGAAAATTAGCAATCCTAGTGTTATAATCATCACTATAAATGCTACAATACATACCCCTACTGCTCTTACTGTAGAACTAAAATCAAGAGCCTGCCTTACTGCAACAGTCATGGCAGCTAATTGCAAAAGATAGACAATAAAAACAATAGGAAGATTATTAATCAATGGCACATATTGAAATATAAGCAATAATCCAGGTGCATAAGCAAATCCTAGAGTGCGTAATAATTCTCCAGTATTAGAATCTGTTTCAGGTTCAGGCAATATCCTTGTCCCAACGAATGCAATGAAAAATGCCCATACAACCCATCTAAGAATACTTCCCAGTACACCTTGTGCTAAAGCAATAGGTGCAGTAATTCCAGCTAAAACGAACCCCTCTACTATAGCAACTAAAGCTACAGTTATCATTGCTTGCCTAGTTAAAGACTTGTCAGCCTCGACAGCTTCATAAAATTCAACATCAAGCATAATAGCTTTATATAGTTTTTCAGCATAGCTCATTATTTTTTCTCCCTATAAAGTAGAATGAATGTCAACATAGTTGATATAAAAATTAACCAACCAATAATAATATGTTCTAAAAAATTTTGATTCGTATCTGTTGTGTAATATAATACGTCATTTATAACGAATACTATAATTCCAGTGATTCCAAATAATAATAAAATATTTTTTAATGATATCATTGTTTTTTAAAGCGAGCCTTCGATACATGTGGTATCAAATCCGCCTCTTGTGTTATAAATAGTTGTTACTTTTATTCTTGATGTGTCTAATAACGTACTCAAATCATCAAAAATACGCTTAGTAGCTGCTTCTTGATAAATTCCAACATTTCTGAAACTAACAAAATAATATTTCAACGATTTCAGCTCTACACATTTTCCGCCTTCAGGAAAATATTCGATAATCACATCCGCTAAATCTGGAAGTCCACTAAAAGGACATACTGCACTAAATTCTCTTGTCTTAGTAACAATGTATTGATCCTTACTATCAAAAGGAAATGTTTCAAGAAAATCAGGATTGATATGATCTTCGCTATCAAACTTAAATTCTTTTCCATCTGCTTTGGCCATTACAAATCTCCTTTATATGTACATGAGTAACTAGAACCTTCACTAACAGTGACTTTGGTTAGCCCTGATAATTGTGGTTTTAATTTTTTCCAAATCCATTCAGCAATATGTTCTGTGGTAGGATTAGAAAGCTCTGGTATGTCATTTAAATATTTATGATCAAGGAAATGATGTACTTCTTCCTTATAAATTTTGTCAATTTCAAAAAAGTCCATTACCCAACCTTTAGATGGATCAATATCTCCATCAAGAGCAACTGTAACAGAGAATGTGTGTCCATGTAATTTCGCACATGGATGCTCCAAGTCTAACGACGTTAATTTGCGAGCAGCATGAAGTTCATATTTTCTTGTTAATTCAAACATATTATCTTATCCCTAGTATTTTATGTGTTTGTAGGCTTAATCGCCACAACGGATTTTCGATACAATAAGATACACATTCCAAGATATTTTTTTGTAAATCTTTTCCATCCATAGGTTGTACGCAAAAATGATCAAAATCTAATGATTCAAATTGCTCTGGTTCAAAACCTGGCTGTGGATAAACCAATTTCAGCTCATCTCCTTTTAATAAGACAAGCTTTGCATTCTTTTTTGGACTAACACAAATCCAATCAATATTGTTTGGAGGCAACATAGTTCCATTTGTCTCAATTGCTATTTTAAAACCTTTCTTATGCAAATTATCGATGAGTTTTTGATCTAATTGAAGTAAGGGCTCTCCTCCAGTGAATACGATAAATTTTTCCTTTGAATCATCTGACCAACATTCTTCAATTTGTTTAATTAAATCATTTGCAGAAGAATACTTTCCTCCATTTTCTCCATCAACTCCAAAAAAATCTGTATCACAAAATTTACATGTTGCTTTGTGACGGTCTTCTTCTCTTCCTGTCCATAAGTTACATCCAGAGAAACGGCAAAATACTGCTTCCTTTCCAGTTTGAACCCCTTCTCCTTGAATAGTAAGGTATATTTCTTTAACGCTGTAACTCATTGGTATAATGTAGGGTCAGGAATATTTGACATATTAAATCCTTTTTTTCTTAACATGCATGCATCGCACTCTCCACAAGCTAATCCTTCATTTGATGGGTCATAACAAGAATGTGTTTCCTTGTAAGAAACACCTAATTCATGTCCTTTCATAATAATTTCTGATTTTGTCATATTGATTAAAGGGGTATGGATAGTAATTTTTTGATCTCCTTGAGTAAACTTTGTTCCTAGATTTGCCATTTTTTCAAATGCATCTATGTATTCAGGCCTGCAATCTGGATAACCACTATAATCAAGTGCATTTACCCCGATAAAAAGATCATATATATTATTGACTTCTGCATAAGCTAGTGCATATGAAAGAAAGATAGTATTACGAACCGGTACGTAGGTTACAGGAATCTCATCTCCAATGTCTTGATTTTTTGGAACGGTGATATTATCAGTGAGTGCTGAGTGTCCAAATTGCTGAAGGTCAATAGTAATTGTTTGGAAATGCGATACAGAATATGTTTTTGCAATTGCTTTTGCAGCTTGAAGTTCAAACTTGTGTCGCTGACCATAATCAAACGATAATGCAATAACATCAAATTCTTTTTGTGCAATAGCGAGAACTGTAGTAGAGTCTAATCCTCCACTTAATAAAACAATACACTTCCGCTTTGAATGATTCATACTTCTAGCAATTCTCAAGCGTTTCTTTGGCTAGCATATCAACGACTTTTTTAAAATCTTTTGTTTTTTCATACACTTTCAACTGCCTATCGGCGCTTGTACCATTTTTTAGCATCGTATGAATATATTGGATTTCTTCTTCGGTCCCCAATTCTTTTGCACTGTCTGCTACTATATCAAGCAACTCATGAAATAATTCCTTTGTATCTAACTCTTTTCCTACGCCTAAATCAATCATTTTTCCATCAATACCATGTCGCATTGCTCTCCATTTATTTTCTGATATCAGTGACTGTCTATAATCTCTCCAGCTGATATTGCGCTCACGATTGCGAATCATTGTGGCAACTAATGCCTGAATTAAAGCAGCAATTGCTACAACCTCGTCTACCTTTGTTGTAGAGTCGCACATTCTGAATTCTAATGTTGGAAATTTGTAGTGTGGCCTCATATCCCACCAGATTTTAGAAGGATTATCAATAGATTTTGTAGCAATTAATTGATTTATATATTCTTCATATGCCTCTGCAGATTCAAATGTTTCTGGAGGCCCTGTTCTAGGAAGATCTTCAAAAACAATTCCTCTGTATGATTTAAATCCTGTGTCCTGCCCTTGCCAAAAAGGAGAAGAGCTTGATAAACTTAGTATATGAGGAATAAAATATCTCATCTGATTCATTACATCTATTCTAAGATCTTTATCTGGAATACCAATATGTACATGCATGCCAAAAATCAATAATC